>CADASG010000016.1 GCA_902790475.1 uncultured Ruminococcus sp. | reverse complement strand
TTGCGCGTGCTGAGATAACAAAACAGCACGATAATACACACGACCGCCGCCGCGCAAATAATTCCCAGCAAAAGGCTGTTGCCGTTCTCCATCACGATGCTCTGCGATACCATTTTAAGCAGCATACTGCCGAACGGGAATGACAGTGTCAAACCGATGGTTGCGCCTAAAACGGAAATCGCCAGATATTTCACCAGATACAACGAGCGGATCTTTCCGTCGGGAATACCGATCGCCTTCATTATGCCGATTTGTCGATATTCCTCGCTGAGCGTAAAACTGATAGTAAAGCGCAAGATTACGACCGCAATCAAAATCAGCGCAATGCTGACCACGAGCAGAACCCCGGCGATGACCATTTCCAAAATATAAGTAGTCGCAATCGTTCAATGCTTTTTCAAGCGCGGGAATGTCGTTGGTATCAATGAAGCTGAGATAAAACAGATACGGCTCGAGAGGTTCGGCTTTTTCAAAAGCCTTGTAATCATTTTCAGAGATCAAAAACCTAGGGTTGCCCATCATACTCGATCCGAGCACCGCGTCCTTGAGCGTGTCCTTGACCGTAAAGGTGCGGGTGACATCCGCTACGGTAAGCTCGACCTTGTCGCCTATCTTGGCATTACTGTTATCAAGAACGGACTGACGGACATACGCCTCGCCGTCGGCAACCTCGGTGATCTCATTATCGCTGCCGTCAAAGTACCTTTGTATTTGATGAGACAGACAGCACACCATACTGGTGTTAGCGTTCTGGCTGTCCTTTTCCTTTGCGCGTCCGACGAACTTGTGTCCCGAGAGAAAAATACATTCCTCCTGCTTAAAATCCGTCACGCCCTCGGCGTTCTTGACCGCGTCGGCAACCTTTACGGTTCCTCCGCTTCGCTCAAAAACAGTATAGTCGCCGACTCCGGCTTTGTCAAAAAAGCTGTCGAGCGACCCTGTCACCGCTGTCAGATTCATCATGCTTGAAGAAATAAACATCACCGACAATATCACAAACAACAGTACGATAACGTTCATTGTCTTTTTGCGTTTTAGGTCACGCTTCAAAATATCAAAAAACATACGCCTTCTCCTTTTCTGCCTATTATTGTATCACAAAATCCGCTTTTGTGAACCTTGTAAATCAAGTATAGCGGAGAAATTATTAAATAATCCTTAAATAAAAAAATTTACAAATAATTATACTCTTTTTTGAACAAATATTGATTTGAATTACCAACTTTATTCAAGAAACCTTTCAGAATATAAATAACAAGCCGACGAAGCAAACAAATACTTCGTCGGTGCTATTATCTTATATCATTCCGAAATGCTCCAGCGCAGCGCGGATCGCAGCTTCCTTATCTTTCGGGCATTGCGGGGTATGCGGATTCTCTTTGCGAGAGTGATTATAATTCTCTCGCTCGATGATACCGCACTGTCGTTTGACCTGTGAGATATATAACGTTGGAACCTTGAAGCCGTATTCCTTCATCACATAATCCTTGATTTCCTGATAAGTCGCCTTTGACTCCGCAGAGGTGATGTCAAGCTCGTCCAAATCCAAGTCGACCTCTATTTTATCACCGGGCATTTTTCCGACGTAAAAGGACAACCGTCTCAACGTGGGCGGTGCGGGGGAACATGTCGCAGGGGGTCACTTCTTCGGTTTGGTAGCCGTTTTCGTCAAAGTATTTTAGGTCGCGTGCGAGAGTGGCAGGATCGCAGGACACGTAGACCACCCTGTGCGGAGCCATTCCGCGGATCGTCTTGACCAAAGCTTCTCCGCAGCCCTTGCGCGGAGGGTCGAGAATCACCACGTCCGGTCTTACGCCTTCATTGCGGAGCTGTTCGGCTGCCTCGGAGGCGTCGGCACAAATGAAACGCGCGTTTTCTACACCGTTGATCGCGGCGTTTTCCTCCGCGTCCCTCACTGCGTCCTCAATGATCTCCACACCGATCAGTTTGCCGCAATCACGCGCCATGGAAAGCCCTATGGTCCCCGTGCCGCAGTAAAGGTCGAGCAGCACCTCGTCACCCTTCAAGTTCGCGTATTCACGCGCTTTTTCATACAGGCGCTCAGCCTGAGAGCGGTTGATCTGCCAAAAGGAAAACGGCGATATCTTGAACCGCAGTCCGCAGAGCATGTCGGAAATAACTCCGTTTCCATATGCTACGCGGTTTTTTCGCCCGAGAATAACGTTTGTTTTTTCTCTGTTGGAATTAAAAACAACAGTTTTGAGGTTTGGCAGGGCTTCTCTCAGCATTTTTATCAGCAGATCCTCCTGCTTTAAGCCGTTTCCGTTTATCACATAGCAAACCATCAGCTCATCTGTAACCTCGCCCAAGCGTATGTACAAATGCCGCAGCCTTCCCTTGCCTGTAGCTTCGTCGTATATGTCTGCACCGGTTTTTTGAACGAATGAACGAGTGACCTCCATCACAGTCCGAAACACCTCCGGCTGCAAAGCACAGTCGTCACAGTCGATGATCCTGTGGCTGTGGAAGGCGTAAAAGCCCATCAGCAATCTTCTATCCTTGGCGCGTCCGAGCGGAAGCTGCGCCTTGTTGCGGTAACGGTTGTTTTTCTCACTGCCCATGATCGGCTGAAAAACCGTATGTATGCCGCCGATTCGCTCCACCGCGTCGCGCACCTTTTGAGCCTTGACCTCCAGCTCGTTTTCATAGCTGATATGCCTCCATACGCAGCCGCCGCATTTTGAAAAATATGGACAGTCCGGGGATATCCGAGAATCCGACGGAGAGATGATCTCCTCGATTTTTCCGAAGGCATAGGTCTTTTTGACCTTGACTATCCTGACGGACAGCTCGTCGCCAACCGCAGACATCGGAACAAATACCGCCATATTATCTTCCGTTTTGCCGACTCCGCTGCCCTCCGCCGTTGCGGAGGTAATGGTGAGCCTGATTATATCGTTCTTTTTCATTGCTGCTTCTACCCCATTTCTGTTATTATTTTATCATTTACGCGCTCATTTGGCAAGAAAATATAAAAAATACCGAAAATTCACTTTTGGTATTTATTTTTTCTCCCGTTGCGTTTATAATAGTAACATAAGCATGAAAAATGCATATCATAATACGGTTGAAGGAATGTGGGGTTTGACAATGAACTACGACAAGCTTTTAAATGACATCAAACGGATTCACTTTATCGGTATCGGCGGCAGCGGTATGTGTCCGATCGCCGAAATTATGATCAGCGAGGGCTTTGAAGTTAGCGGCTCAGACATGAACGAGGGCGAAACTCTCGACAAAATGAGAAGCTACGGTATTCCGATTTATATGGGACACGCGGCTGAAAACATCAACGGCGCGGAGCTGGTTGTGTATTCGGCGGCTGTCAAGGAAGATAATCCCGAGCGCAAGGCAGCCGCAGAGCAGGGTATCCCCTGCATCGAACGCAGCGTGATGCTCGGCGTTGTCACAAGGCGCTACAAGCGCAGCATTGCCATCGCAGGTACGCACGGTAAGACTACAACCACGGGAATGCTGTCTCAGCTGCTGATCGGCAGCGGCTTTGACCCGTCAGCCATAATCGGCGGCAAGCTGCCCTTTATCGGCGGAAACAGCTATGTGGGACAAAGCGACATCATCGTTTGCGAAGCGTGCGAGTATGTAGACACGTTTTTGGAGCTCAATCCATTTATCTCCGTGATTCTGAACATCGACGCGGATCATCTGGACTACTTCAAAAACTTAGACAATATCAAAAAGAGCTTTCATCAGTTTGCCTGTCAGACAACGGGGCTGCTGGTGCTCAACGGCGACGATGAAAACACCCTCGACGCGGTAAAGGACGTCGAGATCGAAAAAATCACCTTCGGATTCGGCGAAGGCTGCGACTACCGCGCAGTGAACATGAGCGCCGATAAGGGTGTTCACGAGCAGTATGATCTGCTTTACAAAGGCGAGAAAATCACGACCGTCAAGCTTATAGTTCCCGGAAAACACAACGTTTACAACTCTCTTGCAGCGGCTGCCACAGCTCACTATTTGGGCGCGACCGCCAAGGAAATATCCGAGAACCTGCACAAGTTCGGCGGCGTTCACCGCCGTTTTGAGATTCTGGGAACTCCCTGCGGAATCACTGTCGCCGACGACTTTGCTCACCATCCCACTGAGCTGACCGCGACGCTTAACGCCGCTATGAGCATGGGCTTCAGAAAGGTTTGGGCGGTGTTCCAGCCCCACACCTTCTCACGCACGGCAATGCTTCTCGACGATTTTGCCAAAGCTCTGCAAATCCCCGACACGGCGATCATCTCGGAGATCCTGCCTGTCAGAGAAACAAACACCTACAACATTTATTCTACGGATTTGGGCGCAAAGGTCCCGAATTCCGTTTGTCTGGACACCTTTGAGGAAATCACCGAATATGTTTGCAAAAACGCGCAGGAGGGAGATCTAATCCTCACTATGGGCGGCGGAAACGTCTATATGTGCGCCAATATGATTTTAAAGCAGCTTCAATATATGGAGGAAAATCAATAATCCAAATACCGAAAAAGCTCCCGACGCTGGATCAGCGCCGGGAGCTTTTTCAAAATTTATTATGAAAAGGATCGAGAAAGGATCGAGAACTATTACCAGTTAAACAGTCTTGACCAAAGGTCGTTATCTTCCTGATACTCTCTGATAGTTTCGGAATCCTTGTTTTCGGGTTGTGCCGAGGGGGTGTATTCCTCCAGCGCGTAAGATATCTCACTGGTATGGCCGCTGCGGGTCACTTCAAGGGTCACCTTGTCGCCCACCTTTGCATCCTTGAGCACCTTGTCGATGTCAGCCTTTGATGAAACCTCGGTGCCGTTGACCTTGGTGATAAGGTCGCCGCGCATGATACCTGCGTTTTGAGCGTTTGAATTGTTATTGACGGAAATGACATAGCAGCCCGTTCCGCTGATTCCGTAGTAGAATGAGGTTTCGGCTGAAACGCTTTCGACCTCCACGCCGAGGCTGATCTTGCCCTTAACATAGCCATAATCCTTGAGGTCCTTGATAACGTCGATAACCTTGTTTGCAGGGATCGCAAAGGCAATACCTTCAACCTCTGTCGCGCTGTCCTTGGCGTTTACGATGCCGATAAGCTCGCCGTTCGCGTTAAAGAGTCCGCCGCCGGAGTTGCCGGGGCTGATCTGCGCGTTGGTCTGGAGCAGGGTCATGTTTCTGTCCTCGATGGTCACTTCACGCGCAAGTGCGCTTATGATACCGTCGGTAACGGTGCCGCCGAGAGTACCGAGCGGATTGCCGATCGCTACAACATAGTCGCCGACCGCCAGTGTTGAGCTGTCTCCGAAGGTCGCGGTGGACAGGTTATCCGCCTTGATCTTAATAAGAGCAACGTCGGCGTCCTTATCGCTGCCGACGATTTCCGCGTCGTAGGTGGTCGTGCCGTCGCGAAGCGTAACGGTAACGTTCTCAGCGCCGTCGATAACATGCTGGTTCGTCACGATATAGCCGACTCCGTCCTCATTTGAAATGATCACGCCCGAGCCTGCGCCCTTTTGCACATACTGACGTGCGAAGGTGCCTGTTTTGGTTTGCTCTGTCGCGATCTCAACAACGCTGTCCGCGGTCTTTTTGACGATATCAGAGGTCGTTGTAGCTCCGCCTGTAGATGAACTGTCAACGGTTTTCGCTGAGTTGCCGGAATCTATCTGATTGATTTTTAAATTGCCGTCCGCCGAGGTAGCCGTTGTAGCGCTGCCCGACTTTGAGTTCATGTTCATAGCTAAAACTCCGCCGCCGAAGCCCAAAGCCGTTGATCCGATCATTGTGACCGCGATCGCAGCAGCGACGAATTTTTTGGAAGCGGGCTTGCTTTCCTTTTTCGGCTTAGCGCTTTTTCCGTTACGTTTGTGCGCGTCGGTTTGAGAGCCGGCGTATGAAGGCTCATAGCTCTCGGTGCGGTAAGCGCCGTATGGGTTATAAGCAGGTTCCTCTGCGCTGTCGCCGTAACCGTAATCGGAATGCGCGTTGGAATAAGCGCGGTCGTAGTTGTTGGGGTTATGGGAAGCGTTTTGATTTTTGCCGTTGATGTAAGAATGTCTGTATTCCCCGTTCACGCTGCCTGAGTTCCACTCATAGGAGCTTTCCTGATTGGCGCGGTAACTGTCGTCATTCATTTGCTCGTTATATGGTGCGTAATCATCATTTTGATTAGGGTCATTATAATCCTTATAGTAGTCAGCCATGATTTTTCCTCCTTAAAGCGTTTAGCTTTGTTTGATGTTGTCATTATCATAATGCCCCAAAGTGAAAACTGTATGAAATAAAAATGAAAAAACGGAAAATAATACTGTTTCTTTTGTGAACGGAACGGAAAAACAACGCGAAACGCTTCAAACAGTCCGATATGGTTTCCGAAAACAGGTCGGTCAGTAAAAAAGTCCCAAAGCAATCTTTGGGACCGGATAATTATGATCATTGATTCTGCGGCTGAGCGTCGGTTTTTTTGTCTGATTTTTCCTTTTCGGAAATTTCAAATATCCTTTTGTTGACCTTTACCTCGTCGTACTTCTGCTTGAAGGAGACCTTTCCGCTGAATTTTCGTCCGCAGCTTTTGCAGTAAAAATCAGAGACAAAGCCCTTGTTATGCAGGCGCCAGCGCTTTACGCGTCGGGTCGTATCGCCGCATTTATCGCAGCGAAACTTCATTTGGCTGCGATCCACCACAGGAGAATGAAGGTCTGTTATGAAATAGTTTTTAAACAGAAGGCGGTCATAAAACTCCTGACAATCCGCCTGACGTACAAAGGGATATATGCTGAAAGAATCGGTGAATTTCAGAATGCACTTTAAGCTTAACGCAGCGTCGGAATCCGCGCGGTGCTGTTCCTCTTCGCTGAATGTAACTCCTAAAAGCTCCGCGCACGCGCCCAAGCCAATCTGGTTTCCCTCGTCGTATCTGCCCATCGCCTTTTCGCAGTACTCCTGAGCGTCACAGTAGCGCGATAAAAACGGGATATGCCTGTCGTGCTTATAGTAGCGGTAGTTCTCCATAAGGGTAAAAAGGTCGGTCGTGCCCCATGTCATCATGACGCTGTCGCCCAAAAACTCCGTGAACTCACGGGTGACGTTTAGAAATGTGTCGCCGTCCTCGCGCAGCTTCTCGTTGGTGAGCTTGGTGAGCTTCTTGACTCTGCCTGTCAGCTTTTTGCTGATCTTAGGCTTTATCAGCGCGTCAAAGGTGTCGGTGATGCGAAAATCATCATCGGTTTTCACTGCGCCGAATTCAATTATTTCATTAATAAAACAGTGGTTTGAATGGCTGTAGGCGCTGTTCCACTCTAAATCAAGTATCACGTAACTCATTTTTTACGGAAAGCCTGCTTCATTCTCTGTTCCTTGGACAGGATACGTTTTCTCATACGGATGCTTTCGGGAGTGACCTCAACGAGCTCGTCGTCGGCGATGAACTCGAGGCACTGTTCAAGCGACATCACGGTAGGCGGAGTCAGCTTCAGCGCGTCGTCGGAGCCGGAAGCGCGGGTATTGGTGATGTGCTTTTTCTTGCACACGTTTACCGTGATATCCTCCGCCTTGGGACTTGCGCCGACGATCATGCCCTCGTACACGGGCACACCTGCGCCGATAAAGAGCCTGCCTCTTTCCTGAGCCGCGTACAGACCGTAGGTGACTGTGTCGCCTGTTTCAAAGGCAATTAGTGAACCCTGGTGACGGGTCACGATCTCGCCCTTCCACGGCTCGTAGCCGTCAAAGACGTGATTCATGATACCGTTGCCGTTGGTGTCGGTAAGGAATTCGGGGCGGTAGCCCATCAAGCCTCTCGCGGGAATGCGAAACTCGATATGAGTCACGCCGCCGTCACGGGTACCCATATTGATCAGCTCCGCCTTACGCGAGCCGAGCTTTTCCATGACCGCGCCGACATAGGAATCGGGCACCTCAATGATAAGATACTCCATCGGCTCGTGAAGCTTTCCGCCGATATTCTTGGTGATGACCTCGGGACGGGACACCTGGAACTCATAGTTTTGACGGCGCATGGTCTCAATGAGGATAGAAAGGTGCAGCTCGCCTCTGCCGGATACTTTAAAGGTATCGGCGCTGTCGGTCTCCTCCACGCGCAGCGCGATGTTGGTCTCTGTCTCCTTGAAAAGTCGGTCGCGGATATTGCGTGAGGTAACGTATTTTCCCTCGCGTCCCGCAAACGGAGAGTTGTTTACGATAAAGTTCATGGTGACGGTCGGCTCGTCGATCTTGACAAAGGGAAGCGGCTCCACGCAGTCGTTGGAGCAGATCGTTTCGCCGATGTTGATATCCTGGATACCGCTGACGCAGATTATATCGCCGAGCTTAGCTTCATCGCATTCCACGCGCTTTAAGCCTTCAAAACGGTAGAGCTTGCCGATACGCACGTTTTTGGTGCTTCCGTCGGTATGGCAAAGGGTCACAGCCTGTCCGTTTTTAACAGTGCCGCGCTCAACTCTGCCCACGCCGATCCTGCCGACAAAGTTGTCGGCGTCTATATTTGAGATAAGGATCTGGAGCCCGCCGTCAAGATCGCCCTCGGGAGCAGGGATCTCATTGACGATCGCCTCGAACAGCGGTTTCATATCTGTGCCTGTCTCGTTGTAATCCTCGCTCGCGTAGCCGTCGCGCGCGGAAGCGTAGATAACCGGGAACTCAAGCTGATCCTCATCCGCTCCAAGCTCGATAAAGAGGTCGAGTACTTCGTCTACGACCTCCTCGGGACGTGCGCCGGGACGGTCGATCTTATTGAGCACTACCAGCGGCTTTTTGCCGAGCGCAAGGGCTTTTTTAAGCACAAACCTCGTCTGGGGCATACAGCCCTCAAACGCGTCTACAAGCAGCACTACGCCGTCAACCATCTGTAAAATACGCTCGACCTCGCCGCCGAAATCTGCGTGTCCCGGGGTGTCTACGATATTGATCTTTATGTCATTATACATGACCGCGGTGGGCTTTGACAGAATGGTGATCCCTCTCTCACGCTCCAAATCATTGGAATCCATAACGCGGTCCTCAACGTTCTCATTCGCCCTGAAAACGCCGCTCTGCCTTAACAGCTGATCGACCAGGGTGGTTTTGCCGTGGTCAACATGCGCTATAATGGCTATATTTCTTAAATCTTCTCTGACTGCCATATTATCTCTCTTTTCATAATAACATACTGATATATTATACCACCGCCCCGCGTTTTTTTCAATTTGTAAATTACATTACCTTTTGGAGGGTTTACTGCATTATTTTGCAACTTTTTCCCAATTGAGCGGTTTTTTTCAATATTTTGTGCTTTTATTTCCTTTACTCGCTTTACAACTACTACAGATTGTTATATAATAGACAAAGTGATTCTCTATATCGGGATATAGAGCAATTCTACCAATTAAACAGGAGGTATTCATTATGGGCTACACAATTGCGCAAAAAATCATCAAAGAGCATCTTGTGAGCGGCGAAATGAAGGTAGGCAACGACATCGGTCTCAAAATCGACCAGACCCTTACCCAGGACGCTACCGGCACAATGGCTTACATTGAGTATGAGGCGATGGGTATTCCCAGAGTAAAAACCGAAAAAAGCGTGGCATATATCGACCACAACACCCTTCAAACGGGCTTTGAAAACGCAGACGATCACAGATTTATCCAGTCGGTGTGCAAAAAGCACGGAATCTTCTTTTCACGTCCCGGCAACGGAATCTGTCACCAGGTCCACCTGGAGCGCTTCGGCAAGCCCGGCAAGACCCTGATCGGCTCTGACAGCCATACCCCCACCGGCGGCGGTATCGGTATGCTGGCTATAGGCGCAGGCGGTCTGGACGTTGCGGTCGCGATGGGCGGCGGCGCATATTATATCACCATGCCCAAAATGGTTAGGGTAAACCTGACCGGCAAGCTCAATCCGTGGGTATCCGCTAAGGATATCATCCTCGCGGTGTTAAAGGTAATGAGCGTAAAGGGCGGCGTCGGCAAAATCGTGGAATACGGCGGCGAGGGTGTTAAAACCCTGACTGTACCCGAGAGAGCAACTATTACCAACATGGGCGCGGAGCTGGGCGCTACCACCTCTGTGTTCCCCTCAGACGAGATCACCAAGGCGTTTTTGAAGGCACAGGACCGCGAAGAGGATTTCCGCGAGCTGAGCGCCGACGCAGACGCTGAGTACGATGAGGTGATCGAGATCAACCTGTCGGAGCTCGAGCCGCTGGCTGCATGTCCCCACTCCCCCGACAACATCAAAACCATCAAGGAGCTTGAAGGACAGACGGTCGATCAGGTCTGCATAGGCTCCTGCACCAATTCAAGTTATCTTGACCTGATGAGAGTCGCGCACATCTTAAAGGGCAAAAAGGTCGCGGACAACGTGAGTCTCGCAATTGCTCCCGGCTCAAAGCAGGTATTCAATATGCTGGCGCTCAACGGCGCTCTGGGCGATATGATCGCGGCAGGCGCGCGTATTCTGGAAAGCGCCTGCGGTCCCTGCATCGGCATGGGTCAGTCTCCCAACAGCAAGGGTGTTTCGCTGAGAACCTTCAACCGCAACTTTGAGGGACGAAGCGGCACAGCTGACGGACAGATTTATCTGGTATCTCCCGAAACTGCGGCTGTATCCGCACTCAACGGAGTATTCACCGACCCGAGATGCCTGGGTGAAGCGGCTGATATCGCGCTTCCCGAAAAGTTCCTTATCAACGACAACATGGTTATCGCACCGGCTCCCGTCGAAGAGATGGATAATGTGGAGATCCTGAGAGGTCCCAACATCAAGGAGTACCCCGAAACCAGTCCTCTTACAGACGTTATCGAGGCTTCCTGCTCGCTCAAGGTGGGAGACAACATCACAACCGACCATATTATGCCCGCAGGCGCAAAAATACTGCCCCTGCGCTCCAACATTCCGAAAATCTCGGAGCACTGCTTCACAGTCTGCGACAAGGATTTTCCTGCAAGAGCAAAGGCTCTCGGCAAGAGCGTTATTGTCGGCGGCGAAAACTACGGTCAGGGCTCCTCGCGTGAGCACGCGGCGCTGGCTCCCCTGTATCTCGGCGTAAAGGCTGTGCTCGTAAAGAGCTTCGCGCGTATTCACAAGAGCAACCTTATCAACGCAGGTATTTTACCTCTCACCTTTAAGGACGCGGCAGATTACGACAAGATCAGTCAGGGCGACATCCTTGAGCTGCCCAAGGTCAAGGAAGAAATCGCCGCTGCCGAAGATATTACCGTTGTCAACAAAACCACAGGCGAGACGGTCATTGCCGAATGTGAGCTGTCCGACAGAACAAGGGCGATCATTTTAGCCGGCGGTTTGCTTGACTACACAAAGGAGAACAGCTGATGGACAAGATCAAAATGACAACGCCGCTCGTTGAGATGGACGGCGACGAGATGACCAGAATTATCTGGCAGGATATAAAGGATATTCTGATCTGCCCCTATGTGGATCTGCAGAGCGAATACTATGATCTTGGTCTGGTCAAGAGAAATGAGACCGACGACCAAATCACCATAGACGCCGCCAACGCTACAAAAAAATACGGCGTAGCGGTCAAATGCGCCACCATCACACCCAATGCGGCAAGGATGCCCGAATACAACCTAAAGCAGATGTGGAAATCCCCCAACGGCACCATTCGTGCGATCCTGGACGGCACGGTATTCCGCAGCCCGATCCTGGTGAAGGGGATCACACCGTATATCCCCACATGGACAAAGCCCATCTGCATCGCTCGTCACGCTTACGGAGACGTTTACAAGAACACCGAAATGCGCGTTGAGGGCGGCAGCAAGGCTGAGCTTTGCGTTACCAAGCCCGACGGAAGCGAGGAAAGAAGCCTGATTTTTGACTTCAAATCCGACGGCGTTATTCAGGGTATACATAACCTTGACAAGAGCATCGGCTCGTTTGCGAGAAGCTGCTTCAACTACGCGCTCGACCAAAAAATCGACGTTTGGTTCGCCACAAAGGACACCATCAGCAAAACCTACGATCACCGCTTCAAGGACATCTTCGCGGAAATATTTGAAGCGGAGTACAAGGATAAATTTGAGGAAGCCGGAATTGAGTTTTTCTACACCCTTATCGACGACGCTGTGGCTCGCGTTATCCGCAGCGAGGGCGGCTATATGTGGGCGTGCAAAAACTATGACGGCGACGTTATGAGCGACATGATCGCGACAGCGTTCGGCTCTCTGGCAATGATGACCAGCGTGCTGGTATCACCCGACGGCGTTTATGAGTTTGAAGCCGCTCACGGCACGGTTCAGCGCCACTACTACAAGCACCTCAAGGGAGAGGAAACCTCTACGAACTCCGTCGCCACGATCTTCGCGTGGACAGGCGCACTGAGAAAAAGAGGCGAGCTCGACAAGATCCCCGAGCTGTGCGATTTTGCCGACAAGCTTGAGGCTGCAACTATCAAGACCATTGAGGACGGCGTAATGACCGGCGATCTGTATCTGATTTCAACACTTGAAAACAAGAAGAAGGTCAACACCAAGGATTTCCTGAACGCCGTAAACGAGCGTTTAGCTGAATCAATGGCGTGATCAGACCCATGCTTAATACTAAACTCAAATAAAAAATAGACAATCTTTGCGGCCTATTTTCCGCAATACTTCGTTGTCGTCCTTGCAAGGCGACAGCCTTGCGGCTTGCAAGGCGACAGCCTTGCGGCGTCCTCCGCCTCGTCTTGCGAAAAATATCCTCGCAAATCTTTGTCCACTTTTTATCTGAGATTAGTATAACGCATCGGTATTATTTCGGTCAATTTGATAGGCAACGGCTTCAATAACCGTAAATTTCTAATAAAGAAAAATCAGGGGCGACCCTCGCGGTCGCCCTTTGTTATCCGTATCAACTTATAAGTAAGGAGCATACTGCATTATGGCAAAGGGCAACAATCAGATATCCATGTCGGTTATCAGGCGGCTGCCGCGTTATTACCGCTTTTTGTCCGAACTAAACGATCAGGATATCGACAAGATCTCTTCCACCAAGCTTGCGCAGATCATGAACGTCACTGCGTCACAGGTCAGACAGGATCTTAACTGCTTCGGAGGCTTCGGACAGCAGGGCTACGGCTACAGCGTCAGACAGCTTCAAAGGGAAATCGCGAATATTTTAGGGCTCAACAACCGCTATCAGGCTGTTTTGATCGGCGCTGGCAACTTTGGAAGCGCCGTAGCAAAACACCTCGATTTCAACCGCCTCGGCTTTGAGCTGATCGGCTGCTTTGACAAAGACGACGCCAAATGCGGAACACAGCTGAGAGATATAACGGTTCAAAACGAAAACGAGCTGGAAGTATTTTGCGCCAAGCACAGGATCGACGCGGCTGTTTTATGTATTCCGAAAGCAAGCGTGGAAAACACGCTTAACCGGCTGTATAAGCTCGGAATAAAATGCTACTGGAATTTCAGCCACTTTGATATCAACACCAAATACAGAGACACGATCGTAGAGAACGTACACCTGAGCGACAGCCTGATGACGCTTTGCTATCGAATGAATAACAAAGGAAGCACTGAATAATAACCTTCAGTGCTTCCCTATTTTTTATTTCACTATCGCCTCACGCGAAACATGCGCGGCTTCGGGTTCCATGTTACAGGTGAGGACATAAAACCTGACGTCCGATTTTAAAAGCTCGTCAAAATTTGACAGCATTGCCTGAGCGGTTTCGGCGCTCACCATATGTGCTGTTTGAAAATACAGCTTTTGTATGATCTCCTTATTGTCGGGTAATCGCACGCTGTTATGCTCGCCGCGCTCCAAAAAGACTACCGCCTTCAGCGGAGCGGATTCGTTGAGCGCTATCCCGCTGTCGCCGTCAAACGGTGTTCCGCAGGCAATTGCCTGATCTCCGTCTATACGCACCACGGGCTTATCGTCATTGAAAATATGAACATCGCCGAATTCTCTGAGCCACAGACGGGTGTGCGTGGACTTTCCCACTCCCGAAGCTGCGGAAAACAAATAAGCTCCGTTGTTGCAAATGATCCCCGAGGAGTGGATGAGCATTGCGTTATGCTTGATCACGGCGCGGTTGAATTCGCAGGAGTACAAAAAGTTTTCGATGCTTCCCGGCGAAGTATTGCCGACCATGCGTTTTTTCGTATTTTCAATTTGCGAATCCGTAACCGAGAGACTGATCTGCACGGGACGTTCACCCTTATATATGAACGGTGCGGAAAACAGTCTCAAATTGCCGTACATCGGCGTGTATTCCGTTATTATATCCGCTATTTTATACTTCATAAAAACCTCAGACCCCAAAGGGAAGCACTGACAATTCCATGCCGCGCATAAGCCCGAAATCGTATTATTTCAGGCTCCCTAAAAAACGGACGTGATGAACACGCCCGTATTTTTATGCCAACTGAAAATCTTTGATATAACTGTCAATACACTTTCTGATCACTTCTTTTGCCTTTTCCGTTCCGTGGATCTCGGTAACATTTGTTACCTTTCCTCTTTCAAGCATTTTATACACCTGGAAGAAGTGACGTATCTCCTCAAATACATGCTTAGGCAAATCCTTGATGTCATTGAACACGTTGTAGTTAGGGTCGTTGAGCGGAACGGCGATTATCTTTTCATCAGTGCTGTCTCCGTCGATCATATTCAGCACGCCGATAGGTTTACATTCAACGAGAGTCATGGGCAGGATAGTTTCGCTGCATATAACAAGCACGTCGAGAGGGTCGCCGTCGTCGGCATAGGTGCGCGGAATAAACCCGTAGTTGGCGGGATAGTGTGTGGACGTGAACAAAACGCGGTCAAGCTTGAGCATACCGGTTTGCTTATCCAACTCGTATTTGTTTTTGTCGCCCTTGGATATTTCGATGACCGCGTAAAATTCGTCTGCGGTAATACGCTTGGGTGAAATGTCATGCCATATATTCATATGTCTGTCCCCCATCATTGTTTTATTACTTATATTATAAAATCATAAGGCGTTGTTGTCAATAGATTCATCCGGATTATCCGCAGAAATCTCAGGTTCCGCCTTCTTTTTTCTGCGCTTTTTCGGTTTGATTTTCTTGGGCTTGCTGCACATTGCCAAAATGATGCCGATAAACGCCAGCAGCGCTCCCGAGCCCGAGAGAATATTCGCCAATAAGGTCTTTTCAAACTTGTAGGCGAATAACAGTGAAAGCACCAACAGCGGAACACACAGCAGGCTTATGATAAAAGAGATCTTGTACAGAAAGTTCATTTTCCGTTTATTGGGATTTTGGGACATGGGACACCTCACAATTGATTCGCGATGTCGGCGAATTGACGCAGGCTGAGCTGTTCAGCGCGAGCGTTAGCAGGAACGCCGGCCCTTTCAAGCAAATCAAGCGTTTGCTCCTTGCTCATAGACAGTCCTGCGCTCAGCGAATTGGATATCACCTTGCGCCGCTGCGAAAACGCCGCCTTTACTACGGCGAAAAAGCGCTTGTCATCGCACTCTACGGGAGGCTGAGAGAGTACGTCGAGCCGAATCACGGCGGAATCCACCTTTGGCGCCGGCATAAATGAACCTGCGCTGACATGAAAGAGCAGCTGCGACTCGGCGTAGTAATTGACAGCTACCGTCACAGCTCCGCAAGCGCGCGAGCCGACCTTCGCGCAAATCCGCTGCGCAGCCTCTTTTTGAACCATTACCGTGATCGCCCTGACGGGCAGCTTATCCTCAAGCAGCTTCATGAGTATCGGCGAGGTGATGTAATACGGAAGATTTGCGCACACCACGACCTCCATTCCCTTGAATTCCTCTGCTATAAGGGAGTTGAGGTCAAGCTCCATCACATCGGCGTTTATCACCTTGATGTTGTCGTATTCACCGAGCGTTTCCTCCAAAACAGGCAGCAGACGCTTGTCAAGCTCTATCGCGACGACCTTTTCCGCAAGACCGCACAGCTCGTTGGTGAGCACTCCGATGCCGGGGCCGATTTCGATAACTCCTACTCCCTGCCCCGCTCCGCTGAGCTCAGCCATGCGCGGACAAACGGTTGGATTTATCAAAAAGTTTTGCCCCAGTGATTTTGAAAAGGTAAACCCGTGTCGGCTCAGAATACTTTTGATCGTACCTATATCTGATAATTTATTCATTTTAAAGTTCGCAATCCTTTCGGATATTTGTTTTTAAGTCTGCCGTTTGACGCTTTGCCAAAGCCGGTCGTCATGCCGTCAACACACACGGCGGCATAGCCTTTTAGTTCAGGCGGCGCGGCGATCTCTTCTCCGTGCAGATACGCGCGAATTTCCGCGCTGTCAGATTTCAGCGGAAGCACATTGACGCACTGCGACAGTTCAGCCGCCATGAACGCGCTGTGGTGCGGCTCGATCCGATTTCTGACAAGCTCTCCGAGGATAACACCTGCGCGTAGTATGTTCAGTCCTCTCCACGCGGTATTATAATTCTCAGGAAGAATTATAATCTTGTCTTTGACGATCTCTATGCGCTCCCCAAAGGGACGGTTCAAAAACAGGCTGTCGTAAAATTCGAGGATCCTGTCCTCTGTTTTATTTTTATTTTCTGCAAAAGAAATATGATGTACTTCGCCGTGTTTGCGCAAGCGTGCGGCAAAATGTCCCTCGCCGCCGTCCATCGGAAAAATACGGCGCGCATAATTCATTGACGGTCTGCCAAAGGTAACGCCTGAATCCTCCAACTCGTAGTTTTGATGGCTGCTGAGAAAGCGCGTTAGCACTTCCTCGTTTTCCTCTCGTGAAAACGTGCAGGTCGAATAAACCAGAACGCCGCCGGGTTTAAGCGCCTTATCTGCCGAATCTAAAATATGCAGCTGGCGTTCCGCGCAGCTTTTTACATGCTCCGCGCTCCAGTCAGCCTGCGCCTCGTCGCTTTTGCGGAACATTCCCTCGCCGCTGCATGGCGCGTCTGTCAAAACCTTGTCAAACTGTTCAAACAGCGCCTGACACAGAGTATCGGGATGTGCGTTTGACACAACGGCGTTAGCGATCCCCATGCGCTCAATATTCGATAAAAGAATATTAGCGCGGCTTTTCACTATCTCATTGCTCCACAAAAGCCCCTTGCCCTTCAGCTTTGCGCCTATTTGGGTGCTCTTGCCGCCCGGAGCTGCGCAAAGGTCAAGCACCATATCACCCGGCTCGACTCCGAGCATCTCAACCGCGGAAGTCGCGGAGGGCTCCTGGATATAAAAAGCTCCGCAGTGGTGCAGCGGATGATTGCCCAAGCCCTCGATATCCTGCGGAATATAGAAGCCGTCGGGACAAAACGGAGTAGGTTCAAGCGGAAAATCAAGCGCGTTTTTCAGCTTGTCCGCTGTGCATTTGAGCGTGTTGACCCTCAGTCCGCGAAAGCGCGGCGCGTCGTAGCAGGTCAGATAATCCGGAAATTCATCGCCCAACAGCGACTTCATTCGTAATAAAAATTCATTCATATGTATATTTCCTAAAAATGGGAGAATAATAGGAACAACTTACTTTAAGGAGGTGTTATCGTGAGCGATAAGAACAAGAACACCGGCAGCACACAGGACTGCAAGGATTGCAAGGACAAGAACAGCCAGTCCGCTAAAAATGTTAAAAACGGCTGATCCGCGGGAGACCGTAACGGTCTTCCGTACATACGCAATCAGTATCCAAGTTCCTCGTTGACGATGATCACCTTGATACGGTTGACATGACGCTGCTGAGCGCAGACGACATAATTACAGCATATCCTTCCGTCGCTGTGACAGCCCTCACACATTTCGGGGTTTTCTTTGTTGAGCGAAACACACTGTCCCGTTTTGGCGCAGTATGTGTCGATATTGAGCCTGACGGTGTTGGGCGGCGCGGCTTTGGTCTTGACCCGGTTGATAGCCTCGTCAATATTTTTGACGATCTTGTTCACACCGCAAACCACGATAACGCTCTTTGGGCCGTACAAAATCGCAGCCACGCGGTTTGAGTTGCCGTCCACATTGTATAACTCGCCGTTTTCGGTAAGCGCGTTGGTGCTTGTTACAAACGCGTCGGCAAAAAATGTTTTGCGGTAGATCTCCTCCACCTGCTCACGGGTCAGCCCGGGAACCGAACGATCCAAAAAATCATAATCCGCTGAGGAAATCAGGTCGTAAACGCCCGTCTGCTTTAGTGTGACCGAACCGCCGCATGACACGGTGCAGCCTTTTTCCAAAAGCTCACTCACCTTTTCGCACGCTTCGGCGCTTGTCTGAACAAAATACGGCTCCATCTTATTGAGCCTGAGGTTTTGCATGGTTGTTTCGATTCTGTTTTTCAGTTCTTCAGTCATGACGATTCCTCCGTAACTATTGTTTTTTCCATTATACGCTATTTTTTCAGATAAAGCAACAGCCGCCCGAAAAAAACAGGCGGCTGTGATTTGTCTGCATATAATGTCGAGTTACTTTGCAGGATCTTTGAACTCCTGACCGAAGTATTCCGTCACCGACTTCGAGAGGGCACGTGCGATAGTGTCGATATTGTCGCGGATCCACTGCGCCTCACCCGGGTTATCGTGATATCCTACCTCAATCAGCACGGCAGGCGCTTTGGTGCGCCTAAGCTCCGCAAGGTTGGCTGTGGGAATCACGCGCACATCTCCGGGCTCGCGGTAAACAGCCTTGTAGTTGTTTTGCAAAATCTCTGCGAATCGCCTTCCTTTTTGACTTGTGGGGTAGTAATAGATCTCCACACCGGTGTTTTGTCCTGACGCAGACTCGGGAGAAGCGTTGCTGTGAACAGCAAGATGAAGCTCGTAGGGCTTCGCGTTGGAGTCTGCTATCACCTGAGAGAGCGTCATTTCGGGACTGTTTCGGTCAAAATCAATGCTGTTGGCTTTGAGATACGGCTCCATGGCGTCGGCGATCAAAAACATGTAGTATTCTTCGCTGCCGCCGCCGGAGTATCGGTTGAATTCCTGCACCGACGGGCTGAGATATAGTTTTGGCAAAGTATCCCCTCTTTCATCAATTGCTGTATTATATGCTATTGCGAAACAAAAAATGAATCGGGGATCAATACAACACCGCACAATTCAAGGCGCCCGGCTTGCTTGAATATTATTCCGTCAGCTTGCCCAAAAAATCTCGGCAAGGCGACAGCCTTACCTCAATTTATTTATGCAACCTGACGAAAAATCTTACTGCGCAATCCGCACACCTGAATTATGCGGTATTGCCTCAATATAACGCTTTAAAACAAAATTATCTTATCTTAGTTCTGAATCAGAATTAAAAACAGCAAATTGTATGATAAACTATGTTAAATCAATTATTGATTTGTAAAAAACTCAATAAAATAAGGAGTGTATGAAATTATGAAATGGGTATGCACAGTATGTGGTTATGTACACGAGGGAGATCAGCCCCCCGAGTTTTGTCCTGTTTGCAAGCAGCCGGCTTCCAAATTTAAGAAGCAGGAAGCAGACGCGGAGTACGCTACTGTCCATAAGTTAGGCGAAGGCAAGGCGGAAGAAGTAAGCGAGGACATCATCGCCGATTTAAGAGCTAACTTTGAAGGCGAGTGCAGCGAAGTAGGTATGTACCTCGCAATGGCACGCGTTGCTGACAGAGAGGGATATCCCGAGATCGCCGAGGCGTTCAAGAGATACGCATTTGAGGAAGCAGACCACGCTTCCCGTTTTGCAGAGCTGTTGGGTGAAGTGCTGACCGACAGCACCGAAAAGAACCTTAAAATGCGTGCAGATGCCGAAGCAGGCGCATGCGAGGGCAAGTTTGATCTCGCGAAACGCGCAAAGGCGGCAAACCTTGACGCTATCCACGACACCGTTCACGAAATGGCAAAGGACGAGGCAAGACACGGCGCAGGCTTCAAGGGTCTTTTGAAGAGATATTTCGGCTAATGCAAACAAATTGATAAAGAAAGCACATTAAAATGGATAAAGAAAGCATATTAATTGAAATCGAAAAACAGTCTTTGGACATTCAAAAGAAGTCTTTGGAAAAGCTGACAGCAATCCACAATTGGATGACTTTTTTCGGCGTAGTGACTATTATCAGTCTTGCAGCAGGTTTGATTTCAGTAATCGCTATATTGGCTAATATGAAATAATACTAAACTCAAACTTGCAAGGCGACAGCCTTGCGGCGTCCTCCGCCTCGTCTTGCGAAAAATATCCTCGCAAATCTTTGTCCACTTTTTATCTGAGATTAGTATAAAAAACAGATTTAGAAAAGATTGTTTTTGAGGGAAGGGAGAAATCCTCTCCCTCCTTTTTTGCGAAAAAAAGAGCGGAAACGCGCTCCGCTCTTTTCACTTTCATTAACATATTTAAAACTATTAAGTATTGATTTAAGGCAGCACCGGTCACAACGATTAACTATACGACCGCATAAGGATTTGGCTTGCAGAGGATCCTGATTATATCTATAAACCAGCCTATTCCAAATAATCCGAAGGTAAAAAGATAGATAATACCGAGAATGACCTTCCCCTCGTAGAATCTGTGAGCGCCCAAATAACCCAGGAAAATGCAAAGCACAAAGGCTGTCCACTTATTAACAAGTTTTACTCCGGGTATACCGTAATTGTTTATCACCACAGTTTGATTGTTGTTATCCATTTCCATGACCTCCTTTATTGGTTTCATTATAGCTTTGCCCATTGGACTTGTCAAGAAAAATGCTATATCCCATATACATTATCCTCATCTTCCGCGAATTTTTGAACGGTGGAAATAAACAGCGCTGCGGCAGGGTTTTGGGTGTTTTTGTTCCACGCCGTCACATAGGCGATGCCGGTCTCCGCGTCCTCAATAGTGCGGCAAACGAGCTGTTTGCCCGAGATGAACCCGATAAATGACTTTGGCAAAACCGCTACTCCCATACCTGAGGATACCGCTATCATCAGGGAATTGATGTCCTCAAAAGACAGCTCCTCTTTCGGCGAAACATGAAAGGTGCGAAGCAAATCCATGATCTCCATATATATTATCGGTGCGCAGGATTCGCCGAGCAGCAGCAGTCGGTGCTGCGAGATATCGACGAGACGCAGCTTGCCGAACCGTCCCGAAGCGGTAACCATCACGAGCGGATCGGTGTGGGTGGAGAGCGTTTCTATCTCCGAGCTTTCCGGCACCATATCGCGCGGCAAAAAGCAAAAGTCGT
This sequence comes from uncultured Ruminococcus sp., assembly GCA_902790475.1. GTDB lineage: Bacteria > Bacillota > Clostridia > Oscillospirales > Acutalibacteraceae > Ruminococcoides. Next base: position 26,505 of record CADASG010000016.1, on the reverse strand, counting down.
ATTCGCCGCCCCGGATAGACTGGCTCAGATCGTCGGAATCAAGACGGCAAAGCTCAACGGTTATGTTTGGATAGCGCTTGGAAAACTCCGCGACGCACTGCCCCGGAAAGCTGACAGAGGTCACGTCGCAGGCAACGGTCAGTCTGCCCTGTTCCCCGTCGTGTATCCTGCGCAGCGCGGTTTTTGCCTTTTTGAGCGATTCGACCATCTCCAGCGCATAGGTCAGGAGGATCTTGCCCTCGTTGGTAATTATAACATCGCGGTGTGTGCGGGTAAACAGTTTTACTCCGAACTCCTTTTCCAAATCGCCGATATAACGGCTGACCGTTGACTGCGACACATAATTGCGCCGAGCCGCTTCCGAAAAATTCAGCGTCTGCGCCACGGTGATAAAACAATTGAGCTGATTGACGTCCATAAAACGACACCCCTTTTTGGTTATGCAGAATACGCATAGAACAATGCGCAAATGTTTATTTTTGCATAATCAAACACCTTGCAAAAAAATGCATCTCTGCTATAATCTAAATATAGCATAACAATATGCAGAATGTAAATAGCTATTTGAAATTTTTGTAAGGAGTTATGAGACAATGAAGAGAATCGTAATCACCGGAATGGGCGCGATCACCCCTGTGGGCATCGGCGTTGAAGAATATTGGCGCGGCATTACGTCGGGCGTATCGGGAATCGACATCATTAAAAGCTTTGATCCCGGAGAATTAGCCGTACAAATCGCAGGAGAAGTTAAAAACTACAATCCGTCCGATCATCTTCCTAAGGATCTGATACGTAAAACCGACCCGTTTATGCAGTACGCCTACATAGCTGCGGAGGAAGCCATAAAGCAGAGCGGCATTGAGATCGAGCCCGAGCGCACCGGTATCGTCATGGGTACCGCCATGAGCGGAGTCGCCACCACAGCCTTTACTCAGGAAGCGCTGTCGAGCGCAGCCAACAAAAAAGTGGGACCGCGCTTTATACCCAAGATCTTGGGCAATATCGCGGCGGCAAACATCGCTATAGATTACAATATACAGGGGCCGAGCTTCACCGTGAGCACAGCCTGTTCCTCAGGCGGCGACGCCATCAATACCGCAATGATGTGTATGCAGAGCGGCAAGGCTGACGTGATGCTCGCCGTGGGCGCGGAAAGCGTACTGTGTCCGCTGGTGATTTATTCTCTTGCCAATGCCAAGGCGCTGTCAAGGCGCAACGACGACCCCAAAACCGCGAGCAGACCCTTTGACGTGACGCGCGACGGCTTTGTTATCGGCGAAGGCGGCGGCGCATTGGTGCTTGAAACCGAGGAACACGCTCTTGCACGCGGCGCGAAAATCTACGCCGAGCTTATGGGCTGCGGCAATACCTGCGACGCGCACCACGTAACCGCACCTCACCCCGAGGGCAGAGGCGCTATCGCATGTATGAAGCAGGCGCTTGCAGACGCGGGACTCTCCCCCTCAGATATCGGCTACGTCAACGCTCACGGCACCGCCACCCACAAGGGTGACACCGTGGAAACAAACGCTATCAAGACCCTGTTCGGCGACACGCTTCCCATTGTCAGCTCCACTAAGGGCGCGACAGGTCACATGATGGGCGCCGGCGGCGTTACCGAAACGATCACCTGTATCAAGGCGATCGAAACAGGCGTTATCCCCCCCACCATCAATCTCAACGAAATAGACCCGGAATGCGCCGGCATTGATTTTGCACCCAACACCGCCAAAAAAGCGGAGATCAGCTACGCAATGTCCAACGCGTTCGGATTCGGCGGACAAAACTCAAGTATAATTGTTGGCAGATACAAATAAATCGGAGGTTATACCGTATGGATCTAACATATGACTGCACTATGTTCAAGGAAACCTTTGAGCGTGACTACACATGGCTCAACGGCTTTATGAGAAACGTCAGAAGATTTGGCTATAAGCCGGCTGTCATCGACCCTGTCGCCAAGCGTCAATGGACGTATGAGGAGTTTAACGCGGACTGCAACAGGCTTGCAAACGCGCTCAAGGAAAGCGGAGTAAAGAAAAACGATATCATTTTTGTTCAGCTATACAACTGCCTGCCTTTTCTGCATTTTTATGTGGCGGCGCAAAAAATCGGCGCGATCTTCAATCCTGCGAACTTTAACTTTTCTCCGGGAGAAACCGCTGAGATCATAAGCCACAACCGCGCCAAGGTGTATGCTTATGACACGGAGATAGCAGACACCGCCGTTAAAGCGATCGAAATGAGCACTCACAAGCCTGAGCTGACGATCGCGGTCAACAGTCTTCACAGGGATTTCACCTGTCCGCAGGGGCATACAGATTATGACCGATACACGGAAGGCAGAAGCACGGAAAACCCTCCCGTTGATTTTTCACCGCATATCTACGACGAGATCGTGCGTTTGCAGACCTCGGGTACCACAGGTACTCCCAAGGGCGTGCCTATCAACAACATCAACGAGGTGCTGTCCGCGCATGACGTTATCATGCATTTTCCACTGAACGTCACCGACATCACCATGAATATGACTCCGTGGTTCCACAGGGGCGGTCTGCATTCCGGAGGTCCGACCCCCACCCTATACGTCGGTGCGGCGCTGGTCATCATGCGCACCTTTAATCCAAAGATCACACTGTCTTACATCGAACGCTTCGGAATCTCATTCATCACGGGCGTACCGTCAATTCTTACCCTTCTTGCATCGCGTCAGGAAAACCACCCCAAGAATATCTCTTCGCTAAAGGGTATCGTAACTATGGGCAGTCCTTTGGAGAAGGAAGCCTGCATCCGCTTCCAAAAGCTTCTCTCGCCAAATATCTTCAACGGATACGGCACCACGGAATCCTTCTGGAACACCTTTTTACGCCCGTTTGACCTGCCTGAAATGTCGGGAAGCGCAGGGCGCTCCTGCACCGACGACGAGGTGCGCGTTGTAAAAGTTTACGACGACAAAAAGGCAGAACCGGACGAAACCGTGCCGACGGACAATCTCACCGAAGGCGAGGTAATCATCCACTGTCCTGCAAAATCGACCTACTGCTATGCCGGCAATGAGCAGGCTACGCGCGAAAAATTCTATAAGGGCTGGATGTACACCGGTGATATCGGCACATGGGATAAAAAGCAGTTTATCACAATCGCAGGCAGAAAGGACGACATGATTATCAGCAAGGGTGAAAATATCTATCCCGCGCGGATCGAAGAAGTGCTCAACCTGCACCCCAAGGTTGAGGAATGCATAGTAACAGGCGTTCCCGACAGCACACGCGGCGAGGTAATTGCGGCGTATGTGATCCCGTCCGACGACAGTCTGACAGTGTCGGAGCTGCTTAGCTACTGCGCCGAGTCTCCCAACCTTTCCAAATATCAAACGCCGAAATTTTACCGCTTTGTGTCCGAACTGCCCCGTACCGCAACAGGTAAAAAACAGCACTTTGTAATAAAGAATCAGGCAAAAGAAGATTTGAAAAACGGTCTTTTGCTTAAAAGGTAATTTCTATGAATAATAATGTTTATACCCGACGCGCAAATTATTATGAAACCGATATGATGGGTATTGTGCATCATTCCAACCATATTCGGTATTTTGAAGAAGCAAGACTGTTTTTTATGAACAATATCGACTGTAACGCAAGGGAAATGGAGAGTCAGGGAATCATTATCCCAAACGTAGACGCTTACGCGCGATACCACACGCCGATACGCTTTGACGAAGAAATCGAAATCACCGTTACACTGAAGAAGTTTACCGGAGCCGTAATGGAATTCGGATATGAAGCGAGGCTTAAATCCAACGGAAAGCTTGCCGCAGAAGGACATACAAAGCACTGTTTTGTTGACAAATCCTTTAATCCAATGAGTTTAAAACGCAAATATCCTGATTATTACGCAAAATTGAAAGAAAATGTCACGATAACTGATTGATTATTTCACGTTTTTATGATAAACTCTTTTAAAAGGCAAAAACTAATATTACAAGGAGTGGATTTCATGGAAAAAATTTATCAGGAAGAATTTCAGCAGCGTGTATTACAGGCGGAGCATCCCGTTGTGGTTGACTTCTTTGCCGACTGGTGCGGACCTTGCAAAATGCTTGCCCCCGTTTTGGAGCAGCTTGAACGCGACAACGACGAGGTTGAATTCTTTAAAATCAACATTGACGAAAACCCGGAGATTGCAGAGCAGTATGAAGTGATGTCGATACCAAACGTCGGCTTCTTTAAGGGCGGCGAACTGGTTGACCGCTCGGTCGGATTCAAATCCGCCGACGAAATGCAGTCATTCATTGACTCAAATAAATAATACGTGTTATTAAGGCAGGCAACGCTATTTTGAAAAGCGTTGCCTGCCGTTTTTATTGTTTATTTAAATATCGCTTTTGTTTCGCCGACGTGCCACTCGTTTTCATAACATGCCAGTACCCTTTGCAGAAGCGTAGCGTCGTTTATGCTAAGCTCGTTTTCCGTCAGGGTCGAGCGCAAGTCAAAGTTTTCGTCACAGCTTTCAAGACCGGCGATTTTTCTTTGAATGACCGTAACGTCGTCAATATTGACAGTGCCGTTATTGTCAGCGTCACCCAAAATATACTCTGTGATGTGTTCGCCGAGATATGCGTCGAGCCATTTATGGCGCTCGCTGTACCAGTTTTTCAGGTATTCATAATTCTCCTCATATGTAGGCAGAGGTTTCTTCTGTATGTTTATCCACCACTTGCTGACCTTCCATTCAGTCTTGGTGAAATTGTCGTTAAACAAGTTCCAGTAAGCGGACTTTACCGTATCCATAAATCCGCCGTCGGAGTAGATGCCGGAAATATATGATTTGCAAGCGTAGTATTCCTCGGCAACCATGCTGATAAACCATGGCTTGTCAAAGATATAGCGAAACAGATTTTTATTTCCGCCGATAATATCGGTTAAGTTGGCGTACTTGTATCTCAGTGAATTCAAATCGCCGTTGATATTACCCGCGGATAAGTCGTAATCCCACGGAGGTCCCGCGTAGAGCTTGCCGTCTTTGTAGTAGAAATAGACGGAGCTCATATCGAAGTCAAAGGTCTTTACGTATTCATTGAGAAGATAATACTTGACAAACGAGGAAAGATCTACCTTTTCGGCTACTTCCTCTTTGGTTCCGTTTTTAAGGGTGTTGATTATATCGAGCATAGTTGACGAAATGTACTCAAGCTGTTCCTCGTCGGGTGTTTCGGGCTCGGATGCGATAAAGCGCAGACCGTCTACTGTGAAATACGCAACGTCCTCCTCAACTCTCTGAGCCTCAAATTCAACGAGAAAATCCTTTTTTCCGTCGTTGCCGTCTATGTCGATATTGACGCGGTCTTTACCCTGCTGCACAGGCTCGTAGAGGGTGTAGCAGCCGCGATAGCTGTCATCGACCCACAGCTCCACATAGCGCTGGTCAGAGGTGAAGGGTATCTCAAGCTCGTGCGCAAAATCAAAGGCGACATAATTGCGCAGCAGCGTGGGGTCAAAGCTGTTGGCGACAAGCGCCCATTTTTTTCCGGAGCCCATGCCGAGCACGTTCTTTTTCTTATCGAACTTGAAGGTAAACGCTTTTTTGAGAATTGACGTCATAGCTGTAGTGTTGCCGCGCACCTTGAACTGAACGCTGTCCTCAAGCTTATCATCGCCGTCTGCAATGGAAATCTCAGCGTCAACATAACCGTCAGCCTTGTTCAGCTTGGTGCCGTTTCCGTCCTTGGTAACGACGCGTATCTGCGGAACGGTAGACGGAAGCTCCCTTTGGGATGCGAACGCTGTTGATGACGAGACGAAAACCATTGCCGCACACAGAAAAATGCACATTGATACCGAAAACAGTTTTTTAAAATGATTCATGATTAATACTCCTTAGCTCCTTTTATAATAACACACCACAGAGGCAAATTAGGTTTCCAATATTGTAACATGGCTTAAAATATAGTCAAGCACAAAATCAAAGTCTTGTTTTGACGCGTAGACCTGATTTTTGCCGAAGCGTTCGTTTACCTTTATCAAATCGCGGCGCGGAAACGGCTTTACGCTGCGAACCTTTTTAAACTCGGAATACATCTCGGAGCGCGCGGAGTTTATGCCGATCCCCGCAACGGATGGGTTTCCTGTAGCAGCTCCTGCCAGCATTGTCAGCTCCGAGATCCTGCGTGCTTTTTTCGCCTGCTTGGGCAGTTGTTTATGGTTGACGCCGCGCTCGTCCATTTCAAACAGAACTATATATTTGCCGCCCATTATCGCAGCGTACAGCAGATATCCCAATGCCGAAAGCACAGTCATTCCGATCAGAAAAACGCCGAAGAAGCGCAGGTTTTGGCAGAAGTGCTCCCAAAAAGAACTGCCCCATTCCACTGCGTCCGCGATATTCGCAAGAACAAAAATGCCTAAGATTATAAAGAAAAAAATCTTCCAAACCAAAATAAAAATCGTCGGGTTTTTGAACAGACTCATTTCATATTTCCAGCGGTACTTGCCGTCAGCGCAAAAAGTAACACCGGGAGACACACGTATTTCCTCACGGCTCTCTTTCTCCGAAGGCTCCGCAGAAAAAGCCCGGCCGCAGTACGGACAGTATTTAAAGTCATGGTCAGATTCTCTGCCGCAGCCTATACAACGCATGATCATTCTCCGATAAAATGTCTGATAATATCCTGACGCGTCACGATGCCTATAAACGTCCCGCGGGCGTCGGTCACAGGTATAAAATTCTGGTTTACCGCTCGTTCAAGCAGCTCCTCCATTGTCACGTCAATGGTTACTGCCGGATTAAAGCTTTTGCGAAGGATATCGGAGATATGGTGCTGCTTTTGGTCTTTTATCTCTCCCTCGCGCAAATCAACGATATAGTATAAAAAATCGCCCTCGCTGACCGTGCCTGCGTATCTTCCGTCGCGGGAGATAACGGGAATAGCGGTGTAACTGTGCGCGCGCATTTTTTCAAGCCCCTGACGCAGGGTATTGTCATCGTAGATAAATTGAACCGTTTCTTTCGGTTTTAACAGCATTAATACGTTCATTTGTGTTATCCTCACTTTTGTGCCGTGAAGAGCGCCGACGCTCTTCAAAATAATAATGTCATGTCGGATCACTTTATTTTAGCATAATAATAATGGATTGACAAGTCTGCCTGCGGCTAACACCGCGCTTAATAATACACAAAATTGTTACTCTTTTGTTGTTGAAATTGCCGTTGAAATAATATATGATATAGGTGTGTTTGTATATAAAAAATTAGGAGACGATATAGTGACTGAAAAAAAACGCAAGTTTAACGGAGGACTGATTTTTAACGTCATAGTGCTCGCAATCTCCGTTTTTCTTGTCATAAAGTTTTTGACCTCAGAGGACGGTTTGATCGACCTGCTGAAATCCAAGGACAGCTTTTTGATCGGCTGGGCAATTACAGGACTTATCGTTTTTGACCTGAATATGCTGATCGACGCTGTTGTTACGCTGATATATATTCGAATGCAGTTCCCGAAGTTCAGGTTTATCGACGCTATAAAGGTCGCGTTTGTCGGAGTATTCTTCGGCGCAGTAACTCCGTCGAACACAGGCGGACAGCCCATGCAGCTTTTTGTTCTCTCCAAAATGAACGTCAATGTCGGCTTCGGCTCGGCGTGCATGACGCAAAAATTCATTGTGTATCAATACACCACCATGGCGATAAGCATCTTTTCGATCATCGCGAAGTTTGATTTTTTCCGCGATTCTTTCACAAATTTCTGGTCGTCGGCGTTTATTGTGCTCGGATTTTGCACTCAGGTTCTGGTGACCATAATGTTTTTGATCATCTGCTATTCAAGCAAGGTGACGATGCTTTTGCTCAAGCTGGTGAGCAAGCTTATGCACAAGCTGAAATTCATAAAGGATCCCGACGCTAAGGTTAAATTGCTGAAACGGGAATTTGTCCATTTTCACCGCGCGAACAAGCTGATTTCCAAAGACAAAAAGCGCTTTGTTCTGATTATCTCCCTTGTTTTTATACAGGTGCTGCTGATGCTTTCGGTTCCGTATTTTATCTATTTGGCGTTTGATCTGCCAAAAACAGCAGCAGAAACCGGTCTGCCCACAGGCAATCTGTTTGACTTCATCTGTATACAGTCGTTCGTGCTGTTCACCTCCAATCTGATCCCCCTTCCCGGAGCCTCGGGCGGCGCGGAGCTTGCGTTTTCGATGTACTTCGGACGCTTCTTCGGTGAGAAACGCATTTTACCTGCGATTTTGCTGTGGCGCTTCATTGTCTATTACGGCGCGATACTGCTGACAGCGCCCTTCTCCTACTATACAAAGGGTCACAAAAAGGTCAAGCTCACTGAAAAGATAGAAGAAGAAGCGCAGGAAGAAATCAACAACACAAATCTTGACCCTGCAAATAATGATACCTGATACAAATCATTGAGTAGGCGACAACCCGTTAGTTGAGCCGCCGTGTACCGTACGCACAGTTCGGTACACGGCGGCTTAATAACAAATTGTGCAAAAAACCTTACGCTTCGTAACATTGAAGGCACAACCGGCTGTGACAGGCAGTTCGGAGGCGAGGCAGTGGGTAGCAATATATTATCATTTTTACTGTAAATCTCACCGGTTTATTTGCCGGGTCATTTAATCGTTATATATTGACAATAGAGAGTCTTTGTTTTTGTATAACATTTCACAGCGTATGTTAATATGCACAAAAACATCAAGTTGATTTAAGCCACTATAACTAAAAAATAGGACTTGGTTTTGCCTCTTGATTTTTGTTTGGAATTCTGATACGATATGGGTGTCACAAGGAAATAAAACAATTTAGTACAAACAAAAATCACAAATTACACGGAGGAAACGCTATGACAAAAACAACAAAGAAAACAAGAACCGCAGCCATTTTACTCACCCTCGCAATGATGATCGGTCTGTTCAGCTTTGCAGGCATCACAAGTGCAAGCGCGGCTACAGACAAGGTAAGCCTGTACTCATCAAGCGTTACATTTTCAAGAGTAGGCGTTAATTCCTACGAAGTTTACATTCAGACCAGAGACAACGCCGAAAATCAGGAAGTATATGTTCACCACTTCTACACAGACACTATCGGCTGGATCGATACAAAGGCTGAATACGTAACCACACTCAACGACGGTTCCAAGATCTGGAAAGCAAACATCACAAGCTTAAAAACACAGTACGCTATCAAGTTTGTTGCAGACGGCCGCGAGTACTGGGATAACAACAACGGCAAGGACTACAACGGTACCGAGACAATCGGCGTCGCTCCCATCGCTCCCCAGAGCAACACGTCAGGCTTCATCAGCAGCAACTACACTATCAACGCTGTTCTTCAGAACTACGCTTACCACAAGGAAGTATTTGTAAGATACACCAACGACAACTGGAACACCTGCCAGGATCTTCCCCTCAGCTACAACAGCACAAGAGCTGACGGAACTGAGCTCTGGAACACAGTTATCAGACTGCCCTACGGCGAGAGCATCACAGACGGCTTTGAGTATGCCCTCTGCTACCGTGTAAACGGCAACGAGTACTGGGCTAACAACTTCGGAGCAAACTACGACGAGACCTTCAGCGTTCGTCACTGATAAATAAATATTTACCGGGCCGCCGCTTACAAAAGCGGCGGCTCGTTTTTTCATTTTTTGTCATTAATCTGTACGCAGGCAACATTGCATTATTGAAGCTTGTGATTTCGCATTACAAAAACAGATTGTATTTGATTTTACCTTTATTGTTTCAGCCAATCACGGATGGTTTTATAATCCTCCGGTTTGACCTCGGCGTGAGAATCGTCGTCGTAAGTGATAAATGTGCAGTCTGTGCTCTTCTTTAGCTTTGCGTACAAATTCTTCGTCTGACTGAAAGAAACCTGTTTATCAAGCTTTGCGTGGAACATCAGCACGGGAACCTTGATTTCCTCCGCCCAATACACCGCCGAGCGCTTTTTGTATTCTCCGGGGTTTTCCTCCGGTGTACAACCGATAGTTTCTTTTAAAACGGTCTTCATGTCATCACGGGATTCATATGCCTCAAACAAATCACTTTCGGCGCTTAACGCGATGATCCGCTTGATCCTGCTGTCTTTTCTTGCCGCAGGATATGTCATAACGCCGCCGCGCGAGGCGCCGATCACGCAAAAATCGTCCATATCAATAAACGAGAAATCCTTTTCACACAAATCTATCAGCTTGATAACGTCATTCAAGTCGTCGCCGCCAAAGTGATCCTCGCCCTCTGAGCCACCGCAGCCTCTGTACTGAGACGCGACAACGATGCGGTCACATACCGTGCAGATTGCGGCTGTCGTGTTGTTTTCCAGCCTGCCCAAAGATCTGTTTCCACCGTGGTTGAACATAACGCATTTGCCGGGCTTCTGTGTTTGTTCAACAGAGAGCGGTATCGACATATACCCCTCTATTTTCAGTCCGTCCGAAAGGTAGTTGAATTTATATGTAGTGCAAAATTCATCGTATTTCACGCCCGCGTTCACCTTGATGAAATCAAAAACTTCTTGACTTTCATACCTGTCCATGCTGTAAATCCCGCTGTCAGCAGTTTCGGATCGGACTGCGGAGAGCGCCTCCTGCTTCGTTGTACAGGCGTTCAGACAAACCGCACCTGCCGCGAAGGAAGCAACCAGAAGAACCGACAGTATTTTTTTCATAGTCATTTCTCCTTTTTATATCAAAACCCCATCGCAGTGGTCGATCTCATGCTGGATGATCTGCGCAGTGAAACCGGTGTAGGATTTGGTTTTACATTGAAATCGACTGTCCTGATACTTCACTTGAATCGTTTTGTATCTCGTTGTCTTTCGAGGCGCACCAATGAGTGACAGACACCCTTCCTCGGTTTCATACGGTGCGGCTTTAGAGACTATTTCGGGGTTATACATCACGACAGGCTTTACTCCGTCGATAAAAGCGATGATACGAAGTGTCTTGCCTATCATATTTGCCGCCATACCTACGCAGTTTTCGCGGTGCGCCATAAGGGTTTCGAGCAAATCACGCGCGACATCAGCATCCTCGGTTGTTGCGGGCTTTGATTTGATCCCCAAAAACATCGGGTCATGCACTAATTCTCTGACCAATTTTATCACTCACTTTCAAATCATGGTATTTATCACTATGGTTGCTGTACGGATATCTCATTCCAAATATCCGCAGGCTCAGCGGCAAGCATTGTTGCGCCGGCGGTTTTTAATTCATCATAAGTGCCATACCCGTACAAAACGCCGATCGAATCCAATCCGTTCTCTTTTGCGCCGATCATGTCATGCTTTCTGTCACCGATCATTACTGCCGACGATTTTGCGATACCGCAGGATTCCAGCGCATATCTGATAATATCTGCTTTTTTATTCCGGACGTCGTTCAAGGTAGCTCCTGACACAAAATCGAAATATTTGTACAGGTCAAAATGCCGCAGGATATCAACCGCAAACACTTCCGGCTTTGATGTTGCAACAATAAGCGATCTTCCGCTTGCCTTCAATCGCGTCAGCAAATCGTGTATCCCGTCATACACCTCGTTTTCAAACATTCCCTTTTTCTTAAAATACTCCCGGTAATACATAACCGCAAGTTCACATTTTTCATCGGAAAAGCCGTAACAGGATCGAAAAGAATCCTTCAAGGGCGGTCCGATGAACGGATACAGCTGCGACCGCTCAGGCACATCTACCCCAAATTTGCGCAGTGCATACATTACGGAGTTGGTAATACCGAGTCCCGGGTCGGTCAGTGTTCCGTCCAAATCAAAAAGCAAGTACTGATACAATTACATTCACCCTGCCCTATTTTACCACGAATCCGGACAGAGCGCAACACAAACCGCGTCATACACTCGATACTGCCGGCAGATGACCTGATAATCCGATGATTTCTTCATAATGCGAGCAGGCGCACGATATTCATCAGCGCAATGCGTGAGGCTTTAAGTGCTTTACAACAAATCGTATGCGTATTATTCTTGACTGTCTGATTTTTTAATGATATAGTATTGCTGTAAGCAATATAGGCAGCAAATAAACTGTTTTTTAAGACAGCTTTGTTTTCTTTATAAACGGAGCATATGATCTTTTTGATTACAGCGTTACAAATCACGAGGAAGTTTTGCATGAAGGTTTTTGATTTTGACAACACGATTTACAGGGGTGAAAGCTCTGTAGATTTCGCGTTTTACATGATTAAGGACAACAAAAGAATCTTAAAGTATATTCCGACGATCCTGTTCAGTCTTGCCGGGTACAAGCTTTGCCTGCTGAAAAAGGAACGGCTTGAAACAATTATCAACAATTTCTTCGCCGGGATACTTGAAGGTACGGAATCTCCCGACGATTTTGTAAAACCGTTCTGGGATACACATGCCGACAAACTGAACGAAAATATGCTTCGGCTGATAGAGCCCGGCGACGTCATTATATCGGCAAGCCCTGTCGATCTGATCGCCGGGATCAGCGGAAAGCTGAACACCAAAAACATTATCGGCTCGGAAATTGATCTGAAACAGAAAAAGATCACTTGGTTCAATTTCGGAGAAAACAAAGTCAAACGCTACAGAGAGCTTTACGGAAGCCGAAAGATCGACGCCTTTTATACGGATTCATATAACGACAAGGCTATGATGGATATTTCCGGTGAGGTTTTTATCGTGAAAAAAGGCGTCCCCGTAAAGAAAGCATAAAAAACCGGTTTGATAATTCCTGAAAAACAGGGCTTGACAAAATGCATAAAGGCTGTTATAATAGCTCAGTAAGGTCAGGCTAACCGCCTGACTTTTATAGTTTACGTATAGGTTAGTTTGTGCTAACCTTTTGCCGAGGGGACGTCTATGGAGCGAAATCAAAAGATAGAAGATTATATGAGGGTCATCTATCGTCTTCGTGAAAACGGCTTGGTGCGCGGCGCGTATATCGCACGGGAATTGGGAGTAACAAAACCAACGGTATCTGTCGCACTGAGAGAAATGGAAGCGGCAGGCTATCTGTATATTCAGCCTGACCGAACAGTTGAGCTTACTGAAAAAGGCGAAAAAATCGGCGAATATGTCATCAAACGCTATGCAACGATTTATAGTTTGCTGACCGATTTGGGTGTTGATAAGAAAATCGCGGACGCTGACGCCTGCTCTATGGAACACGGAATCAGCGAGGAATCGCTTAAAGCTTTGTGCGATTTACGGCAGTTTCTGCAGGTGATCCGTCAGTTGTCTCTTTCAGACAGCCAAGGCGATTGATTTATACCATACAGTTAGCAAGTCCTAACTATTTACAGAACCGGAAAAGGGGTAATACTATGCCATTGACACTCGCCGTTATCGGCGAAGAAATCATTATAAAACGCATCGGCGGAAATGCCGAGGTGAGAGCACACCTGCAAAACTTAGGTTTTGTTTCGGGTGCAGTTGTAACGGTCGTCAGCTCTATGGGCGGCAATCTTATTGTCAATGTTAAAAATGCGCGTATTGCCATTAGCAAGGAAATGGCGCAGAAGATTTTTATTTGAGGAGGTCAAGTATGAAAACACTCAGAGATGTTGCTATCGGCAGCACCTGCAAGGTCAAAAAGCTTCACGGCGAGGGCGCAGTCAAGCGCCGTATAATGGACATGGGTATCACCAAAGGCGTTGAGATCAAGGTGCAAAAGGTCGCTCCTTTAGGCGATCCGATGGAAGTGACCGTGCGCGGCTATCAGCTTTCGATCCGCAAGGCTGACGCTGAAATGGTAGAAGTGGAGTAATTTTGCGCCACGGTTAGCTGTCGCTAATTTAAACTATGAAACATCACCGCTTTATGACGCGCCGTTTAACCGGCGTATTGTAACACCGCCTTTATCAAAGGCACACTGACAGCCGGGGCACCCGGCAGAATCGAGGAACTCACATGAAGATGACTATTGCCTTAGCAGGCAACCCGAACAGCGGTAAAACTACGCTGTTCAACGCGCTGACAGGCGCTAATCAATTCGTCGGCAACTGGCCCGGCGTAACCGTCGAGAAAAAGGAAGGAAAGCTGAAAAAACACAGCGACGTCACGATCACCGACCTTCCGGGCATTTACTCCCTCTCCCCCTATACTATGGAAGAGGTCGTTGCCCGTAACTATTTGATCGACGAGCGTCCCGACGCGATACTGAATATCGTTGACGGAACAAATCTGGAAAGAAACCTGTATCTGACCACGCAGCTCTGCGAGCTGGGTATCCCCGTCGTTGTCGCAATCAATATGATGGATGTGGTGGAAAAAACAGGTGTAAAAATCAATACAAAGGAGCTTAGCCGCGCACTGGGCTGTACGGTGATTGAGATATCCGCACTGAAAAACAAGGGAATACAGGAAGCCGCGGAAGCCGCGATCAAGGCTGCCGAAAACAAAAAACCTGTTCCCAAGCATACCTTTGAAGGCTCAGTTGAGCACGCTATTGCACACATCGAAGAAGCCTGCGTACACGAAATGCCCGAGGAACAGCAGCGCTGGTACGCGGTAAAGATTTTTGAGCGCGACAAAAAGGTTATCGAAAAGCTCGGTCTTGATGAAGCGACAAAAAAACACGTTGAAAATGATATACAGCAGGTCGAGCAAGAATATGACGACGACGCGGAATCGATCATAACCAATGAGCGTTATCTGTATATCGGAAAGATCATAGACGGCGTTTACAAAAACAAGCAAAAAGGACAGCTTTCCACATCCGACAAAATCGACAAGGTAGTAACCAACCGCTGGCTCGGTCTTCCGATTTTTCTTGTCGTCATGTTCCTTGTTTATTACATCTCAATGGTGACCGTCGGAACCGCCGCTACCGACTGGGCAAACGACGGTTTGTTCGGCGACGGTTATCATCTGTTTGCCATCGGCGACAGCGAATATGAGGAACACGCGGAGGCGACCGGCATTTTATCCGGTGCGGCTGAATCCGCAGAAAACGAGGATGTTTTGACCGCTCTCGACTTTGAAAGTGAGGAATACGATCCCGACGCGGCAGTTACAGCCGTCAAAGCCTTTGCCTCAAGCGTGAAGAACAGCGATGAATTCACCTATGAGGTCGAGGATGAAGAAACGCTCGAAGTCAGCGAGGAAACCGTCAGCGGCGAGGATGTAAAGAGCGCCGCCGAAACCTTTGAAAAAAACAAAGGCAAAGCGGACGACCCTGCCGAATTCGGTATTTGGGTACCCGGTATTCCTGCGATAGTCGGCAGCTGGTTGGAGGCAGCAAGCGCTCCCGAATGGCTGTCAGGGCTTATCCTTGACGGTATCATAGGCGGCGTAGGAGCTGTGCTCGGATTCGTACCTCAGATGCTCGTGCTCTTCCTGCTGCTCGCGATTTTGGAAGCCTGCGGCTATATGGCGCGAATCGCCTTTGTGCTCGACCGTATTTTCCGCCGCTTTGGTCTATCGGGCAAATCCTTCATTCCGATCCTGATAGGCACAGGCTGCGGTATCCCCGGAATCATGGCGTCACGAACGATAGAAAACGAGCGTGACCGCCGCATGACTATCATCACCACTACCTTTATCCCCTGCGGAGCTAAAATGCCGTTTATCGGTATGATGGCAGGCGCGCTGTTTAGCGGTTCTCCGTGGATAGCGACCGGCGCTTACTTCATTGGTATGGCGGCGATAATCATTTCGGGCATTATGCTTAAAAAGACAAAGCCCTTCGCAGGAGAGCCCGCTCCGTTCGTTATGGAGCTTCCTGCATATCACCTGCCCACAGTCGGCAATGTGCTCCGTTCAATGTGGGAGCGCGGCTGGTCGTTCATCAAGAAGGCAGGCACTATCATCCTGCTTTCGACAATCGTACTCTGGTTCCTTAGCCGTTTCGGTTGGGTAGACGGTGCATTTACAATGCTCGGCGAGGATGAGATAGGCAACAGTATGCTCGCTGCGTTCGGCGGCTGGATAGCTTGGATCTTCGCTCCCCTCGGCTGGGGCAACTGGCAGGCAGCTGTCGCTTCTATCACAGGACTTATCGCAAAGGAAAACATCGTCGGTACGATGGGCGTGCTTTACGGCGGAGGAGAGCTTTCTACATGGGCAACACTTGCACAGGTATTCACAACTGTGACAGGCTTCTCCTTTCTTGTATTCAATCTTCTGTGCGCACCCTGCTTCGCTGCAATGGGCGCTATCAAGCGCGAAATGAACTCCGCTAAATGGACAGC
The DNA here is from genome assembly GCA_902790475.1 of uncultured Ruminococcus sp. GTDB lineage: Bacteria > Bacillota > Clostridia > Oscillospirales > Acutalibacteraceae > Ruminococcoides. Next base: position 10,328 of record CADASG010000016.1, on the reverse strand, counting down.
GTTCGCGATCCTCTATCAGTGCAGCTTTGCATATGCAGTCGCTCTCTGCATCAACCAGATCGGCGGCGCATTCACGGGCAATCTGAACGTTATCGGCTTGATAGTTTCGATACTCCTGATCATCGGTATGCTTTTCATGCTCTTCAAGCCGTATAAAGAGGCAAGCAAGCTGACAAAATAAAGCTGAAGGGAATGGTTTTATGAACATCTGGACAATCATCATCTGCGCGGTGCTGATCGGCATCGTCGCAGCGATCATAATCAGCATGGTCAGAAAGAAAAAGCAGGGCAAATCAGTGATCTGCAATTGCGGCAACTGCAAAAACTGCGCTATGCACGGCTCATGTCATAAACAATAAGTTTTAAAACAAACCCAAAAGCTCATTCATAAACCTCCAAACGAATAGAGCAAACACCTGTCAGGCAGAAGAAAAAGCGATTTTTCTTCTGCCTTTCCATTTTTCAGATTTCTGTTCTTCATTCTTCGCCGACAGATCATCACAATAGTCATACATATAATAAGTCAATTGCCGTCAGCGTAGATAATTTGAGCAATATATCAGAATAACCATCATTGAGAGCCTGTTTTTCACGACAAGGTAACCGATAGTTGATTATAACTAATTAATTTAATTGGTTTTTGTTCAATAATCTAAATCATTGGTGATTTTATACAATTTTAAAAGTGCAATTTAGGTTGATATAACCAATAAATAGAACTTCATTTCCCCTCTTGATTTTTGTTTAAATATCTGTTAAGATATACACGTTGCAAAGAAAAGCAACAAATTTTTACAAATAAAAAATGATCGACACGGAGGAAAAGCTATGACAAAAACTACAAAGAAAAACAGATTTGCAGCAATCCTGCTCACACTCGCAATGATGATCGGCATGTTCAGCGTTATGGGCGTAACAAGCGCAAGCGCTGCAACAGACAAGGTAAGTCTTTATTCATCTAACATCACATTCACCAAGTACGGCGCAACCACCTACGAGGTATTCATTCAGACAAGAGATTACGCAAGCAATCAGCAGGTATATGTTCACTACAACTACATGGACTCTCTGGGTTGGTCTAATACAAAGGCTGAATATGTAACCACTCTCAACGATGGTTCCAAGATTTGGAGAGCTAATTTCAGCAGCTTCAACACCCGTTACGCTATCAAGTTCGTTGCAGACGGACGCGAGTACTGGGATAACAACAATGGAAACGACTACAACGGCACAGAAACACTTGGTACTGCTCCCATCGTTGCAGAAAGAAAAGGCGGCGGAATTGCATACAGCAACACCTATGATGTAAGCGCAAACCTCCAGAACTACGCTTATCACAAAAACGTATTCGTTAGATACACCAACGATAACTGGAGAACCTACAGCGATCAGCCTCTCAACTACAACAGCACTAAGGCTGACGGAACAGAGGTTTGGAAGACTGTTCTCTGCCTCCCCTCCGGCAACAGCTTCGGCGACGGTTTCCAGTATGCTATCTGCTATCAGGTGAACGGTCAGGAGTACTGGGCAAACTACTTCGGTGCAAACTACAACGCTTCATATTACATCCATCACTAATAAACCCAAAACAAAAAACCGTGCTGTTGCATATCATGGCAACAGCACGGTTTTTTGTTTTGTTCGTCGCTCAGCGTTGATTTGCTCTTATTTTTTTATTAGCTGTGGATTTCAGATCGTGTAAAACCACGTTTCGTCCAATTCTATTTCCTTGCGTTCGACGGGGTGTTTGGAGTCGTAGTTGTAGGTCAGCTCCTGACTCTTTACACTTACCCTTGCGCCTTCGGGGATGGAGCTTGTGATGAAGGCGTTGCCGCCGATGACGACGTTTTTTCCTATGACAGTATCGCCGCCGAGAATGGATGCGCCCGAATAGATCGTCACGTTGTCGTGAATGGTCGGGTGGCGCTTTTTGCCGCGCAGATCCTGACCGCCTCTTGTGGACAGTGCGCCGAGGGTGACGCCCTGATAGATCTTGACGTTGTTGCCTATGACGGTCGTCTCACCTATTACTATTCCCGTGCCGTGGTCGATAAAGAAATATTTGCCGATGGTGGTGCCCGGGTGGATGTCGATCCCGGTAAGACTGTGGGCATGTTCCGTCATTATGCGCGGTATCAGCGGAACGCCGAGCAAAAACAGCTCGTGCGCAATTCGCGCAGTGAAAATCGCGTACAAGCCGGGATAGGTACAGATTATCTCGTCCTTGTTATATGCGGCAGGGTCGCCGTCATAGAACGCCTGAATATCGGTTTCGATATATTCACGGATAATCGGGAGCCTGTCGAGAAAGACAAAGGTGATCCGCTCCGATTCTTTTGCGATCGTTTTCTCGTCCGCATTCTGATACTCGGGGGAGTATTTCAAAACAATAGAGGTTTGCTTGATCAGATTGTAAATGATATCCTCGAGCAGAATGGAAATGTTGTTTTTGACCGTGTAGGTGCGGTAGTTGCTGTTGCGGTGGTAGCCGGGATATACGACGATTTTCAGCTTTTCAAGGATGTCAATAACGATATCCCTGTTGGGATACTCAAACATCTTGATCTCGTCGATGACCCTGCCCTTGCCGTAATCCGTCATCAGTTTGTCGGTCAGATGGGTTATTTTTGATTGTATATCGTTCATACGTTTACACCTCGGCGTAGCTTTTGATCACGTTTTCCATGCTCTCGCCGTTTTGCAAACGGCAAAGCATTTCTTTTGCGGGATTAGTGCGGTTCTCGGTTCTTTGATAAAGCGGTTCCAGATATGCTTCCTCTCCCTGTCCCCTCTCGGAAAGCCCGCGGCTGCAAAGATCGAGAATCTTTCGCACAAGGGCGTAAAGCGCGTCCCGATCGACGGTAGACGGCAACTCCTTTCGTACAAGCTGACGTCGCAATTCATTTGCATTGTAGCCGCTGTTATAGAGTGTTGTGTCGTTCTCGATCAGCTTCCGCAAATCCTTCACCTTGCCTTGCAAACCGAGGTGGAAGGCGGCGACGGTCATCACGTCGCTTATCGGCTGACAGCATGCGCTGCGGTATTCGATCGTGCCCCGGTACGTTAAATCCTCAAACTTGAAGGTGCGCAGATAGGCAATGTCGTCCGGCTGAGGTTGAAACTCCACCTTGACAGGGGTTCCGTTTTCCGTATACTCGCCTTTAATTTTGCCGCGGGTGAAATACTCAATGATATTTACCGGCGGAAAGTTGAGGTATTTGCCGCCGCGCTCCACACAGTAGATGCTCGTGGTGGCAAGGTAATTGATAATATCGTCAACAGAATGTATATCGCTGTCGTACATACCTACGTTGTGCGGATTGATTCCGTGGGTGCTGTTTTCCCAAAGCATATCGCGGCAGCAGAGCAAGTCCTCGTTCTCCCCGAGGAGAACAGAGTTTGAAAACAGCAGCGCCTTGATCGGCTCTAACTTGTTGAAGGTGTCGATTACCTCGGGCAAATCATCATAATCCACGTCGAGCTGCACCTGAGACGCGCTGGAGAACATACCGAACTGTGGGTAGCGGTGGAAGAACATCGGAATATAAAAGTATTTGGAGAACGACGCCAGGTGGTTGAACAGCATTTTATATCTGCCGTTTTCGATTGGGATATTGTGATTTAGCTTGCGGTTAGGATTGATACCCATTCCGGTCAGCGTGTAATTGTATGGCTTGAAAAAGTCCTGCACAAAGCGGTAGTACAGCTTGAAACGCTCGTGAATATCGTGAAGATTCTTTTCCCTGCCAAACGAGAACTCCATGTTGTTGTAGGAGCAGTCATAGGAAAACACATCGCCAAATGTGCGGTTGACCGCAGAGTAGACATGCCCTTCCTCGTCAAATCCCGTCGGGGTGAAATCAAATGCTTTCAGGAATTCCGAAGTCAGCTGATGCACTACGGTAAAATCCACCGCCTTGTTATTGAGATTGACGATCGGCATTTCGATTTCAACGCCGATATAGCTCTCCCGTTTTTGTTCGGTCGGGCGTATAAATCGGTCGTAAAGACGGCTGATAACTTCTTCTCTTGTCATAACGTCACCTACAGGTTGGCGAAGATTTGATAGAGCAGCTTCATTTCATCTTCGCTGTGAATATATTCATGATGGTGTTCGGTTCCTGTTTTTATCAGCTTTCCTTTGTTGAATGCTAAAAGCTGACCAAAGGGTACCAACTGCCAGTTTTCGTCGCTGAGCGGCTGTGTGGAAATGAGCGTTATTCCGTTCTTGCTCAAACAGTGCATAGTACCCTTGCAATTTGTATGGACATACAAATATTTGCCGTCTGTGAACAGCAGGTTGAGTTTGTTGCCCTTCGCCATATCGCAGATTATTTCATCAAACAGAGCAAATCGTTCCTCAAAATGCAGCCTTGCACCGTTTTTCCGCGTCGCATCGTTCAGCCTGTCGAGCAGATAGAGGAAAATGCGCTCGCTGTCGGTATCGCCGTTCTGCGTTTTGAGGTAGGGGTAAAGCGCGGAATAATCGAAAATCGTGCCGTTGTGAATGAGCGTCCAGCGCCTTCCCGTGACGTCCTTTCCCGTAAAGGGATGACAGTTTTTGTATTCTACGTTACCGATGGTTGCATAACGGATATGAGCAAGCAATAGCTTTTCACTGATCGGCTGAGATAACCGCTCGCGCAGATAGTTGCTGTCGGATGCTTTGACGCTCTCTTTTTCAATCAGCGCACCGTTGCGCGAAACGCAGGCGAGTCCCCAGCCGTGGGGGTGAAAATCGCTGTGAGCAAAGAATGCTTTGAGATAATCGTTAGAAGTAAAAACATTTTGTGCTGAAATGCCGAACAACTCACACATAGCGCTCACCTCTTTGATAGGCGCGTGCAAGCTCCAAGCCCTTAGCCATATAATAATCCGTAAAATCTCGGCTGACGATTTCGGCGTAGCTGTTGCCGCCGGTCAGCTTGTTGATTTGGTAACTGACGGAAGGCAGGAAATCCGGAAAATACTGCTCGGTAAAGCTTTTGATTTCTTCGAGTGTTTCCTTAGCTCTCAACTTGATTTCGGAATTGCCGAAAACGGCGGCAGCTTTGACATCAGCGATTGCCTTTTTCTGAGCCTCTTCATCAAAATCAAAATCGGAAAGGCCGCAAAGCCAAAGCAGCAGCAGGTGTATAAAGCGGATATCCTCCGTAAAAATGCCCGTGCGCGTCAGAGGATTGACGTCGATGACGCGCAGTTCGAGGTGATTCACGCCGTTTTGAAGCAGTGATTCAAGACTGTTCGCACCGCGCGGCTTTAGTCTGACCGGATAATACAGCTCGGACGCGGCTTTAAGGTCTCCGCTAACGATATACCGTGCGATACTGCCGATATACTTTTTCAGATCTGAGTAGTCAAGAACAGGCGTAAAGTCGTTCCAGTAGCCGTATTTTGAGCAGCGTATCGAAGAATAGATATTGCTTTTGATTCCGAGTGAAGCGTCCGCTACGGGGCTTGCTGCAGTCAAAAACACCGCGAGCCACGCATACTGCGTCAGGCGCTTGGCAAGGCGCAGGTAAAAATCGTTTTTAAATTCAGTGTATACCGCTGCACCGCTCTCCTCAAACGCAGCTTGCAGCAGACTTTCGGTGAAAGAGATGTTGAGGTGAATGCCCGAAAAGAGCATTTTTATCTTACCGTATTTTTCCGCGAGATAGAGTCGGTATTCGGATTTGCCACGCTGTATACCGTGGAACTCGGCTACCGGTATTTCGTCCTCCGAGCTGAATTTGGGCGGATTGGAGAATGCCCAAAGCAGCTCGTTGGTTTTTATCAGCTCCGCGTCGATTTCATCAAGCAAGCTGTCAAGCTGACGGTTCATCTCGTCGGGATCGGTAAAAACATCGCCGATCATCTCCACCTGATTCTCGCAAAAATCTCGTGTTATGTATGGCTTGCCGACAAAGGGGTGATTTGTCTGTGCGAGCCGACCGTCGGAGGTGACGCGCAGGCTTTCACGTTCAATGCCGAATTCCGCCGTTTTCGCAAGGCGGTTTATGTGTGGATCGTTGAGTTCTAAAAACATCGCCTTACCTCCAAATAATCATTATCAACTACTGACATAGTAGTTAATTATATATCATAATATACTGCCTGTCAATATAAATAAATAAAAATGCCGGCGCAAATCCAAATGACGCGCCGGCTATTCTTGTGTCGGTTATACAGCCGCAAAGCCGTTATCCAAATCGGCGATGATGTCGTCGATATGCTCTGTGCCGATGGAAAGGCGGATGGTGTTTTGGTGTATTCCTGCCGCTTCAAGCTCCTCCTCGGTGAGCTGTGAGTGTGTGGTGGTGGCAGGGTGTATCACGAGCGATTTTACGTCCGCTACGTTGGCAAGAAGCGAGAAGATTTTTAGCCCGTCAATGAAGCGGAAGGCTTCCTCCTTGCCGCCCTTGATATCAAAGGTAAAGATGGAACCGCCGCCGTTGGGGAAGTACTTTTTGTACAGCTTGTGGTCGGGGTGGTCGTGAAGCGAGGGATGATAGACGTTCTCTACCAGCGGATGGTTTTTCAGATACTTGATGACCTTTTTTGTGTTCTCCGCATGGCGCTCGAGTCTCAAAGACAGGGTTTCTGTTCCCTGTAAAAGCAGAAAAGCAGCGAAGGGCGAAATGCATGAACCGGTATCCCTGAGCAGGATAGCACGGATATAAGTCGCAAACGCAGCTTTTCCGGCTGCTTCGGTGAACTTTACGCCGTGATAGCTGGGGTTCGGCTCCGAGATCCACGGATATCTGCCCGAAGCAGCCCAGTCAAAGGTGCCGCCGTCTACGATAACGCCGCCGAGGGTCGTGCCGTGACCGCCGATGAATTTTGTCGCGGAGTGAACCACGATATCCGCACCGTGCTCAATTGGTCTGATAAGGTAAGGCGTGCCGAAGGTGTTGTCGATAACGAGCGGCAAACCGTTATTGTGCGCGATCTCAGCAAGTGCGTCGATATCGGGAATGTCACTGTTGGGATTGCCGAGGGTTTCAATGTAGATCGCCTTGGTATTGGAGCGGATAGCAGCCTTTACCTCGTCGAGGTTGTGGATATCGACAAAGGTAGTGTCAATGCCGTAGAGCGGTAATGTATGCGCAAGCAGATTTGCCGAGCCGCCGTAGATAGTCTTTTGAGCGATAATGTGCTCGCCTGCCTTTGCAAGCGCCTGAATGGTGTAGGTGATGGCAGCCGCGCCCGAAGCTAAGGCAAGACCTGCCACGCCGCCTTCGAGAGCTGCGATCCTGTCCTCGAATACTCCCTGAGTGGAGTTTGTGAGTCTGCCGTAGATATTGCCTGCATCTGCGAGCCCGAAGCGGTCGGCAGCGTGCTGTGCGTTATGGAAAACATAGGAAGTTGTAGCGTAGATCGGCACCGCACGTGCGTCACTTGCCGGGTCTGCCTGTTCCTGTCCTACGTGAAGCTGTAAGGTTTCAAATTTATATTCTGACATGGTTAATACCTCTTTCTTTAAAGTTTATTTTTTTAGCAGGATTAATTAGTGGTTTCTCAAGCGATCATCTACACATTCGCCCTGATACTGTTTTAAGTATTACTGACATACCTGTTGTCTCCTTTTTTTCGTTGCCTCAATTATATACTATGTTGGTAGGTTTTGTCCAATACACAAATAATATACCCGGCTATAGATTCAATCTATAACCGGATATATGTTTCAAAAGCTCAATTCATAGCATAGCTATGTTTGAGGCAATACCGCATTATTCAGGCGTGCGGTGTTGCGTTAATGGCTTTGCTGATAGTATTTAAGGTAATTGTCAAGCTCTTTAACATATAGCTGAGCGATATGGCTTAAGAGCAAATTCTTTTTGGAGATGTAGCCTATCACCATATTACTGCCTGTGGTATCGTCATCTGCTTCAAAGGGAACGGCAAGATAATCCGAGCCGTTGAGCTCCTCGCTGATAACTCCCGAGCAAAGGGTATAGCCGTTCAGTCCGATCATCAGGTTGAGCATGGTTGCCCTGTCGGTCGCCTTGATCGTCTTTGGGTATTCGCTTGTGCTGAGTATCTCCTCGGCGTAATAGAACGAACCCTTGTCGCCCTGCTCGAACGAAAGGCAGGGGTATTCCTTTAAATCCTCAAATCTAATTGAAGATCTGTCCGCAAGCGGATGACCCTTCCATAAGTATACATATGCATTACATTCTGTAAGCGGAGTGAAGGTCAGACCGTTTGATTTCATAAGCTTTTCCAGCGGTTTGCGGTTGAAATCGTTGAGATACAAAATACCGATCTCGCTTTTACCTGTAAAAACATCGTCGATCACGTCGCGAGTGCGCGTTTCGCGTATGGCGAATTCATACTCGTCCGTGCCGAAGTGCTTTACCATCTCTACAAAGCTCTTTACCGCGAAGGAATAGTGCTGGGTGGAGATACCGAACTTCTTTTTCAGATTGCCGCCCTTACCGTATTTTTCGAGCAGATTATCGTACTGTGAAAGCACCTCGCGGGCGTAGTGAATGAACTCCAAGCCGTCGTTTGTCGGCGTAACTCCCCTGCCGCTGCGGTTAAAGATCGTGATACCAAGCTCCTTTTCAAGCTCCTGCAAAGCTGATGTCAAAGACGGCTGCGCAATATACAGTTGCTCCGAAGCCTTGTTGAGAGAGCCTTCCTCACATATCACAATTGCATATCTTAGCTGTTGAATTGTCATGATCCGCACCTATATAACATAATCATAGCCTGAGTTATCCGCGCGCACCAGATCCGCAACGGTAAAGCTGTCAGTGTAACGGCGTATCGTTTCATCAAGACCGCGCCAGAATCCAACCGTTCTGCACTTGGAAACATGCGGACAGGGTTCGCCGCCGTTCTCTAAACATGCGACAGGCGCAAGACTGCCCTCCATAAAACGAAGAACCTCGCCGACATTGATCGCGTCGGGCTCCTTATTCAAACGATAGCCGCCGCCCTTGCCGCGCAAGCCGACAACAATATGGTTAATGACAAGCTGCTTAACAATACTCTCCAAGTATTTTTCGGAAATTTCCTGCCGTTCGGCAATATCCTTTAGCTTGATATATCCGTTTCCTTTATGCTCCGCCATATCAACCAGAATACGCAACGCATAACGTCCTTTTGTAGAAATCAACATTATTATCGCCTCCATATTCCCCATTATAACAGTATGTTGATATGATTTCAAGATTTTTTTCAATTTTTCTATTGACAAATCAAAAAACAGAGTGTATGATAATAGCAGTCCACCAACATACTTCTTTTGTGGGTTTTAAATTATGGAGGTAATCATTATGAGTAAAATCTATCAGACAGCAGACCAGTTGATCGGCAAAACCCCTTTGCTTGAATTGACGCATATCGAAAAGGAACTCGGACTTGAAGCAAAGCTTGTAGCTAAGCTCGAATACTTCAATCCTGCCGGAAGCGTAAAGGACAGGATCGCCAAGGCGATGATCGAGGACGCGGAAAGCAAGGGACTTATCAAGCCCGGCAGCGTTTTGATCGAGCCGACCTCGGGCAACACGGGAATCGGTCTTGCATCCGTCGCGGCGGCTAAGGGCTACAGACTTATCATCACCATGCCCGAGACCATGAGCGTTGAGCGCCGCCAGCTTATGAAGGCATACGGCGCGGAGCTTGTTCTCACCGATGGCACAAAGGGCATGAAGGGCGCTATTGCCAAGGCTGAGGAGCTTGCAAAGGAAACACCTGACAGCTTTATTCCCGGTCAGTTCGTCAATCCTGCAAATCCCGCCGTTCACAGAGCCTCAACAGGCCCCGAGATCTGGGAGGACACCGACGGCAAGGTTGATTTCCTCGTAGCGGGCGTTGGTACGGGCGGTACTGTTACAGGCACCGGCGAATATTTGAAATCTCAGAAGCCCGAAGTAAAGGTCGTAGCCGTTGAACCCGAGACCTCCCCCGTTCTCTCAAAGGGTACCGCAGGAGCACATAAGATCCAGGGTATCGGCGCAGGCTTTGTTCCCGACGTACTGAACACAGATGTTTACGACGAGATCATCCCTGTTTCCAACGAAAACGCTTTCGCGACAGGCAAGCTTATCGGCAGAAGCGAAGGCGTACTGGTCGGCATTTCCTCAGGCGCGGCGACTTGGGCAGCGATCGAGCTTGCCAAGCGTCCCGAAAACAAGGGCAAGACAATCGTTGTCATCCTCCCCGACACAGGAGACCGCTATCTATCAACTCCCCTGTTCGCGGATTAATCAAAAAATTCAAAGTGGCTGTCGCAAAATTGGTATGCTCCCTTTATGGAAGACAGTGAAATAAAAAACACTGTTAACCATGAAGGGAGCATTGTTATGTCCAAAAACAGGAAAATCAAACCGGAAGAA
>CADASG010000015.1 GCA_902790475.1 uncultured Ruminococcus sp. | reverse complement strand
AAGCAAAAACGGAAAGCCGTTGCTATGTGACAGGTGTAAACTGCAACGCCGAAACTGCTTTTGAGGAAATGAACGCCGTGCAGGAACGCTTCGGAAAAAACGGCGGCAACGTTGCCTATCACGCCTATCAAAGTTTCAAAACAGGCGAGATCACGCCGGAGCTTTGCCACAAAATCGGTGTTGAGTTGGCAAAGAAAATGTGGGGCAACGAGTATCAGGTGCTGGTAGCAACGCATCTGAATACCGGTACGCTGCACAATCATTTTGTCGTTTGCAGCACTAATATGTGGACGGGCAAAAAGTTCGATTGCAACGAGGGCGCTTACTGGAAATTCAGAGCTCTGTCGGACAAGCTGTGCGCCGAACACAATTTGACCGTGATCAAAAATCCGTCGGGCAAAACACCGAGAAGCATTTACTTTGCGGAGAAAAACGGCGAGCCGACAACGTTCAATCTTATGCGGAAAGCGATTGATTTCGGTATAGAACGGTCATACAGTATATCAAGTTTTGACCGTGTAATGAAAAGTCAAGGCTTTATCGTCAACACCAATCCTCGGCGAAGATATTGGACAATATGCTCCGTTAATAGCAACAAGTCAGTGAGAATGTACCGCTTGGGTGATGAATATACAAACGAAGCCATTCTCCGCAGAATCAAGGTTCATTATCAGCAGTACGGCTACAAGCACTTTGATGAATATCACTATTCCAGAGTTAAAATGAGAGATTTTATACCGAAGAAAATCCGATACCGTGGCAGTTTCAAGCTGCTCAAATGCTTCGGCGGTTTATATGCCAAGTACCTACATTATATGTTCCTGATGGGTAAGCTGCCGAAGTGGAATCAGCGCAAGCCGTTGTCGGCTGAAATGCGTGAGGCGTGGAGATATTTGGACAGGTTTTCACGGCAAGTGACATTGGTTTCAAACAAAAAGCTTCATACGATCGACGACGTTAAATCTTTTATCACCGATACCGATAAGGAGATCAAAGAAGTTATCGAACTGCGTAAGAAGGTGTATAACAAACTGCGCCGCTGCGATGACGACGACAGGATCAAGGAACTGAAAAAGAGCCGTGACGATTGCACAACGCTGTTGCGGCAGCTCCGCCGGGAAAAGAAAATCGCCCTCTCAATTATTGAGGACGAACCGAAGATCAACGAAAATATACGCTGTGAAATACAAGCGCAAAACCTCGCAAGAGGACGGAAATCAAAAACAAAATCAAAACAAAGGAGTAATGAGCGATGACCAATATATCAATCAACAAACTACACGAATTCAAAGACCACCCTTATCAGGTGCTCGACAACGACGAGATGAACAGACTTATCGAGAGCGTTCAGCAGCAGGGCATTATGACGCCGCTGATTGTCCGACCGCTTGAAGGCACAACCGACGAATACGAAATCATATCCGGACACCGTCGTTTCCGTGCGGCGCAGAAGGCAGGGCTTGCAGAAGTTCCTGCTTTTATTCGTCCCGTAAGTCGTGACGAAGCGGCGATTATGGTGGTGGACAGCAACCTTCACAGGGAGCATCTTTTGCCGTCGGAAAAGGCGTTTGCTTACAAGCTGAAACTTGAAGCAATAAGTCATCAAGGAAAGGCTTGTGGACAACTTGTCCACAAGTCACGAGATACCATTTCTGATTCTGAAAGCGGAAGGCAAGTACAGCGCTACATACGCTTAACAAATCTTATCCCTGAATTACTCAAGCTGATGGACGAGGGCAAAATCGCTTTTTCTGTTGGCGTTGAGCTTTCTTATTTGGACGAGGATTTACAGCACAACCTGCTGGATGTTATCGAGCGTGATGACTGCACGCCGTCCTATTCTCAGGCGTTTCGTATGCACAAGGCTGTCCGTGACGGACTGATTTCACCACGATTAATCGAAAATATTATGTCAGAGGATAAAGCGAACCAGCGTGAAACGCTGAAAATCCCGATGGATAAGGTGAGAAAGTTTGCACCTAATGCAACCGACAATCAGCTTGAAGGTTTTATCCTCAAAGCCTGCGATTACTACCAACGCTATCTCAAGCGACAGCGAGACCGTGAAAGATGAGGTGAACCTATTGAGCATTGAATTACAAACTGCGGAATATTCGGAAGAAGCGTTAACGCTCCTCGCAAAAGCATTTGTTCCGGAAATTATAGATTTTTACAATAGCGAGTTTGGTAAACAGTATTATGAAAAGTGGCTAAAGGCTCACCCCGAATATCAGGATGAGAAAATGATTGCGTAAATTTGATACATTCGATTGTTTTCTGCAAATCCTGTAATATATAAATACAGCTCTCCGTCGTTTCGGCGGAGAGCAAAGGAGGTAAAAATGAATGTAGTAATTTACGCCCGCTTTTCGAGCCACAGCCAAACTGAGCAATCTATTGAAGGTCAGTTGAAAGTGTGCTATGAATATGCTGAGCAAAATCATTATACAATTATCGGAGAATACATAGATAGAGCTGTTAGCGGTAAATATGATAATCGAGCTGAATTTCAGCGTATGATATCAGACAGCGAGAAACACGCTTTTGAGGGAATTTTGGTTTATCAGCTTGACCGATTTGCCCGTAACCGCTACGACAGTGCAATCTACAAATCAAAGCTGAAAAAGAACGGCGTCAGGGTGTTGTCGGCAAGAGAAAACATCACTGACGACGCATCCGGTATTCTCGTCGAAGGTGTGTTAGAGAGTATGGCGGAGTATTTTTCCGCCGAGCTTTCTCAGAAGATCCACCGAGGGATGGAGATCAACGCACAAAAGTGTTTATCCAACGGCAGTAATCCCGGACTTGGCTTCAAGGTGGATAAAGATAGACGCTTTTATGTTGATGAGGACGAAGCCAAAATCGTGCGTGAAATATTTGAGCGATACGCAAGTGGCGAGACCAAAGCAGAAATTGTAAAGGATTTAAAACGCCGCAAAGTCAGAACTTCACTAGGCAACGATTTCACTTATAACAGTCTCAGCCGTATGTTGAGCAACAAAAGATATATAGGAGTTTATATGTATAAGGGACAGGAAACGCCTGGCGGAATGCCGAGGATATTAGATGATGATTTATTCTACAAGGTTCAGGATATACTGAACAAAAACAAAAAGGCTCCAGCCAGAACGCACGGTGAGGGCGAGTATCTGCTGACAACAAAGCTGTTTTGCGGTCACTGCAAAAATATGATGGTCGGCTACGGCGGTACAAGTAAAACCGGCAAGCAGTATCACTATTATATTTGCAAGGAAGCCCGAAAGAAACGCTGTGATAAAACTATCGTCAGCAAAAAGAAAATTGAGGACAGAGTGATTGCAGAATGTTTGAAACTACTTACTGATGACAACATTAAGTTTATTGCTCAAAAGGTTGCCGAGGAATGCAGCAAAAGTCCCGATAACTTGACGGTCAAGCAGTTAAAGAAAGCTATCCGAGAAGCGGATACCGCCATAGAAAATCTATGGCGAGGTATCGAACAAGGACAGTCCGTTCCAATGCTGACAGAACGCCTTAACAAGCGTCAGGCTGAAAAAGAAGCGCTGGAGGAACAGCTCGCCATTGAGCAAAACAAACGTATCTGCCTTTCGGAAGCACAGATACTCGCCTTCCTTGATTTTGTCTGCGATATGCCCTTGGATGATGTCAACAAACGCAGAGCCATCGTGAATATCCTTGTACATTCCGTCTATCTTTACGATGATCATTTCACCCTGATAATCAACGCCAGCAAGAAATCGATGAGCATTGATGACATACCGTTAGAGGAAATAGAAGAAGCCTTTAACTCCGATAAAACCTGCACGGAGCAGTGTTCGACTATGACGTCGCCTGCTCCACCACCGCCGCCCGAGTTTGCTCGGGCGGTATTTCTATTGTATTAACATCCCGATAAATCGGAATTTGGGGCAATCGGCATTTACCATTTTATTGAAAACTATTGGAGAAACACTAATATGAAAAAGTACAAAACCTATCTGTTTGACGCAGACGGCACACTGCTTGATTATGACAAGGCTGAATTGCAAGCTTTAAAGGAAACCTTTCGGTTTTATCATCTTGATTATAATGATCAAATTGAAAAATCGTTTGCAGATATTTGCAGCGTGGAATGGAAAAGATTTGGCTTGTCGAATACAACAGAAAAAGAAATACAATCACGCTTCCACGAGCTTTATTATGACTACTCTGAGAGCCGTTTTTGTGAATTAGCTAAACGCTTTGAGCTGTCAGTTTCGCCAAAAGAATTCGATATTTCCTATCGTCAGCATCTCGCACAGCAAATGGATGAGGTTCCTTTTGCGAGAGAGGTGTGCATGAAATTATCCGGGTTTGCGAACGTATATGTTGTTTCTAACGGCTTATCTGTCATCCAAAAATCCAGAATGATCCATTTTCAACCGTACCTAAAGGATATTATTGTTTCGGAAGACTTGAATTGCTGTAAACCGTCAGAAGTATTTTTCGAGAAAGCAATAACGATTGCGGATATTGAAGATAAAACCACAGTGCTGATGGTCGGAGATTCATTGTCATCCGATATTCTCGGAGCAAATCGTTCCGGAATCGACTCGTGTTGGTTTAATGCAAAGAACAAAAGGAATACTACACAGATAATCCCTACATATGAGATACATTCCTTGAATCAGCTTGTTGTATAAAGGGATAAAATGATTGCGGAGGAAAGATAGCTGCTGATTAAAATCGGACAATTTGACGTAAAGTAAGCATAATTTGAGTATGAGCTGCGGTATTTAGCTGATAAACACTGAGGTTTGAGATGGGAAATCGGATAAATTCTGATTTGTTGTTTTAGAGCATAAAAAGTTAAAGCCCGCCTGCTCACACTTTGGTGAACAGGCGGGTAAATTTTATTCCGTAATCGGAATACTCTCGCTTTCCTCCATACCGAGGAAAAATTGGCGGATATTCATATTCAGCTCTACATTCAGTTCATAGTTGCGGTAAACGTCAACTCGTTTGATCATCGAATTGACTATCATTTTCCTTGCTTCGATCGGAGCGCTGTCATAAAGGCTTGACCACGAAATGATTTCGTCATATTGGTCGTTTATATCTTTAATAAGCGTTTTTGAGGATTCTACATCACGTTCTGCTTTCTCGCATTGTACTTTCAAAGATTCGGATTTCTTCTCGGAATCCTCAACGAGCCCTGCCGGCATAGACTGAGAAAAAGCGCTTTCTCCCTGAATCGACTTTATCAATCCGATTTACAAAAGCCGCTGCTCTGCGATTCGTGTGGAACAAAAAAGAAGCACCATCACAGCAGAGTTTGCTGCAATGGCGCTGAAAGTCGCTAAAGATTATTGGCAAAAAGCGAAGTTTGACGATAACTACGCTAACGGTCAATTTAAAATGGATATGAAGCGTGAGAATTTGTACAGAGAAACGGACAGGAGAATCAAGCAAAAGTGAGCCATATGGTCCACCATTAGATTTGAGAGCAGAACACCTCAAGGTGTTCTGCTCTCAAACTATATATAGTTAAGTGGAACATAGGGGGATCGAACAGGGCGTGCCTGTGATTTAAGCCGCGCGCAAATCACAGGTAAAATCGTTTCAGTGAAACGATTTTAGCCCGCCGAGCAGCAGAAACTTAACCAATCCCACACACCGCAACAAGCGAGCCGGAATCTTTGAATCATTTAGTCTAACTCCACCACGAATTTTGTGAGTATCATCACGATACTCCCTCTTTTCATATCTTTAGTCTTTAGATATATACTTTTGGAAAAATATAAGGTTGAGAACAGAACAGGAAAGTCAGCTTTGCTCGGTAAATGTAATGAGCAGATATCAATTAAAATATACAGCTGTATGTTTGGAATCAAATTTGATTTTTGTTCAAAATCGCCATTTGAAAAACAGATTCGGAAATGATATAATAATATTGCAACGTGTAGCGTTTTAACTGCGTAAGTCCGGTTGAAGCCTGCACGTTTTAATTTTTCAGAACAGGAGAAAAAACAATGAAAAGAGTAAAAGCAGCGTGTATTTGCCAAACGCTTCACTTTATGCTGAAAGAAGATGTCGTTCACAGCTACGCGGTGAAATTAGTGCAGGAAGAAGTTGCACGGTACAAAGCGTCTTTGGAAAAAAACCAAACACAGTACAAGATCATAAGCGAAGAAACTCAGCCTGACGATTCCGTTATCATCAAAATCATCAAGCAGTATAACACAAGTCCTGTTGGGGATTATCTGAGTTAGTGATGAAGACGGATCTGCACCTGTTTGAATAAGGAGATTTTTATGACACAGCTTGATATGATCAAGAAAAAAGTTGCTTATCTTTACGCAACAAATCCCAAAATCCACGTGAATATAAAACTGCACCATCCACGCTTGGAAATAAAGAATGATGTTGTAGAGATAAAGGGAGTCTATAAAAATATCTTTTGCATTGAGGAATACACAACAGGCATTCCGAGAACGCATTCCCTGCAATACGTTGATATACTGACGGGGAATTTTGAGATTATAGATAATCCATAACCTTGACCTGATTGTCTGAATATGATATAATAATTCCAATACATAACGACACAAGCAGCGCACGGCGCGTAAGTCTGATTACGGTACAGTGTATTTGTAATCGGCGCGTCCGCGGCTTGTGTCTTTTAATTTTAGGAGGAATTCTTTATGCCGAGAAATCAATTTCAAAGAATGGTGTTTGCGTTCATCACTGTCGTCATCACAGTACACGCCTTTGTGTTCTACAACATCTATGTCCTTAACGGCGATATGCTGCGCGGCTTCAACTACACAAGCAGCGTGCTGACCGCCGTCAACAAACAGGGCGGCATTATGATGTTCGGGACAATGCTGCCGATCTGGGCTGTCGTGCTGGCGGAGTTTGCCTTTGCCTATACGCTCGAGGTGCTTGTCGGAAGTCCGCTTTCATTCAAGATCGCGTCCAAAATGTTCGATATGAAAACGACCAATCCGGTTATCTTCGAGGGAGCTATTATCACCGTGACAGTCGCAATAATGTGTCCTGCGATGAGCTTTATCGCCGCGATCATTTACTATCCGTTCTTTGAGGGCTTTAATGTGATCGTATTGCTCTGTCATTGGTTCAAGCTCGTGTGCTTCAACCTTCCGTTTGCCTTCTTCTCGCAGCATCTGTTTATTCAGCCGCTTGTCAGAAGGATTTTCAGGCTTTTGTTTCGTAAGGACATCAAAAACAGAGAAAAAGAGTGGAATTGACCGCTTGATTTTTTAATTAAATTATGATATAATCCAAAACAATGTGAGTAGCTTAAAGGCGTAAGTCCGGCATTTCGGACTTGCGCCTTTTTTGCGTATTTGGAGGTAATTATGAACAACAAAATGGCAACAATGCCTGTGAACAAACTGATGATAAAAATGGGTTTGCCGATCATAGTATCGATGATGCTGCAGGCGCTTTACAATATCGTAGACAGCGCGTTTGTGTCTAATATGGAGGGCGGCGAAGCAGCCATCAACGCCCTGACGCTCGCTTTCCCGGTACAAATGCTGATGGTAGCAATAGGAATAGGGACAGGTGTCGGCGTAAACGTCTTACTTGCGCGCAGCTTGGGCGAGGGCGACAAAGAAAAGGCTTCCAAAGCAGCCGGCAACGGTGTATTTCTCGGTATAGTGATAACCGCTGTTTTTATGTTGTTTGGTTTCTTCGGAGCGGACGCGTATATCGGCAGTCAAACCTCAGATAACGCAATCAGTGAGATGGCGGTATCCTATCTGCAGATCTGCTGTGTTTGTTCTGTCGGGATCGTGTTTTTCAGTGTATTTGAAAAGGTGCTGCAGGCGGCAGGGCTTACCGTTCAATCGACATTGGCTCAAATCTCAGGCGCAGTCATTAACATCATTCTTGATCCGATAATGATCTACGGCTTGCTCGGCTGTCCGAAAATGGGCGTGCAGGGTGCTGCTCTGGCAACGGTTATCGGTCAGATAGCCTCTTTTTTGATCGCGCTGTTTTTCCATATCAAAAAGAACAAAAGCATCAAAAACGGCTTGCGCTATATTCGTCCCGATAAGACAACGATAAAGCTGATTTACAAAATCGGCTTGCCTGCTATCATTGCGCAGGCTTTGATGTCGGTGATGACCTACGGCATCAATCTGATTTTAGGCGCTGTAGACGCTTCTCTTGTCACGGCTTACGGCTTGTATTATAAAATCCAGCAGTTCATTTTATTTGCCGCATTTGGTATGAGAGATACGATCACGCCGATCGTGTCCTTCGCTTACGGAATGAGGGATGATCAGCGCGTGAAGTCAGGCATTAAATACGGCGTGCTCTATACATCTGTGATAATGTTGTCACGCACATTGCTTTTGGAGATCATTGCCGAACCGCTCTGCGCCGCATTCGGTTTGTCGGGAGGCACACAGGCTCTTTGTGTCAGCGCGACAAGGATAATCTCAGCAGGCTTTTTCTTTGCCGGAATCAGCTTATCACTTCAAGGCGTATTTCAAGCGCTCGGCAAGGGTGTTTCCTCGCTTATTATTTCGCTTCTAAGACAGCTTGTGTTGATTCTTCCGGTCGCGTGGGCGTTGTCGCTGCTTATTACTCCGGATTTATCCAATGCGTGGCTCGTATGGCTGACGTTTCCCTTTGCGGAAATAATTACTGCGATCATTGCGTGTATTTTACTTAAAGGAAGCTGCTCCCTCTTTTCATATCTTTAATTTTGTGCTATACTTTTGGTAAGATAAATCGGATTCACGGAGGGAAAAATGAGTTTTTTATTTGTTGCTCTCGGAGGCGCGTTGGGGGCGATCGGAAGGTATGCAATCAGTCTTATCCCGGTAAAAACGGGATTTCCTATTCTTACGCTTATCACAAATATCATAGGAGCAATACTGATCGGTTTTATTGTCGGTGTTGTAAGCAACAAAAGCAATGCTTCCGATAACACAGTCTTATTTTGGAAAACAGGAGTGTGCGGAGGCTTTACGACCTTTTCAACATTTTCGCTTGAAGCGCTCTCCTTGTTTGAGAAAAAATCATATTTGTTCGGAAGTATTTATATTCTGCTCAGTGTATCTTTTTGTGTTCTGGGTGTCTTGCTTGGGAAAAGGATCGCTTTGCTGCTGCATCCATAACAATCGATTTACCGCTAAAACTACGGAGGAAAGATGATAGAGCAGAAAATCAAAAAGCTGTTTGAAGAAGTCGGATTGGGAAGCGTTGAGCACTCCATCGAGTCCGTTTCCGGCGGATTCCTGCACAGGATGTTTAAGGTTAGCGCCGGAGGCAGAGTGTATGCCGTTAAGTATCTAAATCCGGTTATTATGAAAAGACCCTGCGCTGTTTCAAATTTCACAGCGGCGGAAAAGCTTGAAAGTGTGATCGAGGACTCAGGTATCCCGATTGTATCAGCGTTATGCTTTTACAACAAGAAAATGCAGGAAGTTGAAGGAGAATACTTTTATATTTTTGACTGGCACAGCGGACAAACGACTGATTGGTATTGTATTACATCCAACCAATGCCGACAAATCGGAAACATACTGGGAAGGATGCATGCACTGGATCCTAAGTGCAGCGCAACAACCGTCGTTGAAGAAAGCAAAATAGATTTCGACCTGTATTTGAATCAATCGGAAACAATGAATCATGACCTGTTTATGCTTCTTACGGAAAGCAGTGCTTTGCTGCGCTATGCCGAAGATGAGCTGAACAGAGCAAGGAAGCTTTTGCCCGATATCATCTGCATTTCGGACGGGGATATGGATCCGAAGAACGTGATGTGGGAAAATGACCAACCTTATGTTATCGACCTCGAGTGCCTATCATACGGAAACCCGATTTCAGATGCGTTGCAGCTCTCCCTTCAATGGTCGGGCGCAACGGTCTGCGATATTGATCTCAGCCATATTCACGCCTTCTTTGACGGCTATCTTAACGCATATGACAACGGCTTTCGCGGATATGCCGAAGTATTCGGACTTGCTTACACTTGGCTTGAATGGTTAGAATACAATTTGAAAAGAGCTCTCGGCAATTGTATCGGCGAAGATGAAAAAGAGACGGGCGTCAAAGAAGCAAAGAATACGCTTGCCCGTATCCGCTGTCTATATGAAAATGAAGCCGACATCAAGCGCGAATTAGCGTTATTCAAGCAAAACTATTGAAATCCACCGAAATGTGCCTTTTTCTAAGCTTTTACTTATCTGATTGCACGGTCACATTATTTCATAAAAAAACTCTCTCATACACACACCGTTTCAGAATTTGAAGGCTTGTTATAAAGCTGTTATGACTGAATTCTGTAAAGATATAAACCGTATCGGAAGGCGACGTGCTATCCGATACGGTTTTTTTTGCAGTATTATAGGCAACACCGCACAATTCAATCTCGGCAAGGCGACAGCCTTACCTCAATTTATTTGTACAACCTGACGAAAAATCTTACTGCGCAATCCGCACACCTGAATTATGCGGTATTGCCTATATTCCGCTTAATCTGTCGATAAACAGCTGCGAAACAAGTGAAAGCTTTTGCTCCCGTTTCCAAACGAGAGTCGGCTGAACGGATATTTCGGGAGTCAGCGGACGGAAGCAGAGGTTCGAGGTTTCGGAGGTATCAACCAGCTTGTCGAACGAAACAGCATATCCGATGCCGTCCTCGACCATCAGCGAGGCATTGTACAGAAGATTATAGGTCGCGGCGACCTGCAAATGCCTTGCCTGCGCTCCGCTGAAAAGCGACAAGCCGTTGGCTCGTGATACTATAAGCGGCTTGCCGTATAAGTCCCTTACGGTTATGCTCTCTTTTGCGGCGAGCTCGCTGTCCCTGCGCATGATCACACCGAAGATCTCCTTGTCGTCGAGCGTAAGGTGATGGTATAATTCGCGGTCAAAGTCCGTGAAGATCAGCGCAAAATCAAGAAGTCCGCGGTCGAGCTTGTCCTTTAAGTCCTCGGTATCTCCGCTGAAAATGTTTAGCCGAATATTGGGGTATTCCTTTTGCAACCGATAAAACACCCTTGTGATACGGTGCATGGAATACGATTCACCTGCGCCGATATTCAAACTGCCCGAAATACTGTTCTTCACCTCGGATATCTCGCTCTCCGTCAGCTCCACAAGCTGCATCATCTCGCTTGCCCTTTTGCGGAGTATCAAGCCTTCCTCGGTAAGCTCGATCCGTCTTTTACCCCTGATAAAAAGCGTGACGCCGAGCTCCTCCTCCAAATCCCGCAGCTGCCTTGACAGCGACGGCTGCGAGAGATTGAGCGACTGCGCTGCGGCTGAGATATTACCCTCTCTTGTGACTGCCAAAAAATACTGTAAGACCCGAAATTCCATATGATCACCTCAGATTTATTATACAACGCTTTGCTATACCTGTAAAGCATAATAAACTATTTAATATAAGTATTTGCTATTTTTGGTTTTATGACGTATAATAAAGACAGAAACGAGGGATAGCAATGAATACAAGCGAGTTTATCAAAATCATGGACAGCGGCGAGGAGGTCATCGCAAAAAGCGAAACGCATTTGTATATGACCTATCTGAGCAACGAGGCGATGAAGATAACCTCCGAGCTTAACAACGCCTACCACACTCCCGAAGAGATCGGCGAATTGATGGAAAAGCTGACGGGCAGACCTTTCCCGGAGGGCGCGTATATGTTTCCTCCGTTCTACACCGACTGCGGCAAAAACTTAAAGCTCGGCAGAAACGTGTTTATCAACTCAGGCTGTCAGTTTCAGGATCAGGGCGGTATCATTATAGGCGACGATACGCTGATAGGTCCCAAAACGGTCATAGCTACGCTCAATCATCACCAAAATCCCGTTAAGCGCGCAAACCTGATCCCCAAGCCGGTCAAAATCGGAAGCAAGGTCTGGATAGGCGCGAATGTCACTATCCTTCCCGGCGTAACGATCGGCGACGGCGCTGTGATCGCAGCAGGAGCCGTCGTCAACAAAGACGTTAAGGCAAATACCATCGCGGGCGGTGTGCCTGCGAAATATATCAAAGATGTTGATACGGAGGATGGTTCAAAATGAAAAAAACGATCTCAATTATCATTAGTCTGAGCATTCTGTTCGCGTTGTCAGCGTATTCCGCGTCAGCGGCAGGCAGACTTTTCGGGGACGTCAACGGCGACGGTGTTGTCAGCATTTCGGACGCAACAGCTATTCAAAGACATCTTGCAAGATCGGAGCTTATCCCCGATGAATATCTGCCGTGCGCTATGGTATCGGATGACGATAAACTGTCGATTTCGGACGCTACGCTCATACAGATGTATGTCGCAAAGATGATCGAAAGCTTCCCGGCAGAAGCAAAGCAGGATGATACCGAAATGAAAATGATCATCAATAACACTCCCGTAAAGGTGGACTGGGAGGACAATGATTCAGTCGCCGCTCTCCGTGAAGCGGTAAAGGAAAATCCGCTGACGATCCAAATGTCAATGTACGGCGGTTTTGAGCAGGTCGGTTACCTCGGCATGAATCTGCCGCGAAGCGACACCCGAATCACAACAGAGCCCGGAGATGTGATCCTGTATTCAGGCAATCAAATGGTCGTATTTTACGGTTCAAACACCTGGGCGTACACCCGTCTCGGACATATTGCCGATAAAACACAAACCGAACTGAGAGAGCTTTTGTCCAACGGCAATGTGACCATTGTGATCTCGATTTAGGGAGAGAAGTATGATTAAACTACGATACAAACACGTGGAGCTTTACCAAAGTGGCAAAGCTGAGGGACGCGGACAGCTCGCTGAAAAGCAAACTCGGCGAGGGAACCGTCAAAGCGACATTTTCAATTATTGAGGAATAAGGCAACACCGCACAAAAATCTCGGCAAGGCGACAGCCTTACCTCAATTTATTTGTGCAACCTGACGAAAAATCTTACTGCGCAATCCGCACACCTGAATTATGCGGTATTGCCATAACAAGGAGGAATCATCATGATGAAAACAGCAGATTTAAAACTGACACAGGACTGGGACAAAACTTTTCCTAAGAGCGATAAGACGGATCACCGCAAGGTGACCTTTATCAACCGCTACGGGATCACGCTTGCAGCGGATATGTATATCCCGAAGAACGCAGAGGGCAAGCTGCCCGCTATCGCCGTTTGCGGTCCCTTCGGCGCAGTCAAGGAGCAGTGCTCCGGACTGTACGCGCAGACGATGGCTGAACGCGGATTTTTGACGATAGCTTTCGATCCGTCCTTTACCGGAGAGAGCGGCGGCGAACCGAGATACATGGCTTCGCCCGACATCAACACCGAGGATTTTCAGGCGGCTGTCGATTTTCTCTCCAACTGCGACAAGGCAGATCCCGAGCGTATCGGGATCATAGGTATCTGCGGCTGGGGCGGTATGGCGCTGAATGTAGCCGCGCTCGATACCCGTATCAAGGCAACGGTCGTTTCCACAATGTACGATATGACGCGGGTCAACGCCAACGGCTATTTTGACAGCGAGGACAGCGAAGAACAGCGCTTTAAAAAGAAGACGGCGCTGAACGATCTGCGCACCGCCGAATACGCAAAAGGCGAATACTCCCGCGGAGGAGGCTGCGTCGAGCTTCCCGTTCCCGAGGATATGCCGTTCTTCGTCAAGGACTACAGCGAGTATTATAAGGACAGAGCCTACCACGAGCGTTCGCTCAACTCCAACGAGGGCTGGAACACCATAGGCTGTCTTTCCTTTATGAATCAGCCGATATTAAAGTACTCAAACGAGATCCGCTCGTCCGTTCTTATTATCCACGGCGACAAGGCGCACTCCTTCTACTTCGGCAAGGACGCCTATGCAAATATGACAAAGGACAGCAAATACACCGAAAACAAGGAATTAATGGTCATTGAAGGCGCTGTGCATACCGATCTTTACGACAATTTGGACGTCATTCCCTTTGACAAAATGGAGAGCTTTTTCAGCGCAATGTAAGTACAGGCACAGCAGCAGCTCCGGCAGAAAATAATAACACATATGGAAAAAAGCTGTTCTCAGAAAAATGGGGACAGCTTTTTTAAAAAACTTTCAAAAATGTATTGACGCCGTGTCAATGAAGGTGTATAATATAGTTACTGACACAGTGTCAACCAAAAAACCGAAAGGAGATTCGGGATGATCAAGGGAACACCGGAGCTGATCGAAAAACGCAGAGAAGAGATCGTCAACGCCTGCGAAGAATTATATCAGACTATGAGCTTCAAGGAGATCACGCTCAAGGAGATCGGAAAGGTCACAGAGTTCTCCAGACCGACCATATATAATTATTTTCAGACTAAAGAGGAGATATTTCTCGCTCTGTTCAAGCGTGAATACGACAGATGGAATGAGGATCTGCAGCACATCTTGGATGACTATGAAGCTCTGTCCAAAGAGGAGATCGCAGATAAGATCGCCGCTTCGCTGGAAAAGCGAAAACAGCTTTTGCGGCTGCTCTCGATGAACAACTTCGAGATGGAGGCAAACAGCCGTCCCGAGCTGCTGACAGACTTCAAGCTGTCCTACGGCGCTTCATTAAAAATCTTCGCACAAATACCCGAAAAATTCTGTCCCGATATGAATGCTCGGGATATACGGGACTTCATCTATATGTTTTTTCCGTTTATGTTCGGCATCTATCCCTACACAGCCGTAACGGAAAAGCAGCGCACAGCGATGAAGGAAGCGAATATAGACTATAAATACCAAACCGTATACGAAATCACTTATACTTACCTGTTAAAACTGCTTGGCGACAAATAACGCCGGAACGGGAGGCAAATAATGAAGGCAACACCGCACAATTCAAGGCGCGCGGCTTGCTTGAATCTTATTCCGTCAGCTTGCCCAAAAAATCTCGGCAAGGCGGCAGCCTTACCTCAATTTATTTGTACAACCTGACGAAAAATCTTACTGCGCAATCCGCACACCTGAATTATGCGGTATTGCCTTAAAGCAGGAAAAGCGAGATATATCGGTATCTCCAACTGCTTTGCGTGGCAGCTTGCCAAAGCAAACGCCATTGCCGAAAAAGAGGGCTTTGCAAAATTCATTTCCGTTCAGGGACATTACAACCTGTTTTTCCGTGAGGAGGAGCGTGAAATGGTTCCCTTCTGTGAGGAAGAAAACATTGCCCTGACGCCCTACAGCGCGCTTGCAAGCGGCAGATTATCACGCAAGCCCGGAGAACAGGATACGAAACGCGCGTCGGAGGACGCCTACGCAAAATTCAAATACGACGCAACCGCGCAGCAGGACAGCGTCATCATCGACCGTGTATCGGAGCTTGCGGAAAAGCGCGGCGTTTCAATGACGGAGGTATCCCTGGCGTGGCTGCTCACAAAAGTCGCCTCCCCCGTGGTCGGCGCAACGAAGCTGCACCATATCGAGGGAGCTGCAAAGGCAGCGGAGCTGACGCTGACTGACGGCGAGCTTGCTTATCTCGAGGAACCGTATGTACCGCATCCGTTAGCCGGTGTAATGGCGCAAAACAAGCGTGAAAACGCAAAGGATAAACACGTCCGGACAACAGGAAATCAAAAAATAAGGGAGGACCAATAAATGGCTGAAAAAATCGTACAAACAGCAGGCAGAGAACAGCTCGGTGAGTTCGCGCCTGAGTTCGCTCACCTCAACGACGACGTATTGTTCGGCGAGGTGTGGAATGAAAAAGCAATAGACGTCAAAACAAAATGTATCATAACGGTGGTATCGCTTATGGCGTCGGGGATCACCGATTCATCGCTGAGCTATCATTTGCAGAACGCAAAAGCACACGGCGTTACCAAAGAAGAGATCGCCGCGATAATCACCCACGCGACGATGTATGTAGGCTGGCCTAAGGGCTGGGCGGTGTTCCGCTTGGCAAAAGAGGTTTGGAATGAAGCAGCCTGCGCCGTCAGCGACAAAGACAGGTTTCAAAAGGAGCTCCTCTTCCCCATCGGCGAGCCGAATCCCTACGGAGATTACTTTGTCGGTCAAAGCTATCTCGCCCCTCTGTCAACGGAGCAGGTGCCGGTATTCAACGTCACCTTTGAACCGGGCTGCCGCAACAATTGGCATATCCACCACGCGGAATCGGGCGGCGGTCAAATGCTGATCTGCGTCGGCGGCAAAGGCTGGTATCAGGAGGAAGGCA
This sequence comes from uncultured Ruminococcus sp., assembly GCA_902790475.1. GTDB lineage: Bacteria > Bacillota > Clostridia > Oscillospirales > Acutalibacteraceae > Ruminococcoides. Next base: position 26,331 of record CADASG010000015.1, on the reverse strand, counting down.
AAAAACCGGTCGAGCTCAAAGAAGGTTCTGTTTTCAACATCCCTGCGAACGTCAAGCACTGGCACGGCGCGGCAAAGGACAGTTGGTTCTCTCACCTCGCGCTTGAGATCAGCGGAGAGAACGCTTCCACCGAGTGGTGCGAACCCGTAACTGATGAAGAATACGAAAAGCTTTGAGAGGAGTAGGAGCATTATGAAAAAGCTTATCGCATTATTGCTTATCATCAGTCTGGCAATTCCCGTGTTCGCTTTTCCTGCCGATGCAGCGGAAAAACTATTGGGAGATGCAAACGGCGACGGCAGAATAACCGTCTCCGACGCGACAGCTGTTCAAAGGCACATTGCAGGGCTCGAATCGATCCCCGAAGAAAGATTATCCTGCGCTATGGTCGATAACGGAAAAACTCTTTCGATAAATGACGCGACAGTGATCCAAAAATATGTTGCGGCAATATTCAGCAGCTTTCCTGTTGAAGATAATAAGGCTTCAACCCTTGTCGCTGTTTTCTCACGCACAGGTCACACAAAGCCTTTGGCGGAATATGCAGCCGATTATCTGAACGCAGACTTTTTTGAGATCGAAGCTGCCGTTCCTTATACCGATGCGGATATCGCTTATTATACCAACTGCCGTGCGGACAAAGAACAAAGCGATCCTGCCGCGCGTCCCGCAATAGCCAACACGGTCGGTAATATGGAGCAGTACGATACCATCGTTCTTGCCTATCCGATCTGGCACGGTCAGGCGCCAAAGATCATCTATACTTTCCTTGAAAGCTATGACTTTTCCGGAAAGGTCATCATTCCGTTCTGCACCTCAGCCTCCAGTCCGCTCGGTACGAGCGCGTCAAATCTGCACGCGCTCGCCCCAAACTCCGTTTGGAAAGACGGCAGACGATTTGCCGCAGGAACATCGCAGGCGACAATCGAAACATGGCTGAAAGAGATCGGATACTAAAGGAGGAATCATTATGAGCAAAAAATTAGTTGCCTATTTTTCCGCAAGCGGGACAACGGCAAAAGTCGCAAAGGATCTGGCAAACGCCGCAGGAGCGGAGCTTTATGAAATCAAGCCTGCCGTGCCGTACAGCAGAGCAGACCTGAACTGGCAGGATAAGCATAGCCGCAGCTCCGTTGAAATGCGCGATAAAAGCTCCCGTCCCGAGCTTGCCGATACCGACGCGAATATAGCAGAATACGAAACCGTTTTTATCGGCTTCCCGATATGGTGGTATATCGCACCGACGATCATCAACACCTTCCTCGAAGCCTACGATTTCAGCGGCAGGAAGATCGTGCTGTTTGCGACCTCCGGCGGCTCCGGCTTCGGCAAGGCTGTCGCTTCCCTGCAGCCAAGCGCACCTAAAGCGACTATCATAGAAGGCGAAATCCTAAACGGCAGCCCCAGCGAAGCAAAACTAAAAGCCTTTGCGGATAAATACTGAGATGCCGGGGTCAGACCCATTATAATCCAATAAAAACAGCGTAAGAAAAACAAATGCGTTTTCCTTACGCTGTATTATTTTGTATCGCCAATGTCGTCAAATTAACGGGTGTTTTGAGGCTCTTTTATCTCTTTTTATAGAGCAGGAGCTCGGGGTTTTCTCCGGCTGCGCTGTAGGTGCATATTAAGATGAAATCCATATTTGCCAAAACGCCGAAGCAGCGGTCTGAACACGCGTGTTCGCCGAACTCGGATTCAAGCTGAGTCCCGAGATAAGTCGTATTGTCGTCGAGAAACTTTGCGCTGATACCGCTTGGCAACGGGTAGGCGAGATTGACATAGCTTCCGACGAGCGCGTTCAGCCGTTCTACTTTAGGCATACCGTCAATATGGAGATCGTTTATCTCGTCGATCAACTGCTTTTTGAACGCCTCAAACTCGCCGTTGTCGCTGAGCTCCTCGTATCTTTTCCAGTAATCCAGCTTTGGCAGCTGCTCTTTCATAAACGCGCGCGCCTGATCTTCGGAAAAGCCTTCTTTGACCATATGAGGGATACAGACCTCTATCAATTCGTCCATATCGCTGTAGGTATACTCGCCGTCGGCGTAACACCATTTGCAGTAGTCTTCATTCAGCGTTCCGTCCTGATTTCTGCCGATGATCTCATCCTCAAGCGGCATACCGCAGCACTGACAGAAAAGCTGACGCGGAGCACCGAGCAGCGTGTTGATAGATACACCGAAAAGGTTCGACAGCAGCTTCAGTGTTTCTGTATTCGGCACCGTTTCGCCGTTCTCCCAGCGCGACACCGCCTGACGGGTAACAAAAACCTTTTCGGCAAGCTCATCCTGTGACAAACCGTTCTTTGTTCTGAGTTCGTATATTATTTCCCTTGTGTTCATAATAACACCTCCTACTGTTATAATTATAACACATCGTTTTAAAATTGAAAAGCAACCCGCTGTTGCTTTTATTCCCTCAAAATTCCGCAAAGAAAAAATAACCAAAGAAAAGCAGTTGGAAGAAATAATTATTTGTGTATTATTTTGCGCAAGATTTTTTAGGTGTTCCTTCACTGGTTATTTGCTGTGTATTGTACACAAAATTGAATTGATATCGGAAAATCCAATCTGCGCAATTAACGAAAGTGCGGATTTTTTAAAAATGTTGCACAAAACAGTTGACAAAGCTTTGTGCATGGTGTATAATTCAAAACCGTAAGCTTACGAATGCTCACAGTCCTGAAAACACGGCTGTGAATTCACCGGAACATCAGACGGTGTTCCGAAACAACAAAGTCAAGCACAATATTTCATCAATTCATCATTCAAACATTCAAGTTGAAACAAATTAGGATCAATAAGGAGATTTTACAATGAAGTCATTTAAGAAACTCATTTCTCTTGTCGCTGTTATCAGCGTACTCGCAACTTCCGTATTTGCTCTTTCCGCAGGTACTGCTTCCGCTGCAACTTACCCCGACATCAGACTCCACTCCACAGAGCTCACCTATCAGGGCAGCCGCGGCAACAGCATCAGAACAGTATACATCAAAGTAAACAACATGGATCAGTACTCAAACGCTTATGTTCACTATGAGGTTGCTCCCGGTCAGGCTTGGCAGGACGCTCTTGCTACAAGAACCGACATGAAGAGCAAGGAAGGCTACACCATCTACAAGGCTTCCTTCAGCAGCTACACCGGCAAGTTCTGCCTCAAGTATGTAAACCCCGGCTTCACACTGTGGGACAACAACTACGGTCAGAACTTCACCACCGCTCTCGGCTACAACGAGAACATAAAGGCTGAGAGAGCTTTCTATCCCTCCAACGGCACCTACAATGTTGCTGCTACCATAAGAAACATCGCTTACAATAAGGAAGTTAAGGCTGTTTACACCGAGAACAACTGGTCAACCAAGAAGACCGTCAGCCTCAAGTTCGACAAAATGTATGACGCTAAGTCCTACAACGACCAGACCGAGCGTTGGATCGGCACCATCAGCGGTATCAAGAACACCTCTAAGTTCAAGTACTACCTCACCTACAAGGTAAACGGCAAGACCTACACCGACAACAACTTCGGTCAGTACTACACCTACAACTACACAACTTCCCGCGGCTAATTGACCGCTTTATATAAAACGCAGAGCAACCGCTCTGCGTTTTTTTGCACTTCCCGTATATTTCCAATTTATCTGCGCATAATCACAGCAGAGGTGATTATTTTGAACGATATTGAAATGCTCAACTGTATTTTGCAAAACGCCGAAATGGGCTGTCAGGGCATCACGAATATCCGCAGGATGGAGCACAGCATGGCGGTAGACCGCGTGCTCTGCGACCAGCTCGCGCGTTACGGCAGGTTTTACGGCGCGGCTCACAAAATGCTGACAAGCCGGGGCGAGAAGGCAAAGCACATAAGCCCGGTCGTCAAAACCATGACGCGAATAGCCGCAGGGCGCGACCTGCAGCGCGACGCGTCGGCTTCCCACATCGCGGAAATGATGATAAAGGGCAGCACCATGGGAGTAAACAAGCTGGTGCGGCGGCTTCGCGATTATAACCGACAAAACCCCGGCGTAACTCTGCTCGCCAAAAAAATGCTCGACGCCGAGGAGGAACACATCAGAGAAATGCGGGCGTTCATTTAAGTCAGACTCTAATACTGTTTAAGGCAACACCGCACAATTCAAGGCGCACGGCTTGCCTTTTCTTGTTCCGTCAGCTTGCCCAAAAAATCTTGAGATTATGTCCAAATCTTCGATTTGGGTAACATAATCCATGCAAAGCTACTGCGCAATCCGCACACCTGAATTATGCGGCATTGCCTATATTTCACACAAAAAACAGACGACCACTGCGGAAAGATTCCGCGCTGATCGTCTGTTTTATTTTTCTGTTATTTAGCTTCCTGCGCTTTCGTAGGCTCTGAGTCCGCGGTGCCAGACAAATATTCCTGCTCCCATCAGAACTACGGAAGCAAGGATCGGCATACCCAAATTGAACAGCGGATTCTCTCCCCTGAGGATAAACAGCGCCGGGTAATATGAGGTCAGCGCAAACGGAATGATATATGTTATCACGTTGCGCACAAAGCGGTTGTAGATAGCGGCAGGGTACTTCGCGAAGTCGCTGACCATGTAGAACATATAGATAACGTTTCCGCTGCGCTTTGTCCAAAACGCGACAGAGGCGGTTATCGTCTTTATTCCCGTGAAAATCAGCGTTATGAACGGGATCATCAGTATCATAGCCAAAATCCTGAAAACGTCCCATTGAGCGCTGATCCCCTGCACGGATACGCAGACGAGAGCCACGCCCATTATCAGCTCGCCGAGCGCGTCGATCTGGATCTTCTCGGTCAAAACGTGGAACAGCGTGTTGACGGGTCGGGTCAGGTACTTGTCGAAGTCGCCCTTTCTCACGATGAAAAAGCCGATCGACCAAAGGTTGTCAAAGTAAAAGTGGTCGATACCCTTAGGTATCAGCGACAGACCGTAGATAAACACGACCTCGTTGACCGTCCAGCCCATAAGGTTCGGTATCCTGCTGAAAATTATCCACAAAAACAGAAGGTTTGAGAGCTGAACCAGAAAAAAGCTGATGATGCCCACGATGAAATCACCCTTGTATTCCATCATGCGCTTGAATTCCTGCGCCATAAAAATGCGGTGGATGCGAAACGCTCTCTTTATATTTTTCATGCGATCAACCTCCCTGTACCGTCAGTCTCTTCACCGAGGCTTTCCAAAGCAGCTTGGAAAGCACGAAGAAGAACAGCGCCCAAAACGCCTGCAAGCCGATGTAATACCAAAGCCGCGCGCCGCTGTACTTGCCCATATATATCATCACGGGCGTGTAATTGAGCGACGAGAACGGCAGGAACAAAAACACCTTTTCGAGCGCTCCGGGCAAAAACGAGAGCGGGATAACGGTGCCCGACAAAAACCCAATAACGGCGTTTTTCATCATATTCGCGCCCCAAAGATATTTGATGACAAAGGCTATAAAGCCGAAGCAGATGTTGAAATAAAAGTTGATAAGATACGCGAGCACGCAGCTGAACAGATACAGCACGAGACTCAAAGCGCTGAACTGGACTTCACCGCTGAGAACGGTGCGTATGATCTCGACCGCAATTATCATCGGCGCGGCTATCGCGATCTCGGTAGGCAGCTTGTTGCCCAACTCCTGAAACAAAAACGTCGCGTTGTAGCTCACGGGCTTGATAAGCCTCATGGCTATCGTACCGTCGCGTATCTCCTCGCCCACAACATACGCCGCGTCGCTGGCTATCACGGTTCCCGTCAAAAACATCAGCACGATATATACGACCATCTGCGGCATGGTGAAGCCGCTCATTGAGCCGCCTCCGCCGGATTCATAGACTGCCGACCAGATGAAATAAGACACAAAGCAGGCGAGCGCGTTGCCCAGCATGAAGAATATCCAGTTTATCCTGTAGGTCGCGACCTCCTGTATGCCTGCGTTCACGAACGGAAGATAGATTTTCAGCTTTCGCTTCATCACTCCACCCCCTGACCGTACAGCCTGCGGATTATTTCTTCGATGTCCGCGTCCTTAACGCTGATGTCGCTGACGTTGATCTTCTCCAGCGTGTATGACAGCATGTCGGACACGGGAACAACGGAGCTGTTGAACCTCACCTTCACCGAATTGCCCTCGGTCTCTACGCTCAGGTCATCTTTGCCGAGGCTGAAATGCCTGTCATAGCCCAGAGCTTCGGCTGCGTTTGGAGAAGCGGTCTCAAAAGACAGCTCGCGTATCTGACCGTACTTAGCCTTTAGGGACGCTATGGTTCCGTCAAACACATTCGTTCCCTTGTCGATCATCACTATACGCTTTGAAAGCTGCTCGATATCCGCAAGGTCGTGAGTCGTGAGTATCACGGTGGTTTTTTCCTGACGGTTGATATGCTCTATCGCCTTGCGGATGTTGTCCTTTACCACGACGTCAAGCCCGATCGTCGGCTCGTCGAGGAACAGTACCTTCGGGCTGTGCAGCAGCGAGGCGGCGATGTCAGCCCTCATTCGCTGTCCGAGCGAGAGCGTGCGCACGGGGCTTGCGATAAAGTCATCCAGCTCCAGCACCTCGTTGAGAAACGCCATGCGCTTTTTGTAGCGGTCGTCAGGCACCTCGTATATCTCCTTGAGCACGCCGTAGGTTTCCCTGAGCGGCAGATCCCACCAAAGCTGAGTTCTCTGTCCGAACACGACTCCGATCTCCTTGACGTAGCTTTTTCGGTTCTGAGTGGGATTTTTGCCGTTGATCGTGCAGCTTCCCGAGGTAGGGGTCAGAATCCCCGTCAGCATTTTGATGACCGTGCTCTTACCCGCGCCGTTCGGTCCGATAAAGCCGAGTATCTCACCCTCGGCGACCTCAAAGCTGATATCGCGGACGGCGACGACCTTTTCCGATTTCGGTCTGAACAGCGACTTGACGCTTCCTTTCAGCCCGGGCTCCTTGACGGTCTTTTTAAATTCCTTCCTAAGCTTGTCAACAGTGATCATTTCCATACCCCCTATGATAAATAATTAATAGATGTATTCTAACGCATAATCCGGTTTTTTTCAAGTGTTTTTTCAGCGACCTCAAAATCGAATAAAAAGGGGCGCCTTGCGGAGCAATGTCATTAGTTTAAGGAAACCTAACGATCCGACATTGCGCGGAAATGCGGAGGGTTTATGACGGAATACCGTATTTCGGAAGCGGAAACAAAAAGGAGGCTCAGCGCTTTTGCCGACGCTGCAAAATTATTCCCGAGAAAAATAATAAAAAACATGTAATAAAGTATCAAAAAACTGTTGCAAATTCCTTAGTTTTATGTTACAATCAGTATGAATAGAAGTATACTCTGCGCGGCAATTTAGTATCATTGGTAATTAACGCAAAAACCTGCGGACATCCTGCGGTGTTAAAGTAGAGTTGACTTGAAGGCTGCTTTTGAACGGTTGTTTTTCCGAGCATATTTCCGTATAAACCGGGCAGCTTTACATTCAAACGGACACAGCCGCAACGGCACGGGAGGTGAGTCAAATGAAACCTAATTTAAAAACAATCAAATACAACGGCTGCCTTCTTGCACGGATCAAGTTTACAGAAGCCCCGACTGACAGGTGCAGGGGCGAGCCGGCTCGGGCGCAGGGAGCCCGAGCCTGTTTATAAAGAGCGCAGAGGCTTGGCTTACGCCAAACAAAGGCAATCGCAGTCAACGGATAATTTGACCTGCGCAGCAATCTGCAAAACAGCTTCGGGCACAGAAATATAAAAAACTGCACGCTGTTCCAAGGGGTCAGCCCTTGCAGTCAAAGGAACGGCAAAGCGGCAAGGCGGTCAGCCTGCCGGGCAAAATTCGTCACTGGATTTTGCAAAAAACAATCAAACGCTTCGGCGTTTGTTGACATAAATTAAATTTATAGTCTTTCTTATATATAAAAGAATGGAGGTAAAATACATGAAAACAAGATTAAAACATTTGTCCAAGTCAACGATTTCCATTATATTGGTATTGTTGATGGTCATTTCTACGGTGACAGTCGGTCTTATTGGAACAACTGCGGCGAAGATTGACAGTGAAAGTGTTGGAGCAAGCGGATGGAGCGTTATTATCGATGGCAGCTGGTATAATTTATCAAATAATCAATACACTAAAAATCTTTCAGCAGGCAACCATACTTTCCAGTTTGCTTATTGGGACAATGGTAATAACACATATTACGGCGCTAATAATGTAACATTCTCAAATACAAGAACACACAATTTACAACGAGGACAAAACGCTGTTAATCTTTCTGTCAGCACTGCAGGCGATTTTGTTTTCAAGAAGAATTCCGAGCCCGATTCAGGCGGTTCAATGAGTATCACTGTAACTTTCCCAAGCGGCAACGTTACTTATTATTTGAGAGATAAAACGAATTCACGTGACTATACGTTCACCGCTACATCAACTACCGGTGTTTATACAACTGAGGTAACTCTTGGAACAAATAAAACAATACAGTGTTATCCTCGCAGCGGAGCAAATGACTCCGGCGATTTCTATGGAAATTCAGGCGCTACAACGCTTGATGATGTGAACGACTATACAAGGCTGTATAAATACAGCACTCCTGATACGAGTCATTCTGTACCACTGAAATCAAATACTTTAGGACCAGGTAAATATACATTACAATGGGATGTTCGTGATACAAGCAACTACAAACTAACGTTAACTGGATATGTTGCAACCAACAAAACCGTAACCTACGGCATTTGCTCAGGGCAGACTTCCATGGGTTCGATCACCGCGAAAATAGGCGATACGGCGATCGGCGACTCGCCCGCGTCTGTTGCAAGCGGCTCGTCTGTTGTGTTTACAGCTACTCCCAACTTCGGTTATGAGTTTGTGGGCTGGTACAACACATCAGAGGCATCCGGCGGTACTCAGCACAGCGCAAGCAATACCTATACCCGCACTATTAATGATAACGTTACCGTCTACGCAAGATTCCGGGCAGCAACTCCCGACCCGTACTATCTGGGCGGACGTTTTGCGGTCGCAACTTCGTCGGCTAATATCCACTCCAGCACGATCGGCAAAAACGGCGTGGAGCAGTACGGTCAGGTATTGAATAACGGCGCCGGCTTGAGTAATTCGACCGCTGGTTATAGTTCTAATTATGGAATGTATAACTACTGGTCATTCAATGAAAACTCAACAAATCTTAAATTCACACAGCAGGGCAGCGATGCCGAGGGCTCGCGTCACTATACTCTCGACACCTACCGTACCGTAAAACAGCTCTCTGAGGATAAAGATGACCTTGTTGCAGATTACGGCGGAAGCAATAGTGATTATCACGACCCCTTCTACTTTGTTATTCATGATAAGGCGCACAAGTTCGGTATCGGTTCTTCCGCAGGTCATAACTTCCAGAACAATAATTCCGAATCGAACGCTCTCGCTATCGAAGAGATCAGCGCAGTTGCGGCGCAACCCCAGGAGATCCGCTTCAACAACTACGCCAGCCAGTCCAACGGCTGGGTGCGCATACATCTGTTAGAGGACGGCTACATGCCCTCAACAGGCACCGGCGGTACCCTGAAGATCTGGTACGAGATCGTTGATGAAACACCTGCCGCTGCGGACAACGTAAGAATTTCTGCTACTCCCTCACGTATAGACAGAAATGCTTCCGCAGCAACCAACGTTACCATCAAGGGCTCCTATTTAACAGATTCACTTAACGCTCCTGCAGACACTATCACTTATACATTCTATAAGTCCACAGACGGCAAAAACTGGACTCTGCTTCGCGCAGCGGATACTTCCGACACCTATTCCTATAAGGAAACGGCTAACGTGGACACAATGTACTACAAGGTAGTTGTAGGTTCCAATGCAACCACCGGCGGTCGGGATTACGACACCCGCAGCGCTTCAACCAGCGTTGAGGTTTACGCGTCGGGTCTGTATATGTCAGGACACATAAGCGGCAACAACAACCCCTCATGGGGCAGCGACAGGTCAGCTTATTTGAACTACAATTATCCGTACAAGAGAACTACAAGCTCCTCTTATAAAAACTCTAATCCCTACATTTTCTCACTTTCTACAATGACAAACTGGGATCCCGAGCTTGCACCTTATACAATAGACGAGGCAAGCAACCAGTTCTGTACGATAACAACACAAATCAAGGAAGTTACAGTAAACGAACAGCCTGCAACGGTAGTGACCTATGTCGTTACTCCCAACCCCAAGTGTTCAAACCCCAGAATCTATGTTGACTTCAAAAACAAAAAGATTTGGGCTATCGCAGACTATTCACCTTCAACACCCGGAAATACCAACAACTACGGCAGTGAAAAAGTAACATATTACTTTGCGGAAGCGGATTACTGCTTAAACAAATCCAATCCCACAAGCGGAACAGGTATGCGTATCCATTACTGGAACAACTCGAATACGAACCTGAACGGTAACGCAGACGTTACCACAGAGGTAAAAGTCCCGGGTAAAAACTCAAGCAATGTATCGCAAAATAACAACCATATCTATGTATCGCGTAAGGATCTGTTCGGTACAGGCAACCAGGACGCAAATCGTCAAAGCTTCTATGTATACAGCGTGGAGCTGCCTATCTGGGCGACTTCGTTCCAGTTCGTAGACAGCAACACCAACGCCTTTGAAGCACAGCCTACCTATACCGACAGTGTTACAAACTCAAAGGATCACTCGATCACCCTTAACCCCAACCGTATTTATGTGCTCTATGAATACGGCGGAAAATATTACGTAAAGGGCGTTGTTCTTGACGAAACGATGTGGACATACAACCGTACTCTCGAGGGCAACCAGGTCAAGACCTTTAAGGTAGATACAAACGTGATCAAATACACGAATCTCGATCGTCTGCAAACTCCTAACAAGCCTAACAAGGCTTTGTCTCAGGCATATCAGGCATACGATACTCCTTGGGCACTGTATTTCGGTTATTTGGAAAACAGCAACAGCACAGTAAATACAGGACAATCAGGTATCACACAGGACTACAACAGTTGGGGCACCACGCTCTTCCATCTTTACAAGGACAATAAGCAGCATTGGGCGGCTAACCTCGCTCAGCGTAATCATAATAATGCTTACTATGCTTCTGTCCAGAATTTGGTAGGTATGACCACGTCCAAGACCAAGTTCAATCCAAACGGTGACGGCGAGACCTTTGGTTATTTGATGGACACAAAGGGAAATAACGAATTAACAAGCAACTCTACTCTCGGAAAGAGCACCGCGAGAAACTATCCCCTGTTCGCTTATGAGGGCGACGGCACAAGAAACGCACTCTCCTCTTATTCAAGCGACGGCAGTTCAACTACATCTACCGTAGAGCAGGGCAAAAAATTCCCGTTCTATGAGAGTACTCTCAACGGAATCACAACCTACTCCTACGACTCCACAACAGACCGCAACAGAGTATATTCAAACAATAACTTCTCTATCCAGAGCACAAGCAACGGCAACGGCTTTACCACAGGTAAGGACTCCGACGGTAACCAGTACGTTGGTTTGTTCCCGTTTGGCGGCAATACTAACAGTAAGGACGGCTGTGCATTCGGTTTGGAATTTGACCTTACCTTCTATATGACAAACACAGGTTATCTCACCGACACTAAGAACAACGATCATGATATCGCGTTTAACTTCTCCGGTGACGACGACGTTTGGGTATTCGTTGACGGAATCAAGGTTCTCGACCTCGGCGGCGACCATAAGGTTTCCGCGGCTACCATCAATTTTACCGACGGAAAGGTTTATTACAAATCCTCCGCGGCAAGCATCGACTCCTCTGCTGTCAGCAACGGCGGTGTTCGCGGTACATGGGCATACAACAACGACAGCTACATCAACGTTGTAGACCTTAAAGAGCTTATGGCTGCATACGGCAAGCCCTTTAATCCTACCGACGCTACAACAAAGCACACCTTCCAGATGTTCTACATGGAGCGCGGCGCGTTCCAGTCTAACTGCGTTGTCAGCTTCAACCTTCCTCAGGCAACAGGTTTGAACGTTAAGAACAATGTCGAAGTTTCCAATGTAAACAGAGCTCTTAAGAAGGACACTCTCTATGCGACCAACCCCGACTACTTTACTTATAATGTAAACGCGAGACTGGTCAGCAATGATCTTCCTTCTTCTATCTCAAGCATCGCCAAGGCTCCGGCTACATCAACCGGAACACTTGATTTCAGCAAGCCTGTTTATCCGTACGGCTACGAAACGAAGCGTGTGTACGACGACGGCTCCAACCCGATCCAGACATACATTTTGTCAACAGCAGGCGGTACCCCCGGCTCGGGAGGCTCAACGCTCAGCTACGGTACATCAAGCTGGACGCCTGTCCAAGACACTGTATACGAGCTGTCGGATGAATACATCAAGGCTACTACCACAGGTAAAGCGCACGTAACAGGTAAAACAGACAACACCTCGGACGCCGACTTCCACCTGCTTGGCGGTCAGATGGCGATCTTTAACGACAAAATCACTCAAAACTCTTATGTAAAGGTCACTCAGACTCAGGGACTCGGTACGGTAAATAATACCTCCCCGATCCAGTATCAAACCGTTGCAAACAACAATGCGGCAAGCTACTATATTACTTCTTACAGCGTCTACGACGAAAAGAGTAAAAAGTATATTGTTCCTAAAACTTCGGTCGGCATAGGCAACTCCGATCATAACGCGGCGGATACAACTCTTAACGACACCACCGGTGAAGGCGGCTTCTACTTCTCCAACTACACCGGCGACGCCGAGGACGCCAACACAGCTATGCGCGTTGACTTCTACAATGAGGTTGCTGTAGGTACTATCCGAATCAAGAAGGAACTGGACGACCAGTCAACATCAAACGCTAAGTTCAACTTTAGGCTTAAGCTCGGCAGACTCTTCGGTTCCGGTGAAGAAACCCTCAAGGAATATCCCGGCTTGGAATACACGCTCTATTATTCCGACGGCACACCCATCGGTACACGTTGGTATGACAGCCGTACAGGTATCACCATCGCTCCCGGTCAGTATGCAGAGATCGAAGGCGTTCCCGTAGAAACCTACTACGAGGTTGAAGAGATCCCCGCAGCGGGCTACTCCTTCACAAAGCTTACAAAGACTGCTGAAAAGCCTAACGGCGATACTATCTACTATCAAAACAATGCATCAACGGCTAACGAATACAGCCAGACCATCCTCGCTCCTGCGGCTCCTAAGACTACTGATGACAGGATCACAATTGAGGGCAGCGGCAACAACGCATTCTATATCTACAAGAACATGATCCCGCCTGTTGAAGAAACAGTTGTAGCAGGAACAAGCGATTACGTTTCCCTCAACAAACTGGAGTTCATCAACCAGCGCGAGCAGTTCACCATCACCTTCAAATACTATGACCGTGATACTACCAGCAACATACCTGCTTCAATCAGTGACGTGGTCACGCAGTACAGTGTAACGCTGAAAAACCTTGATGATTACATCTACAGGAAGGGCGATTCGGTCGATTCACACTACAGTTATCTGGCTGAGCTCCCCGGCATTAACGATCTTGCCGACGGTGAATTTGTAGCATATAACTACGAGAAGATGATAGCAGATAAGGCTGTTGACTTCGCCGAGGACACAAATGTTTCCAACCTGATCGACGATTATCATATGTGGACCAGACAGGACAAGGCTGTTGAAGGTATGAAGAACACCGTCAACCTGAAAACAGGCAACAAGTACTCAGCGGCTGAGGCAGTTTATCATACTACCCGTAACGGTCAGCCGAACGACTCAGGCGAAAAGTGGGTCAACTACTGCTCCGAGAGCTCGACATATGATCCTGAGAATCCCGCAGACGAGAGCGCAGCGTTCCACGCAGGCGACCTCTCAAGCTTCGAGAATATCAAGAGTATCGTAGTATGGCTTTACAACACTCCGAAGGAGTACACCGTAAACATCTACGGCGCTAAAACTACAAACGATCTGGGCACCCCGACAAATATCACTCTGAAGGGTTCTAATAAGACCATCCAGAACGCTCGAATCGCTAAGCTGACCAGCAGCAACAGCTACGAAAATGTCAAGGGCTATTACAGCCAGCGTCTTGCCGATCCTAAGGGCGACGAATATCTTGACACTATCGCATATCTCGACGTATATGATATCCCCGCATGCGTAAAGCAGGACGGTGAATATGTATGTCCTGAAACAAAGGCTTCTCCCTCAATCAGCGGTCTCCAGTTTGCATACTGGGCATATGATCCCGATGGTACACAGGTTGCATCTACCGATTATAAATACGGCTACCGTATTACCGGTAATTTCGATCTGTATGCAGTTTATGCTCCCGGAGGATTGACTAATTACGGCTTGACTATCGTTAAGGATGCCGATGATAACTATATTGACAACGCCGGTAACGCAAGGATCCGTATAAACACAATGTTTACTCCTTACGGTTTACCCGATTATGATCCTAATATCAAACGTGCAGCGGTTGTTAATATCTATGTTTCCAAGCTTCTGAGAGAAGATCCCGTTTATTACAACGAGAGCAAGATCAAGGAGTTAATGGATCAGTACAGCAGTCAGTTATTGTCGATGCTCGCGGCTAATACATTCACTTCTTTACATTATGAGACCAGTACTCCTACCGCCCTTAATGTAGAGCTTACAACTAAGGGATATGTTAAGCTTGTAAACTCCGGTTCCGGCTCTATTGACCTGACCAACAAGAACCGTGTTGAGTTTACTACTCAATTTGCTAAATCCCAGCTGTATACAGATAATGGTATTGTCGGAATCCTTCAGATCGGCGCTATGGCGTATGACAAAAACAACGACAACGCTGTCTCGGCGGACGAATGGATTCTCAGCGATAACAGCATTCTCAGAACATACAGCAAATCCTAATTTAATTATTCCTTAGGAGGAACGTATATTATGAAAAAAAATTATGACTCTCCCCAGTTTGAGCTTGTTAAGATTAACATTGGTTCGATCATAATGGCTTCCGCGGAGGGTAACCCCGGTCAGATTGTTGACGACGGCGGCAATGGCAATATCGAATAAGATTTAGTTACAGAGTTATGCCCCGGATTTTTCCGGGGCATAACAACAAAGGAGGCAACTATGAAACATTTTAAAAAATTCATTGCAATAATTTGCTTATCAGCGATGATGGTTTGTTGCTTTTCTTATAGCGCATCTGCTTTGGTATTAATGGACGGTTATTTTGGCTATGAACTCAATACTTATACCAGAGAAGCAACGCTCGCTGAGTATGATGGCTCCGAAACTATAGTCACAATTCCCGGTAGCTACACTACCTACCCTGTTACCAGATTGGGAAGTAACGCGCTGTCAGGTAATTCAACAATGCAGACATTAAATATTCCTACTTCAATGAATAAAATCGATAACCGTGCATTAAGCAAATGCACATCTCTTTCTTCAGTACGTTTTCCGGCAAACATTACGTCTTTGGGTGAAAGAGTGTGCTTAAACTGTACATCGCTTCAGACGGCATATGTGTATGCGGCGATAAATACGCTCCCGGCGTACTCCTTTGCAGGCTGCAGTTCATTGACAACAGTCGATTTAAATCAATCCATAACAGGAATCGGCAACTATGCTTTTTTAGATTGTGATTCACTTAGCAATGTTGGATTTTTGTCGCAGATATCTACCATCGGCAAAAGTGCTTTTGACGGTACCGGAATTACACAGCTGACAATTCCTGAGAGTATCACAAGTATTCCCGATTACGCGTTTGCTAACTGCTCTGCATTAGTATACGCAGAAATTCCGGAAAGCGTCACAAACATTTCTTCATGCGCGTTTTATAACGATCCGAACCTTACTCTCGGCGTTTGTTATGATTCTTATGCTCATTCTTATGCCGAAAGCAATAACATTCCCTATGTTCTTCTCGATCAAGTAAAGCTTGGCGACACGGACAGCGACGGAAACGTTACAATCAACGACGTAACGACAATACAGCGGCACATCGCCCGGTTGACTACCTTAGAGGGCATCTATCTGGATGCGGCAGATATCAACCGCAACGGAGTAGTTGATATTTCCGATGCGACTGAGATTCAAAGATTTTTAGCCGATTTCCCGGTTATTGATCCTATCGGCGAAGCAATATCACATTAAAACGCAATAACACAGTAAATACTTTTAAGAGTGGCAGACCAAGGTTTGCCACTCTTTTTTACAAAATCAGTCTTTTTATTGATACAAGATATCCGTATAGACAAACGCGATGATCCTTGATATAATAGAAGAATAAAATCAACGGAGGGTTGATAATGGGGATCATCGGAGAGCAAATCAAAAAATTCCGAATACAAAAGGGCTACACGCAGGAAAAACTCAGCAGGGAGATCGGCGTTACCACACAGGCTGTATCCAAATGGGAGCGCGGAGGTACCCCCGACGCGGAGATATTGCCCCTGATCGCCGACGCGCTTGACGTGGACGTCAATTCGCTTTTCGGAAGAGAGGAACAGGATCTGCAGCTCATTTTGACAAAAAAGCTGAGTAGAATGTCAAGCGAGGACGCTTTCCGCTATTCCTTCAATTTGTGCTGGTCGATCATATTGGGGCTGACGGGTGACGCGGCTTTTACCGATGATTTCGTTGATACCTTTGTGAGTCATACAGGCTCCAAAAGAGAACGCTGTCCCGATTACTTTGCCAAGCTTGTCCGCAACGACGGTATGGCGCTGGCGCGTTTGTCAAATGATTTCAGACACTTTTTTCTGATGGATCAGCCGCATGAAGAAAGCATCTCAGCTTATCTTGAGGACATGGAATCGATCAGAAAGGTGTTCGCTCTGCTTGCGGATAAAAAGCTGATAAAAACTATTTGCTACATGTATACCATATCCAACACCCCCGTTACCGCACCGCTCATCGGAAGCGGAACCGGGCTTGACGACCGCGAGGTAGAGCGCTGCATAAAGATACTCTGCGATAATAAGCTGGCTAATCAAATAAAAATCGCTACCCTTGACGGAGAGATCACCGCTTATACGATTGGCTGCGAATCCATCGTGATACCGATGATATGCTTTGCCGATGAGATCGCCAAGGGAACCCCTTACCCGGTCTTTGGCTTGTATGACAGAAACAAGCCCCTTATGTAAACTAACGGTTTAATCATTCTCATTTCCGTTGGATAAAAGCTTAAACAGTTGCTTGATTTTTTCGGGCAGCTGTTTTATTATATACATGAATAAAGTTTTGCTTCACACAATCTTTAGGGAACCTCTAACGTTTCCCTATACAGCACAAAAGGAGATCTCACATGAAAAAAGTTCTATCATTGGCACTGAGCGCTGTAATGATTACGGCGTTTGCCGGATGCGGTCAAAACAGCGGTTCAAAAGCATCACAGACCAAAACGACGGCGCAGACCGAAGCTGCGACTACAATCGCCGTTAAATCCGATCTACCCAAGCCGGATAACAGCAAGTGGCAGTATTTGCCGAATGAAAAAATCTATTATCAGCTCGGCATTGATTACTGCGAGAAGCCTGCCGACGAAAAATATGAGAAGCTTTCGGTATTCGTTCCTGCCGATTATATGGACGCGGCCGATAACGGCGACGGCACATATACCTGCAGCGTAAAGAAGGGGGCTAAGGTCGGCAGCTATACTTCCGCCGACGCACCCATTGTCCTGCCGGTCGAAACGCCCAGCTATTACGCGGCTGAGGCGCTGACCTCAGACATGCCGGAAAATGCTCTGAACTACTTTTTGGATAAGATAAAGGAGTATACCTCTCAGGGCATGGTATATATTTTCCCGGGCTGCCGCGGTATCGACGAGGGCGCTCCCTCCGGAGTGACAGATCTCAAGGCGGCTGTCCGTTACATCCGATACTGCGACGACGAACTGGCAGGAGACGCAAACCGCATCTTTGCATTCGGCATGAGCGGCGGCGGCGCTCAGGCTACGATCCTCGGCGCTTCGGGCAACAGCGAGTTATATGATCCGTATTTGAAAGAGATCGGCGCGGTACAGGGCGTGTCCGATAAAGTGGCAGGAGTAATGGCATGGTGTCCAATCACCGATCTTGATACCGCCAACGCGGAATATGAATGGATGATGGGCTGTACGCGCAAGGATCGTTCGGCTGAGGAAAACGCTATCTCCGACGAGCTTGCCAAAGCCTTCGCTGAGTATATCAATCAGGCAGGCTTCACCGACAAGGACGGCAACGCGCTGACTCTGACAGAATCAAAAGAGGGCATCTTCCAGGCAGGAAGCTATTATGATTATATCAAAGGCGTTATCGAGGGATCGCTCAACCATTATTTGTCCGACACCGTGTTTGACTCTCCGGATCTCAAAAACAGCTACGGCTCAGCGCAGGGATATATCGACAGTCTGAATAAGGACAAAAAATGGGTCACCTATGATAAAGCAACTAATACGGCTGTGATCTCAAGCATAGCGGACTTTGCAAAAGCGTGTAAAAATGCTTCCGACAATCAGTTTGGTTTTGACACTCCGCAGAGTGAAAACAACCTTTTTGGTACGGGAGACGGCAAGGGATCGCATTTTGACAAAATACTCGGAGATATCCTGACAAAGCTCAACAACGATGCCGCCGCGGATTTTGCCGAGGATTTCAAAAAGACCGACGCACAGGACAGCACCTTGGAACAGCGCGTGAATATGTATACGCCTCTCTATTATCTGATGGAAAAACGAGAGGGCTTCGGCACCTCCGATGTCGCTGAATACTGGCGTATCCGAACGGGCATTAAGCAATTCAACACCTCGGTGACCACGGAAGCGAATCTCGCGCTTGCGCTTGAGCATAACAGTGACGTCAAAAACGTTGACTTTGAAACCGTGTGGGAGAAGGGACACGAAGAGGCGGAACGCACAGGCGACAGCACCGAGAACTTTATTGAGTGGATCGGTACCTGCATGCAGTAAATTGTTTTTTATATCAGGAGGAAGTCAAATGAAAAAAAGAGTGTTTGCTGCCTTGCTGGCAGCGTCGATGACCGTTTCGGCAATGGTTTCATGCGGAACAGCATACGCGGCTGAAACCGATACACAGCCACACGAAGAAACCGCGCAAACCCTGCCCGAAAAAATCGACCTGAGAGATTACAACGGAAAAAACTACGTCACGCCTGTTAAGAACCAAAACCCCTTCGGCACCTGCTGGGCGTTCGGTATTGCGGCTGCTGCCGAGACCTCTTACTTATTCGCGAATGATCTGGGAGTTCCTGCGGGAGAGAAAAACACAAACGTCAATTTTTCCGAAAAATATATCGCATGGTTCCTCTATCACGGGATCACGGCAAATGATGTTACAAAGGGAAAGATCCGCGCTTCTCAGGTCGGTGAAGGCAACGATATGGAGCAGGCTGACAAGGAGTACTCAGCCGCGGCATACAGCTTCGGCGGCACCGCTTGCTTAGGCTTGAATTTTCTTGCGTCGGGCTTCGGTCCAGTTGACGAAAGCGTAAGCATAAACGGCGAGCTTCCGTATTATTACGCAGGCAAGAACAGACTGCGCTCAAACACAGATTCGGGTTATACGGCGTCCGACAACTGGACGATCCCCGTTGATTCCGAATACCGCAATCCGCTCTCAGTGAAGGGCTTTAAGGGCGGCAAGGCGCTTCCGTCGCCGTGCGCGTGGGATCGTGACGGTCAGTACTATTTAAGCGAAGAAGGACTTAACGCCGTTAAGAACGAGATATCACAGGGTCACGCGGTCTCGCTCGGCGTCTGCTTCGACTCAAACATGAACAGCGACAACTGGGCGATGTTCAACAACGGCAACAAGTATTTTTCAAATCATGAGGTAACGATCGTAGGCTACGATGATAACTATTCCAAGGATAATTTCACAAGGTATTTCAGCTCCGGCAAGGCTGCCAAGAAAACCACTCCTCCCGGAGACGGCGCTTTTATCGTGAAAAATACAAACGGCTCGCTTACCGAGGAGGATAAGGCGACGGCAACCGTAAATAAAATGGGAGTAACGATTTATGAAGACCCCAACGCAGGCAAGTGGGGCATTGACGACAGCGGTTACTTCTATCTTTCCTACTATGACCACAGCATGGAAACTCCGGTGAGCTTTGACTTTGAGAGCGAAGCTTCGGTTAAATACAAGGAACAGAATCACGATCAGTACGACTTGCTCATGACTTCCTTCTACGCCGGCTCGGACTATGAAACGACGTCCAAAATGGCAAACGTTTTTGACGCTGAGGAGGACGAATATCTTTACAGCATTTCCTACCGCACAAACTCTCCGAACACAACGGCGGCTTACGAGATATATAAGGATGTTGAAAACGGCGACCCTGCCTCGGGAACGCTGCTTGAAACGGGCAGGACGACCCACGAGCTGAGCGGCTACTACAATATCGACCTGAAGGGAGAGTATTTTCTGAAAAAGGGTGAGAAGTATTCTGTTGTCATTACAATGAGCCGTCAGTCAGCCGACGGAGAAAAGACGGTTTACAGCGACGTAGTGCCTTTCTCGATAAACATCTTTGACGGAGCCCATAAAACAATAGTCAACAGCGTGGTGAATTCCGGAGAAAGCTATTTCTTCACAGACGGCAAGTGGACGGATATGGCGGATATCAGGGAGGATATCACCGACGCGACATACCGACAGACCTTTGAGTATACACGCTCTCAAAAGAAGTTCCTTGAAATGAATCCCGACGGCAGAGACGGCGTTAATGTTGACAACTATCCTATCAAGGCGATCCTTGTTCCGGCAGACAAGCACGGTTCCGAAACGCTTATGGGCGACGTGAACGGCGACCGCAAGATCGACATCAACGACGCGACGACGATCCAAAAATACGTCGCAAAAATGATCGGGCTGAGCGCCGAACAAATCAAAGCCGCCGAAGTGACAGGCGACGGCAGGATAACCATCAGCGACTCAACCGCGATCCAAAAACACATCGCCGGAATCACCGTACAGTTTTGACTTTTCGATAAAATATGATCGCATAATATGATCGCATATAATAAAAGCACCACCGCACAATCCAAGCCGCGCGCCGTGAATTGTGCGGTGGTGCCTTAACTTTTGAAAAGTTTTATTCCACCGACGAACGTCGGGCGGCTAACGTGAATTGTCACTTTGCCCAAAAACTTCGTGCTGTTATTGTGCATCTTAACCTATTGGTGGTATGGCTGTTTTGTGCTATAATAAATGTGTGTGCGCTTTAGGCGCAATGACTCTTAGAATCCGGAGGCGTAGTGTATGAAATTACATGGTATAAAAGTGCCGCATCATAAGAATACGGCAAGCTCCGCTCCAATCAGGCTGCCGCTGCCCTCGGTGCTGACTGTTCCGATGTCTATGCACATCGGCCGTCCGTCAGAACCTGTTGTCAAAAAAGGCGACTATGTGAAGGTGGGGCAAAAAATCGCCGAAGCGTCGGCGTACGTGTCCGCTCCCGTTCATTCGGGCGTTTCGGGCACGGTTCTGAAAATCGACGACATCCTTATTTCAAACGGTCAGCGCGTACCGTGCATCGTGATCGAGCCCGACGGTCTTCAGGAGATCAGCGAGGAGGTTCGCCCTCCTGTCGTCACCGACCACAAAAGCTTTGTTCAGGCGGTGGCTGACAGCGGCTCCGTCGGCTTGGGCGGCGCCGGCTTCCCCACGAACGTCAAGCTCAATGTGCGCGAGCTGAGCGAAATCGAAGCAGTGGTGATAAACGCCGCCGAGTGCGAGCCGTACATCACCTCGGACACGCGCACGGCGCTGGACAAAACCGAATATGTCTTTAAGGGCATCGACGCGTTCCGCCGTTATATGGACATTCACCGGTTTATTATAGGAATAGAAAACAACAAGCCCGAGGCTATCGCCCGTCTGCGTGAATTCGCGGACAGGGACAGTGAGGTCGAGATACACGTGCTGCCCTCCATGTACCCTCAGGGCGGCGAAAAGGTGCTCGTTTACAACACAATGCACCGACTGATCCCAAAGGGCAGTCTGCCGCTTGACGTAGGCGCGGTGGTCATCAACATCACCACAATGGCGTTTTTGGCTGAGTACCTTGAAACCGGAATGCCGCTGACCGAGCGCTGTCTGACTCTGGACGGCTCGGCGGTCAAAGAGCCTAAAAACGTGATCGTTCCCGTAGGAACGCCGATCCGCGAGCTTATCGAAAGCGCCGGCGGACTGAAAAGCGAGGCAAAAAAGATACTCTACGGCGGTCCCATGATGGGAATAGCCGTTCCCGATTTGGACGCGCCCGTGTTAAAGAACACCAACGCGGTCACCGTTATGGACGAGCGCGAGGCAGCTCCGCCCAAAACCACGCCCTGCATCAACTGCGGCGCATGCCTGAACCACTGTCCGCTGCGGCTTGACCCGCGCGCCATAGCCAAGGCATACAAGCAGAATTCGGGAGAAGATCTGCGCGCGCTTCAGGTCGATCTGTGCATGGAGTGCGGCTGCTGCAGCTACGTGTGTCCTGCAAAGCGGCCGTTGGTCCAGACAAACAAGCTGGCAAAAACTGTTGTCAGACTGCAAAAAGAAAAGGAAAAAGCAAAAGAGGAGGCGAGATCATGAACAAGCTGATATCCGCTGTGTCGCCGCATTTTCATTCGGCGCGCACCACTCAGGGCATTATGCTTGACGTCGTTATCGCCCTGATCCCTGCGGCGATAATGTCAGTCGTCATCTTCGGCTGGAGAAGTCTCGCGGTCATCTTCACCTGCGTAGGAGTCTGCGTGCTGTCGGAATTCCTGTTTGAAAAGCTGTGCAAGCGTGAAAACACCGTATCCGATCTGTCGGCGGTCGTCACGGGAATGCTGCTCGCCTTCAACCTGCCCGTCACCATTCCGCTTTGGCAGGCGGCGTTCGGCAGCGTCGCGGCGATCATCGTCGTTAAACAGCTGTTCGGCGGCATAGGTCAAAACTTCGCAAATCCCGCAATAACCGCCCGTATCATTATGATGACGGCGTTTTCGGGCGCTATGACCAATTGGGTCGCGCCGAATCTCAGCCTGAGCGGAACCGTTGACGCCACATCCTCGGCAACTCCGCTAACGCTTATCACAAAGGGTGAGACCGACGCTCTGCCCTCTTACTTAGACATGTTCTTCGGCTTCCGCGGCGGCTGTCTGGGCGAGACCTGCGCCGCGGCACTGCTTATCGGCGGACTGTATCTGCTGTTCCGCGGAGTTATAAGCTGGCACACGCCCGTGGCCTTTATCGGCACCGTGGCTGTGATGTCGCTGATCTGCGGCAAGGACGTTCCGTATCAGCTGCTTTCGGGAGGTCTGCTGCTGGGCGCGATATTCATGGCGACCGACTACAGCTCAACGCCGCCCACAAAATGGGGCAAGATCATCTTCGGCGTGGGCTGCGGACTCATCACTATACTGATCCGTTTCTGGGGCAACTTCCCCGAGGGCGTGAGCTTCTCGATACTGCTGATGAATATCCTCACACCTGCGATCACAAAGCTTACGCGTCCAAAGCCTTTGACGGGAGGTGCCGATAAGCTATGAAAGAGATCGTAAAGCCTATCGCGGTGCTGGCAGGCATCTGCTTAGCCGTGACCGCGCTGCTGGCGTATATCAATATGATAACCGCCCCCGTTATCGCCAAAGCGGAGGAAGAATCCAAGCTTCAGGCAATGACGGAGGTGCTCGCCGAGGCTGACGGCTTCGACCCGATCGAAGCCGAGCTGCCCGAGGGCGTGACAGAGGCGTTCAAAGCCAAAAACGGCACGGGCTATGTGTTTATGCTGAGTACAAAGGGCTACGGCGGTGAGATCAAGCTGGTGTGCGGAATCAAAGCCGACGGCAGCATTGAGCAGACCAAAACCCTGAGCCACAGCGAAACCAGCGGTATCGGCTCACGTGTCGTGGACAATGACAGCGATTACCGCAAAGGCTACCAAGGGAAAACCGCCGACAGCTATGACAGCGTAGACGCGGTGACCGGCGCGACTATTTCTTCAAAGGCGTATAAAAAGGCGATCGCCTCCGCATTTGAGGCATACGAAACAGTAAAGGAGGCGCAGTGATGAACACCCTGCAAAACTTTTCCAAGGGCATCATTAAGGAAAATCCCGTTCTGGTGCTGGTGCTCGGCACCTGCCCCACGCTCGCCACCTCCACCAGCGTCACCAACGCCGTGGGTATGGGCGTCGCCGCAACGGCGGTGCTGCTGTGCTCAAATATCGTTATTTCCGCACTGCGCAAGATCATCCCCGACAAGGTGCGCATCCCCTGCTACATCGTTTTGATCGCAGGCTTCGTCACCATGGTGCAAATGCTCGTCAAAGCGTTTGCGCCCGCACTCGACCAGTCGCTGGGCATCTATCTGCCTTTGATTGTCGTAAACTGCATTATTCTGGGCAGAGCCGAGATGTTCGCAAATAAAAACAAGGTGTTTGACTCCGCAGTTGACGCGCTGGGCATGGGCGCAGGCTTTACGCTGGCGCTGATCCTGATGGCGGCGATCCGCGAGGTGTTCGGCAACGGCAGCTTCATGGGTATGCCTATCCCCGTGCTGAGCGACAACAAGATCTCCATTATGACGATGGCGCCGGGCGGCTTCTTTGTATTCGGCTGCCTGATAGCGCTGGTAAATAAATTCTCCGCAAACAAGCCGAAGAAAAAGGAATTCGGCTGCGCGGGCTGTCCCTCTGCGGCTGCCTGCGGCAAAGCGTCCTGCGCGGAACAGGGGGTGACGGCAAGTGACTAAGCTTATCATCATTCTGCTGTCGGCAGTCTTTATCAATAACTACGTGCTGTCGAGATTTTTGGGAATCTGCCCGTTTTTGGGCGTTTCCAAAAAAATGGACTCGGCAACAGGCATGAGCATAGCGGTTATCTTCGTAATGCTTATGGCGACCGCCGTGACCTATCCTATCCAAATGTATCTGCTGACCCCAAACGATCTGGGTTATTTGCAGACAATCGTCTTTATTCTCGTCATCGCGGCGCTGGTGCAGCTTGTTGAGATCGTGCTAAAGCGCTATATCCCTGCGCTTCACAAGAGCCTCGGCGTTTATCTGCCCCTTATCACCACCAACTGCGCGGTACTGGGCGTGACCATTTTGAACATCGACGAGGGCTACACCTTCCTGGAAGCTATGGTAAACTCGCTGGGAAGCGGTCTCGGCTTCTTCCTCGCAATGGTGATGTTCTCGGGAGTTCGCTCCGCCATTGAGGGCAACGACATTCCCGAAAGCTTCAAGGGTCTGCCCGTCACGCTGGTGGCGGCGGCGATCACCTCGCTGTCCTTCCTCGGATTCGGCGGCGTGATAGAGAACCTGTTTGCGTAAGGAGGGCTTGCAATGGATTTTACTCCTATTTTAACAGCGGTGCTTCCCGTTGTGATAATCGGCGTTATCTGCGCCGCGGTACTGGTCGTCGCTTCAAAGATCATGGCTGTAAAGGAGGACGAGCGCTTTCCCAAGGTGCGCGAATGTCTGCCGGGCGCCAACTGCGGCGCGTGCGGCTATGCCGGCTGCGACGGCTACGCAAAAGCCCT
This sequence comes from uncultured Ruminococcus sp., assembly GCA_902790475.1. GTDB lineage: Bacteria > Bacillota > Clostridia > Oscillospirales > Acutalibacteraceae > Ruminococcoides. The sequence continues at coordinate 802 of CADASG010000015.1, read as the reverse complement.
GTGCGACAGTCCCGACACTCCGACCAACCTGTGTATCCCGGGTGCGGACGCTGTTTCCAAACAGCTCAGCGAGGTTCTCGGCGTGGAATTCGCCGACGTTATCGAGCAGACAGCATTCGTGCGCTGTTCGGGCGACTGTGAGCATACTCAGGACAAGGTGCAATACGAGGGTATGCCCACCTGCGCGGCGGCTAAGCTGCTTTACGGAGGAAAGGGCAGCTGCACCTACGGCTGTCTGGGAATGGGCGACTGCGCGGCTGTATGTCCGCACGACGCGATTTGTCTTGAAAACGGCGTTGCACGCGTTGACCCGCGCGCCTGCGTAGGCTGCGGACTATGCACCAAGGCGTGTCCAAATCACCTTATCGAGCTGAAGCCTTCCGTATCGAGTGTTGCGGTCGCCTGCTCAAACAAGGACAAGGGCGCGCTGACGCGCAAGGTCTGTCAAAGCGGCTGCATAGGCTGCCGCAAGTGTGTCAAGGTATGTCCTCAGGGCGCGATCACCGTGACCGACAACTGCGCTTCGATCGACTACGACAAGTGTACCGGCTGCGGCACATGCGCGGATTCCTGTACAACGGGCTGCATTAAAATATTAGGATAACAGCTTTGTCAAAACCGACCTCTCCCATGTTTCGGGAAAGGTCGGTTTTTTATTTTGGTTGGAGAGTTTCCGGAGTATTGATGTTTTGAGTTGAGAGTTGAGAGTTGAGAGTGGAGAGTTTTGGTCGGGGAGTGTTAGGTCTAAACTATACCCTATAAAATGGACACATCAAATTGAGGGGAAGCAGAGGACGTCCCT
>CADASG010000014.1 GCA_902790475.1 uncultured Ruminococcus sp. | reverse complement strand
TACCATTATCATCCGCACCGTCCTCGCTCCTTGCCGGCCATGGCAAATTTAATAAGTTGCGTTAATCGCTCGGGCAAGCCGGTTCATCACCTCGTAGGCTTGTCTGTTCTGGCGCCGCCTCATTCTTCGCTCAGGACACGGAATGAAGTACCTGTAACAATGTATATTCAGTTGTCAAAGTGCAATAAAGGGGACAAAAGCAGTTAATGACGTTCTCACGTTGACAGTTTTATATCCTGTCCTTTTTGAGATTTTGTCCTGCCGAAAAATACCCTTCTATAATATACGGACATTTTTTGGCCATTTGTCGGGGTGCTTTACGAAAATTTTTCAAAAAATTTTTCAAGGGCTGTTAAACCGCTGTCTATGCTTTCGCATATTGTGCTCTTATGACAATGTTCGAGACGTGCGATTTCCGACTTGCTGATACCTAAAAAATAGTGAGCGTAAATTCTTCTACCTTGCTTTTTCGGCAGCTTTGCAAGACCTTGATACAATAAAGAAAGCGTCCTTTGCTGTTCTAATATATCAATAGGTGATTTTTGAAAAGGCATATCCTTTTCCTTTATGTCTCCGAGGTCAAACGTAAAGAAAGCGCCGTAACGGCGCAAATATCTGAGATAACTTTCTTCTTTGCGGTCTAAATCTTCCAAAAGCGCGGCAACCTCGTCCGGCACCTCAACAATTTTATCTTCTTTATAATGCGGGTAATAGTCCCGCAGGTTAATTTGTTTCAAAAATAATTCCTCCAATTTCGATTTGTAATAGTTAATTAATCGAAATCAGAGTGGGAGATCTGCAGTGTAATATAATTTGATATAAAAGTATTACATGCAAAAATAGCGAATTGTAATTATATTTCAAATTACAATTCGCTAAATAATATAATATTATATTGTGGTTAAGCCAAAAAAATCAAATAATACTTGTTGTTCGTAAACAATCTAACTAACGTTTTATAAGTAAATCGGTGACATAAACCGTGCAAATCAAAATAGTCATATATGAGAATTCTATGGAGTTGTTTTGTAAAAAAAACACTGTAAATAGTGCTATCATAATTATAATCGCTGTACTTACTTTCTCTATTTTATAATTTAGTGAAAACTTTTTGATTGATATACCAAGCAAAAATGCAATTATAATTATAAAAGCTATTTTTACCCACAGTTCTGTTGTAATATCATAAGTAGTAATTGACCGTTGATGTATCTGGAATGAAACAAAACTAAACAACACAGACAGTGTAATTACACAAAGACGTAGGATAGTTGGAAATATTTTCTTCATGTTATTAATCCTTTGCTAATACATTGGCATTGTATCAATAATGTTATTGGTTAACCCTAAATACCATTTGCTATTCCCTCTACGAAGCGTAACATCCTGAGTAGCTCCAACGATGCTTGCGGAAACAGCAACTGCACTCCATGAAGTCGTGTTGAAAGTTTTGGTACATGCCTTATTCGGAAGAGTCACAGTTTTCTTTTGTCCAGTATGCCCATAATCAACTTGTCCATAGGTAATAGAGTTTGAAACAATAAACACGCCTGAGCCAACATTTGACGATGTGCTTCCGTTGCATGCTATGAGTTTGCTGGTTACCTTTGACATTTTGATTTTATCGTTTGTTATACTGTAATCCACTGTTAGAGTAATTTTTACTGAAATACTATCATCTGTTTTACTCTTTTGACTTGATCCACTTTCGTTTGAGGTTGTGTATTTAATATCAATCAGATTATTTGGCGACACATAATCCTCTACCGATTTATTGTCAATTAAGTCAATATCATATTCTTGATTAGACTGTCTGAAATATTCATCACCATCCCTCTTTATGAACTTATCTTTCACATTGATTTCGAAACTGTCCGTCAAAATATCTTTACTAATCGTTTTTGTAGGATTGGATAAGACTTCGTCATTATAAGGCAATGTTAAATCAGAAGTTTGAATGATTGATTCTGCAGAAACAGCAGTTGAACTCAGTATTACTGTGATTATTGAAATAATAAGCGCAAATGCACTTAAATTCACGATTCTTTTCATTAATTACTCCTTTCATGTTTGCGTATAGAAATAAGTTTTATAAATGCTTAATTAGGGCAAGTCATCAATATCTGTAACTATCCATTTTTGATTGACTTTTTCTATTTCCCATCGCGATATAACTTCACTAGATCCCTGTATTAAATTATTCTGTTGGTTGTAATAAAGCGCGCTATACTGCACCCAAACAACCCCGGTGTTATCCTTTTGAGATGTTGTTATTAGCTGTATGTCAATTTCAGTTTTAACAATATCTGGATTATCATAATAGTATTGTGATAATTCTCCGTAATTATCTCCTTTTGTGCGGAGTTCAAAAATCATCTTAGCTGCTGAAATTAATTGATTAGCTATATTTAATTGATTGATATCCTCACATTTGCGGTCTAACTCTTTAGCTTTTTCTCCGAAATGATTAACGACTTTGGGAGTTGCGTAGGATTTATCGTTTGTATTAGACGTGCAGCTTGTCAGCAACATTATCAATATACAGAGGCTTATACTCAAAAAAGCAACTGGTAATTTACGTTCTGTATGCATAGAATGTACCACCGGGCCAATCTGATAAAACTTGATTCATACTCCTTCTATACCGATTGTTTGAATGATAAGTGAAGTATGGGGTTCCGTTCTTAAAATAAGATACCATCATAGAATGATCTTTAGATGATGAGTTTTTTCCTTTAACCTGTAGAAAATCTCCTACTCTTAGTTTCCAAACGTTATCTAACATTTTGCATCTTCCGCTTGAACGCGCAAAACTTCCAAGATAATCTACGTTAATCCAACTATAGGACTGATTTGTACTGTTATACCACCAATAGTTTGAGTTTTTATAGTAGCCAGATTTGTGTTGCCATCCGCCAGCCTTAAGAGCCTGACTAACAAAATTAGTACAGTCACCACCATTCTTAGAAAAATCTCTGTACGATTTATTATAATTATTCCAGTATTTTTCCAAGTAAGCTGCCATGGCAGAGTAGTTGTAACCTCCGGGTGCTCTTAAACTAGTGCTTTTTGCATTATCGCTTTTTGTGTCTTTGTTAATATTGTTTTTTCTATCTATGGATGCTTCGATTTCAGGAATCAAATTGATTTTTTCTGTTAAGTTTTCGCTTGATTCAGAACTAGGATTGGTTTCGAGTTCTTTATTGGACTTGATGTCACCCTGTCCGTGATATACGAATTCTTCCGCTTGATATAAGGGAAGCAAGCCAGTCGGTTCTAACTGTCTATCTTCTATCAATACCCATTGATTATCATCTTTTGAGTACACAAATTCATGATTTGCCGAATAGCCAGTTTCTACACCATTTTCAGCTATGGTAAGCGTTGTGGTTTCGTTGGCAACTACATATAGATTCCCATCTTCACCTACCCTTTGCGATATTACTTCAAGCTCAGATTTAGGATTAATGTATGTTTCGCCTAATGATGACATTTCTCGACGAAAATCAACTATTAGGGACGCCTCTTTATCTAGCGATGCAGACTTAAGCTTGCGGGCATTTGATTTTTGTACATCTAATACATTGGAATCCACCATGAGACGTACTTTTTTATCAAGAAAAGTGCCTGCAGTATTGTCAAGCTGATCTTGCCTTAATAGAGTGGGGCCATTCGTATTTGCAGAAACGCTTATGCTCAACATAGAGCACAAGAAAACAGATATAATTAAAACACTTATTAATTTAGAAATGTTGATTTTGGGGTTGGTTTTCATATTTTTACTCCTTTTGTTGTAATTCGATATATCAAGTATTTTTTAATACAAAGTGAAGTATCACCGTTCTTATACCGTTGAGGATTTATATGCATTTCTTCAACCTCCTTATAATGGGATTATATTACAAATTAAGTATAACATTAGCCAGATACTTTTGTCAATAAATATTTTGTAAATCGTAATATTGATTTTTCAAAATAACTATGCTATAATTTAATTGTTTATTATAATAGAGGCGTGTTTATGAATGTATCAAAGAACATTTTTATTAACGGAATAGCTGAATTGCTAGTTTTGACATTATTAGAACAAAAAGATTGTTACGTTTATGAGATTGTAAAACAAATTAATGACCTATCTAATGGATTGCTTTCAATTTCTCAAAACACAATATATACAGCAACCTATAAATTAGAGGGTGACGGAAAAATAAGCGAATATTCTAAATTAGTTGGAAAAAAAAGAATGCGTGTATATTATCATATTGAAAAAAGCGGACAAGATTATTTGAATTCTATTAAGAAGAATTATTTTGATACCACCAATGGAGTTCAAAACATTTTCAAGTCATTTAATATAACAAAGGATATATGTGATAATGAATAATTTCAAAAAAGAGTACTTATCAGAAATTAAAGCTATTCTACCTATAAAAAGCAAGCGTGAGAGAATTTATTTAAAAAAGTTATCATCAGATATAGAAGCTTTGATTCAAGAAGAACACATTTCTTCCAAGAAAATGTTATACGACATTTACGGAATTCCAAGCGAAGTGGTTCACAACTATCTTTCTTCATTAGGTATTGAATACATAGTAAAGAAGATAAAGGTATCTTCTCATATCAAACTTGCAATTTCTATCACAATAATTTTAGCCTTTATTGCAACTATCACGTATTGCATATATCAGCACAATGTATACCGAATTATGCAAAATCAAGAAGTTGTAATTTCAGAAGAAATAATACAAGAAGATTAAAGGAGAAAAAATGAAGAAGTTAATTAGTGTAATAGTATCGTTTGTTTTTGTTTTTTGTACATTATTTGTTTTAAATCCAACGGCTTATGCTTATTCGGATACGAGTAATGATGTTGTGCAGACAAGTGTTATTGAGTATTTGGACAATGGCGATCATATAGAGACAATTATATCCTCGCCTGTAATTAAATATAAATTTAATAGGGCTTCATCAACATACAAATCTGGTTCTAAAACTAAAAATTACAAAAATAGAAATGGCGAGATAATGTGGTCTGTCACAGTATATGGTACATTTTCTTATAATGGCAGGACATCCACATGTACCAGCGCATCAAAAAGCACTACTGCTCCTGGGTCCCTGTGGTCAATAATTAACTCAAGTGTGAGTAAAAGCGGAAATACTGCTACGGCAAGGGCGGTTGCGCGTTATACATCAAAAGATTACTCTATGTCTGTATCATTATCCTGCAGTGCTAATGGCAGTTTATATTAGTTCCTTTTATATTATGTTTGAGTGAAATGTATTAAATAATTTGTTTTTTAACAATCACAAAAACTGTTGCATCATCGTTGCAACAGTTTTTGTTTTAAATTAGTATTTTTTTATTGTTAAGTCGTCCCTGATTTGTAAAATCCTCAGTTCACTATTGCAAAACGAATTAAAAACATGATCAATAAGTGTAGGGGGTAAACAAGGTAATTAATATGTTTTATACTATTTACTTTTATTTTTTGTATGTTCTTTGGCGTTAATAAAATAATTGGAAGCGAGAGAATCGAATATAAGTGTATAATAGAAAAACTAAACACAAACATGCTTACGATTATTAAAAGAATAATTGACGTAATTGCATAGATTTTATAAGTCTTATCGTGTTGGTTTCTAATGTACAAATGAAAGAGCAACACGAGAAGAATCCATATAAAGAAACAATTTAAGAACTTTGTTGATTCTATTCGATTCAAATACAATTAAGGATATTATAGAAAAAGATAAAGTAAAACAAACATTCAACTTAATAGGGCTAATTAGATAGTTGAAGAACCATTGCGAAACGATTGCCAATACCAAAACTCTAAAAAAATATATGATACTTTACTTTAACTATTAATAAGAATATATTATAAACTATGAAGCGTTCCGAAAATGTTACACTATAATCCTATTTGCGTTCCCCTTGTATAAATTTTTGTATATATTTCTTTATTTTATCATAATAGCACTAATCTTAAACTAATATACTTGCAAGCAATGCAAGTATGCGCATACTTGCTCAAAACGCTTGTTGGTGAGTTTCCCCAACCCCCATAAGATCGTCAACACGGTTGACGGCTGCGCGTTCAAAGAACGCTGATTTACAAGGCGGTAGGAATTCTACCGTCTTGTTTTTTCTCGCTCACGCTCGGGTTCGGGTTCGGAAATATTTAATAGGTGCTCTACATTAGATTTCACATTGTAGAGCTCTTTCATTTCCTCACGAGCCGCTTTATACTCAGCGTAGGCTTTCCGCTTTCGTGCAAGCAGCTTTGAATATTCCTCACGCAAGACTTTGACGGAGGGCAGCTTTTCAGTGCCGAGACTGTCAAAATATTTTTTCGCTGCTTGATGTATCAAAATCTCTGCTTCGTGCGCCTCTCTGAATTTTTTGCTGTAACCGGCTTTGCGGTATTCCGCATAGACCGTCCGCGTTTTGGCGTAGTTGACGATTTGCTTTTGCAGCTCGCCGTTGTCGGACATCTGCGATTCCAAATCTTTAATTTCAGCGGACAACTCATTGAATTTTGTTACCGCCGCTGTCGTGCGCTCCTGCAATTCCTCATAGCTCATATCGCCGTGCTCTTTAAGATAGAGAACGGCTTGCGAAAGCTGTTTGAGATTAAACACCTTTGCCCAGCGTTCATAGCCGGCACCTTTACCGGAGCGAATTGCCGCGTCAATATCAATCAGCAGGCCGACTTTGGGTTGCGGTTTGCGTTCGCCGCGCTTAGGCGTAACGGTGCGTTTTCCTTCTATCCGTCCACGGATTGCCTGCTCGGTGTAATCGCCTTTGAGTGAATTGCAGCGGGTAAACTTTATTTGCCCCGGTGCTTTAAGCCGGATATATTTCCGTTTCGTGTTGACCGTCACACCCATAGTTTCGAGCTTTTTCAAGAAATCAGAGAAATCCGTTGGGCTTTCATTCAGAACAGCGTCAATCGCTTGGCGCAGTTGCTCTTGAAAAGACAGCGGCTTTTCGTCACCGAGCCATGTTCCATAGCTGCCGCGGCTGGGCTTTGGGTTTTCTACGATTGACAAGCCGTGTTCCATACACAGCTTGTCATTCATTCTGCGAATTGCCCAGGTCGAGTTCCAGAAATTGCGAAACTTCCGCGTGCAATCAAGATTGATGGAATTGATTATAATATGATTGTGGACGTGGTGCTTGTCTATGTGGGTACAGACCACAAAGGCGTTATTGCCCTTCGTCAGTTTCATAGCAAGCTCGCGCCCAATTTGATTAGCAAGCTCCGGTATGATTTCGCCGGGCTTAAAGGCTTGCCGGAGATGATAGGCAATCACGTCATCCTTACCGCGCTGCCGTCCCGTTTGCTGAAAATATTTTTGCTTAGAAAGCAAAAACTCCGCGTCGGCAGTTCGGGTGTCGCACGCATAACCGGTTATCAATTTGCCGTTATCCGTTTTTTGAGGATGTTCTACATAGTCGATAATATCAGCGATTGCCGTTGAAACTGATCTCCCTTTGCCTGTATGCAGCGGCATAAGTCGTGTGGTTGCTATGCTATCATCTCCTTTGCTTTATAAAGATTGCTCTTTCTTTTTGTGTGACTTTGGTTTTGACGCTGTTTGAGCACAATTATCTTTCAAAGCGGCTTTAACGGACTGACGTCCGACGGTCCGGTTGTATTCACGGCGCACCTGCGTGATAAACAAATCGACAAGACCGGGGTGAACCTTATCGACCATAAAACGCTTTCCTCTTTCGCCGAGCATATCACACGGACAAGGAATAGTATCAGCCCACTTTCGGTTATCGGGAGAAAATCTACCGTCCCAATCCTTTTTATGTACCGTATTCGCAAGAATAACCATCGTCCGCTCATATCCAAACTGCTCGATTACCTCGTGTGCTGCCGCTTCGTTAAGACGGTTGTTTTTATAGTGAGCGTCAATCGCTTCGCAGATTGCGTCACGACATTGCATATTTAACCGAAAGGAAGCGCGGTAATCATTTGTTTCCTGAAACTCCTCGGCATAATTAGCAGAGTGCAGATAAACAGGTAAATGATATTTCATTTTTCACCTCCGGTATAGTTGTAACGCCAACTATCGTATTCTTGTTTTGTAATAGCTCCGCTCAAATGTTTTTCATACTGATTACACCATTCACCGAGCATTTCATAAAGCTGCGCTGCCTGCTGATTGTTATAGGGATCGGCACAAATTTGAAAAGTGCTGTTTCCTTGCTCAATCCACATACCGTAACAATCCTCTAACGCAAAGAGCATGTGTATGAGTGCAAGAGGATTGTTTATATCAGGAATACTTAAAGCAAGCGGCGAAACGCCTGACGCTTTTGCAAAGGCTGCGGTCAAATCTGCCTTTGGCTTACGCGTCCCGACTTCGTATTGAGCAATGCGAATATCAGCATTGCTGTCAGGAAATCCTACACGCATACCCAACTGTTTTTGCGTCAGGCCTATGCGGTTACGAAACCAACGAATTCTATCTCCAATGTTCATTTGTAAAAACTCCTTTGATGTAAAAAAATGAGCGAGACGCCGCAGCACCTCGCTCAGAATTATAATATTTTTTAGCTCATGACAAACTCGCGCAGAGCATAGTTGAGACCGCCGAGCTTTCCCGTGAGCCACGCAGCCAACTTTGGAATACCGTATGGGCTGATAAGGAAAGCAATCATTAAAAAGGCAACGCCGGGCAATGCTCCTGCCTTTAAGAACAGTATGACAGCGGCAATAAGAGTTATCCCGGACAGAATACCGAGAATTACACCCGAAGCCAGGACAAGCAATCTGCAAATCCCGTATAATAGCCAAGTGATGATGATAAACGGTAACGATAAAAATTTGAGAACCAGACGCATAACGGCGCCCCCTTTCTGAATTTGGAAATATATTCCTATGTTCATACTAACGCGTTTAATCGAAAAAGTCAGCGGTTTCACTGAGAAAAATTTGAAAATTCCAGTAAGATTTTTCTGACCTGATCCCTGATACTGTCCATACGCTCGCGTAAATCCTCTATATCGGTTTCATAGATACTGCCTGTTTCATTAGCGCGTTTCACATACTGATTGAGATTGTTGGAGCAAATATTTATCAATCGCGTCAGCTCCCGAATTTCGTCCATATCCAAGAAAACAATATATCCGTCAATCGCCATCTTACGAAAATACGCCGACTGATTGACAATACCGAGCTCTGCCATACGTTCCCGGATAATGTTTGCCTCCTGTTCGGATAGCAGCATGTGAACACGTACATTACGGCGCTCTCTGCTCATAGCGATTGCTCTTTCTTTTTAGACGGTTTCGGTTCCGAGGGCTTGACCTCAGACCTTGCCTTTTGCAACTTATCCCTGACAGAGCTTTTTTGCAGGCTCTCAATGTGCTGTTCAAAATCACCGAGATTAGCTTGACGGTCACGCTTGATATTCAAACGCCGCAAAATCATTCCCAGCTCCGCTTCGCTCTCCGGGCGGTAGCGAAATGAATCGAGCTCGCCGTGCTTTGGGGTTAATTCGTGAATCGCGTCGTTGAAGGATTCATAAGGGACAGTAACCTCCTTGCCGTTGGCAAAGTACAATGTGACCTCTGTGACAGGGCAAGACAGCAGCGACAGCCTATCAACTTCCTTTGCATAGTCCAGCGTGTAAATGTCTCCCTTTACCGTCGAGCCGTCCATACTTTTTAAATGAAGGGCGTATAACAGATTTTTATTTGGCTTTTCGCTGTGATAAGCATAGAGGACTCTGTTTTCGTAAGTGTCCTCCAAAAACACGTCACCCTCTCTTAAGCAGTGAGTTCCGAGAGGACGGCACATCCAAATCAGGCGTCGGTCGGTTTCATCGGTTGACTGTGCCAGTTTGAGAATGATTTTTTTATCAAGCTCAAAGTCCTCTTTGAATTCCTTTGTATGCAGATTCACAATCCGCCCTAACGACTCCAAAATATCCACGTCGCGGTAAACCTGCGGTATCATATCTCGCGCTCCTGACTTTTGCTGCTGTGAGACGGCAATTTGGGCTCCTGACGCGGTTTATCGGATTTTAGCTTATCCATAACGGAGGATTTTTTCTCAGAGCTCTCCGGCGCGAGGTTATCCATTCTGCCATCCAGCATATTGTAGTTGCCGGTCTGCGCTTCTTCTTTCAGCTCAGCATTGAGTAGATAGTTTTCAGGAAGATGTACCGGACGACCGGGAGCCGGTACCTTATCGTCAGGGGTACGCTCCAATGGAAACTTGACCGCGCCGGGCTCGTGCTGCTTTTTGCGGACGCTGTAACGGCAATTTGCCGTTGCGTCTTTGTTGAGTTCAGCGGCATATTTCTGCGCTTCATCCTTGGAATCAAACTCAATCGGCGCTCCGTAATGCTTGCACCACGCCTCGGCATGACCGAAAATAGAACCGCCGCTACGGATAGCCCATACGCCGTAAACATTGTTATCCATATTTTTCACCTGCCTTTCTCCTGCGGCTTATGCTGCTTTGGTTTATCGGTCGGCTCCTCAACCTTTGTTTCTTTGATTTTCTTCACAACGGAAGGGCGAAACTCTCGGACGTGTTCGGCGTCGGTAATATTGACATATTCGCCGATAATATTCAATGCCTCGCTGTAGCTGCCGCACGCGAAAACTCGGGAGGTCATTTCCTTTGCCTGATCGCCTAAGCCGTGTTTTTTGAGAGTGCGCGAGGCAATCCCAATCAGATTGAACACGTTCCCGTCAGCGCCGATTAAAGGACAATCCGGCTTGTCGGTGGCAAACCGCGATTCGTCAATAAAGCCGCCTAAGCGGTTATCAACATAATCGGTCAGCCATTTACCGCTGAAATTGCCGAAGGTCTGTAAGCGCCACATTGCCAGCTTGCCGACGTCGAGCTTTGCGTTTTCAAACGGAAACAGCAGATTCGTCAGCCCCTCATGCTCAAAAACATAAATGTCGGTAAAACGGCTCCCGTTCTGCAAGATTCCCGCCTCGGTCAGCATATTGTTAATGCCCTCGAGCCAGTCCTGCAGCGGACCGCCGCAGTCCTGTAAAATCAGACCTTCCTTGCCGGCCATTTCGCGTAATTCTTCCGCTTCAATGTTTTTTATACTCAAATTTCAGTCTCCTTTTTCTTTGTAGGTTGGTTGTGCCGGATGCTTTGCTGCTCCGGCTTTTGTTTTAGCTGTTCGTAGATTGACGGCTTTGTCTCCAAACTGGTAAGCATGGAAAACAAGGGCTGTTCCCAGCGTTTGCCAAGTGCCCGTACAACTGTCTGTGCCTCGGCGCCGTTCTGTGAAAACATATCCAGTGCCTTGAAAGCGCGGTCAAATAACGCTGTGTTCCGGTCGTCAACGTTCGGCGCAAAGTGGATAACACCGTGAGGATATTCCTTTCCCGTGCCTACCCAGCCGCGCACATAGTCGTCATAGCCGCTGTGAATCCGTGCGTTTGACAGATCCTCCGCGTGACTGCCGTATATCTTTCCGGACGGCTTATACTGCATACCAAGAAGCAGTATGCCGGTTTGCGGATTGAACATAAAGCGGCGGTTATCAATTTGCTGCATATCGAACCGTTGATTTTTGGTATCAATCAGCATACGGTTTTGAATGATTCTCGCCTCACGTTTTGAATAGCCGGACGGATTGTGATAGACAAATAGCTCTCGCGTTGCCGGAACATAGCTTTTACCGTTTTCCACACAGCAGAAAATATCATAGTTGGGATTGGTTGCCGCCTTGTAAAATTCGTCGTATGAATAGGGAAACTTCTGACGTTCCTTGTACTCTGACAATCCGACGGGCGGATCGCTTTCAAGCCGTTTGGAGAGGGCAAAAAAATCGCCCTCTCCTTTTTCAAACCGTCTCAAAGGAAAGAAATGATAGCATCCGTATTCAAAACAAGTTGACGCACTCATTTACGCTTTCCTTTCTTCTGAGGAAATTCCAGCTTATAATTGACATATTTGTCTCCTGTGTCGTCAAGAACGATAAACGCGCTGTACATTTTATCCGCTTTTTCGCTGTAAAGGTCGTGGACGTAAACACGACCCTCTTTCAAGAGAGCCGCGGCGATTGCTTTTGTAACAGTTTTCTTTTTGGTTCTGAAAAAGTAGTTGTCCTTCCATAGTGCAAATTTACAATCGCTGTTGTCGCAGTAAAAGCCTTTCTGACCTTCCCGCACCGCAGAACCGCAGCGCGGACAGGTGCCGACAACCTCGCCGCTGTTGTTTCGAGGGAACAGCGAAAGGAAACGCTGCTCGGGTTCACTGTGAGTCTGAACCAGCTCACGGCACATGGTTTGAATCTCCCGCATAAAGTGCTCCGCGTTGATTTCTCCGCGCTCTACCTGCTTTAGCTTTGATTCCCATTCCGCCGTTAAAAGCGGAGATTTGATATTATCGGGCAAAACCGTAATCAGCTTGATTCCTTTTTGAGTAGGAATAAGGAGTTTTTTATTCCGCTCCACAAAGCCGGTTGATACCAGCTTTTCCAAAATAGCCGCGCGCGTTGCGGGAGTGCCTAAGCCTTTTCGTTCCGCGTCGTCGGGCGTTTCGTCAGCACCGGCGTTCTCCATTGCCGAAAGTAAAGTGTCCTCTGTATAACGCTTCGGCGGCGAGGTTTTACCTTCGCGCACGTTTACCGCAATATTATCAAGCGTTTGTCCCTCTGAAAGAGTGGGAAGCGACAAAGCGGTATCATCGGAAACTTTTTGTTTTATCTGTGAGAGAAAAACACTCTCAATTTCTTTCCAGCCATTCTGAACGACAGTTTTCCCCTTAACGGTAAAGGGATAGCCGGAACAGGATAGCTCAGCAGAGGTTGCTTCAAAAATATGCGGCTGAGCGGTAGCGCAAAGCAGTCTTTCAGCAATCAACGATAATACGCACTGTTCGCCCTTCGGGAGCTCCGAAAAAATAACCTTTGACAGCTCCATTGTCGGAATAATCGCGTGGTGGTCAGTGACTTTTTTGTTATTGGTTACACGCGCAATATCGGGATTGCCGCCGTGAACCTTTCCGTAATCAGAATAAGCACGCAGGTATTCGATAAGCGCTGCCGCCGTATCGCGCATATCCTCAGTGAGAAATTGGCTGTCCGTTCTCGGATAGGTGGCGAGCTTTTTTTCGTAGAGCGTTTGCAGATAATCGAGCGTCTGCTTTGCCGTAAAGCCAAAAATACGGTTGCAGTCGCGCTGCAGCGTCGTTAAGTCATAGAGCTTCGGCGGCTGGACCGTTTTGTTTTGTTTTTCAACCGAAACAACGGTCGCGGTCTGATTGCTGCACGCGGCGGCAATCTTCTCAGCGGTTGATTTATCCTCTGTGCGTTCACCGCTTGCCGTAAAATCGCCGCATGTGATTTCGGGCACATAAAACGCCTTGCTTTGAAAGTCCTGTATCTCCGCCTCTTTCTTGACAAGCAAGGCAAGCGTCGGCGACATTACGCGCCCGACGTTGAGTTTGGTATGATAGAGTACCGAAAACAACCTCGTTGCGTTGATACCGACAAGCCAATCCGCCTGTGAACGGCAGAGCGCCGCCGCAAAGAGCAAATCATAGTCTTTGCCCGGACGCAGACTTTCAAATCCATCGCGAATTGCCTGATCTTCCATGCTTGAGATCCACAGCCGCTCCATCGGCTTTTTGCATTTGGCGTACTGATAAACAAGTCTGAAAATCAGCTCACCCTCGCGTCCCGCGTCGGTGGCGCAGACAACGCTGTCAACATTTTTGCTATTCATCAGCCGGCAGAGGACGTCAAGCTGTTGTTTCGTGTCCTTTTTTACACTGTATTTCCACTCGGGCGGTACGATTGGCAGCGTATCATATCGCCATTTGACATATTGCTCGCCGTAAGCCTCTGTTCCGGCAAGCTCCATCAGATGGCCGACGCACCAGCTCACAATATAGCCGCTGCCCTGCACATATCCGTTGTGCCAGTCTGTCGCACCTAATACCTTTGCGATAGAAAGCGCAACGGACGGCTTTTCCGCAATGACTAATTTCATTTTTCATCCTCCTGTTTCTTTTCTTTGCCTTGCTCCTGTGTGCGCTCCGCGTCATTGACAACGCTTGTCGCCAGATTCATTACGCAAATCAGACAGACGCCAATCATGGCGCCGCACATAAAGCAAGCAATATTAGCAATGGTTGAGTACATGTATAATTCCTCCTGTTAAAATAAGAAAACGCAAGGTTAACCCTCGCGTTTGACAGTTTATATGTTTTTTTCAAATGTAACGCTTTTGCGTTTGAAAAAGCACTGTTTATGAGCCTTTTGGGACGCAAAAACGAAAAAGTAGTATAATTTTACCCTATTTTTGAGTTTGAGCGTTACGGCTGAAATACGGACGTTTCAGGACTATATAAGCACTTCTTTGACGCTGTCACAAAGTATGCAAACAAATAAAACAAAAGCACCGACCGCTTTTCTTTATCGCGTTTCTTCTTTACTGTGTTTCGATGACGGCTGCGTTTTGGCAACCTTAGCCTTATTCTCTTTAAGACTGTCTAACACGCCCTTTTTCGGTTCGCTGATTTCAACGTTTTCAGCACAAAACTCAGCCAGCGTGATTTCGTCACCGAGAAAGTTAATGTGGGTGGCAATATATTTTGCCTGCCCTTGTTCAAGCATATAGTCCTCAATGCCAATTATCGTTCCCGCATGGTTTACCGTAACAAAGGGTTCTATCACGGTAAGCCCGCCTGGATCGTCATCCGCGCCGCGCACGTCATAGCAAAATAACCCTTCCGGTATGGAGGAGCGGTCAACTCTCGCGTTGGTGAACATAGCCGGAGCGTCAAACAACTCAATGTGGTCGAAGATTTCATTTCTTGCGTCAACTGCCATTATCCCGCCTCCGCTCATACGCCTGTGCTGCCAAACGCGCCGGTTCCGCGCTGTTCTCCGTGACTGAGAACGTAATCGGCAATAATCACTGGCGTAATGATAAGCTGACCGATCCGCGCGTCCTTATGGATTGTCTGCTCAGCGTCACTGACATTACTTAATATTGCATGAATCTCACCGCGATAGCCTGAATCAACGGGTGGCAGCTCACATACCAAGCCCTTAACCGCCATGCTGCTGCGTGGAAACACAAATCCCACGTAACCGTCCGGCACCTCAATTCCGAAGCCCAGCGGTATCTTTGCAATTTCACCGGGCTTTAAGGTGAGTTCGTAAGGCATATATACATCGGCGCCCGCGTCATTGTCGTGCGGTCTGTAAGGACGGCGGTTTTCCGCTACGCCGAAATCAATCAATTTAATTTTCATTTCCGTCCTCCGTGAAAAGAGCCGGGTAATCCAGTCTAAGAATGTGAGAGGGCGTTAACAGCTTGTAAATTGTATTGCCGCAAGACATTTTACCTTCCTTGCAATAATCACGTTGACAAAAAGGACCTGTCTGCTCCGGTGTGAACATAACAGGACTCATACTGTAAAGCTCCTGCCAGATTTTCAGCATAACAATTCTTGTTTCGTCGGTATTACGCCGGCATACACGCTGACCGATCATGTGTTTCCACTGAAAGGGCGTCGCGGAGATAATCAGGATATTGCGCAAGCCCTGCGGCGTTACGTAACCCGCCGCGTCATTGTCGATATCCGACTGAACCAGCTTTGAGTAGCAATTCATATCTTCCTGACAGCTTTTCAGATACATTTCTTTTACTTCTTTGGAAGCAGTCAATAACTCGTAGGGAATGGCAAAATCAGCCTGCCTGTCATAATTGCTGTATTGCAGCGACGCACTCATAAACTTTACTTCATTTTGGTGCCGTGTTATCTGAGAGAGAAAGCGGCGGCTGGCGCCGACAACTGCGACAGTAATAACCGAAAATTTCTGTACGGTCGGGTGTGGCAGAACGGAAATTTTTTCAAGCGTGTTCTCAGTGTATGCTTTTTCATAGAGCAACAGCAGATCGTCCATGTTATGAATTTCGTGTCCGTGCTGCGTCAGCCTCGCGGCAAAGACGGTGTTCTTCTCCGCCTCTTTTACCGCTGAGCAGTTTAAGATTTTCACTTCAATGTTCTTTATGGGTGATTTCCTCCTTAATCATTGCCTTTAGAATAAACAGATAATTGAGACTATCGGTAATCTTTTCATCCCACGTCGCCATATCATAATGCTCCGCTCCGATAAAGCTCATATCATATAGAGACACAATATGCTTTGAAAGCATACCGAGCATAGCGTTAACCTGTGAGGTGTGCTGTAGCTCAGCGGCGGTTTTGAAAGACGAAAAGCGCTCCGCTTCATCGGGGGTATATTCCTTGCCCTTTCGCAAAAGCACCTCGCGGCAGTGCTGCACCTGTTCCTCAAAGACAATTTCTAATTCTTTTGTTGTCATATGAAAACGCCTCTTTATGCGGACGGAAGATAAATCCAGTCACGCAGAATCGGCACGCTCGGCTCGTCCTCTCTCGGCACCAAGTTGAAGGCGCATACGTTATAGATTGTACGGCTGTCCTCAATCTCCATACCGAAAGCCTTGTAAAAACGGTACTCGATATTGGAAATGATACAACGCAGCTTTTGCAGCGCCTCGCGCTGTGCGCTTGTCATTAAGTCCTGCTCAACACTGTATTGTAAACACTGCAGCGCCTTGTAGAGCTGTACTTCCGTGCGGTACGGACGGTAGCTTGTGTTGTCGAGCCACTGAGAAAACAGCGCCGGCCCACTCTGCACCAGATATACGTCGGGGTGGTAATAACCGAAGCAATCCAAGTTGGCGGTGTTAAGCTGATACAGCATTTCCTTAATATCGTTTTCAGAGCCGTAGTAAAAGCGGAGCAGCGAGCGGTAAAGTTGAATATATCCGGGTATAGAAACAATGTGATTAATCATTAAATTCCTCCTGAAAGCAGGACGCGAAGCAAACCGCTCCGCGTCCTTTATTGTAGTAATGTTATTTTTGAATGAGCTTACCCATAACAATGAATCTTTGAGAGCCGTCAGCGTTGCAGGTAGAAAGCGTCAGTACCTTGTCACTGCCTGTTACCATAACGCCGGTTTCGATAACCGAGCGTGCCGCCATGTTCGCAATCCAAGTGCTGTACGCGCCGTCGTCCTTAAAATCCAGCCGCCAGGGCGAAACGTCCGTGCCGCTCTCGGACGGCTTTGCCGAAAACGCTGAGAAGATTTCTACCGAATAACCGCCGTGCGGTGTGTCAAGATACATTTTAGGATTTTCCTCAAAGTAGCTCTGATCCGCGTAGCAGTTGAGCGTTGCGAGCATAGAACCGTCGCGCATATTGTGACCGTAAACAATGGTGTTTTTGTCACTGAAATCGGGCTTATTCTCGAAGTCAGCGAACAGGCTGCCGACCTTGCTTGGCGTTCCGTCAAACAGGTGCGAAAGATAATAGTCGTTGTCCTCACACTGCACAACAGGATAGTTGATAACGCTGTCCTTCTGATACAGCCAGCCGATTACGTCGGGAGTCTCCGCGTGGAGCGCGTCAAAATCCACACTGATTGTTTCAGGTGAAATGCGCGTATGTTCCGCCTGCGGGTCGATATGCTCCGAAGGCGTTTCGGCATTTGTATCACTGACGGTAGGCAGATCAGCGAAATCAGCAGTTGCGACAGAATGATATAGCTTATCATACGCCGCCTTGCTTTCCTTATACTGAGCCAAGTCCTTGTAAATCATCATCGCGCTTGTAAAAGCCAGCGCCATACAAAGCAGAATCACAACAATATTGACCTTCTTATAATTCTTGCCGACAGAACCTCGTTTTGCTTTTCTTGAACGCAGAAAGAAGAACAGTAAACCGCCAAGAACGGAAATAACCAAAATGCCGGCGTAAATGAAAATTAGGTTATTATCGCTTGTCTGCGGTACACCCTTACCGGGCGTCTCTGTGGGAGTAGAAGGCTTTTCGTTGAAAAGCTGAACGGTAGCAGTTTCGTCCGCCTTAATCTCCACGGTTGCCGCGTCGGGAATAATGTAGTCCTGACTGGCGCGGTTGGAAATTTCCGTTACGGTATATACGCCGACGCGCAGACCGTTGACCTCTATAATGCCGTCCTTCGGGGTTGTGAAGGTTTCGCAATAAGTTCCGTCTTTGCTTTTAACCTCGATTGAAAATCCGTCCTTGCGGCCGTCGCTTGAATCCTTAATGATTTTCAGATTGCCGCGCTGCGCTTCATTGGTAAAGCCGCGTCCCGCTTCGCCGTTTTCAATTACCGCAACCTGACCGTCCTCGGTGATAGCAAAGTAGTAGGCATTTTCATCGAGTTTGTAGCCCTCGGGCGCTTTCTGTTCCTTTACAAAGTAACCGCCGGCTAAAAGGTTTTCCGCGGTATGATAGCCGTCGTGAATCTCGGTGAGCTGATAAAGCAGCTTATCCTCACTGTCAAATTCACCGTCGGCGTTGCTGTCCTCATATAAGTCGAAAATTGCTCCTTTGAGGAAACGCATAAAGGCGGTGTTGTCTCTGTTATCCTCATTCTGCGGCTCAGCCTCGTCGGGTGTCGCTGTTTCGGAAGGCTCGTCAACCGCCTCTGTTTTCATCACCTGAACGCTGCCGCGAATGAGCGTATCATCAATGCGGATTTGGATTGTCTGACCGTCGGCACTGACATATACGTGGTGACGCTCCATGCTGATTGAGTACAGTTTGGGGGCGGCAATCTCCGCAACAACATAATGACCGTAAGGAATATCCTCAAAGACGAATTTTCCGTCCGCTCCGGTGGTATAGGTTAAGATAGCGTTTTCTTCGTTAAATACTTCCGTGTCACCCGCGAAAAGTCCAATCAGCGCGCCGTCAAGTTCTTTTGCCTCGCCGCCGTCCTTATCCTCGCCGTACTTGATACCGTCAATGCTGCCGCGCAGGATATTGTTTTCAATATTTTCGCCGTCGTTGACATAGAGCGTTACAACAGGAATTGTCTGATCGTCAGGCTTAAACACAACAGGATAAGCCTTGTCGGAAAGGATATATGCCTCATTGGTGGTATGCTCTTTTACGTAGTAGCTGCCGAGCGGAAGGTCGGTTGTAAATGTCGCGCCAAACTCGCCTTCGCCGCCCGCGGTAACAGCGGTAATCTCCAACAGTCCGTCCTTTGGAATTGCAGTGCCGTCAACCGCTTTCAGCTCCTTTGAAGCGTAAATACCGAAGGTAATATCCTTGTAAACGTCTTTGTCCTCAATGCCAAAGGTTTTGTCTGTTTCAATTGCCTTTCTAAGCTCAACAGACGCTTTCTGCCTTTCGTCATACAGACCGACAGATACCTTGTTGATTTTTACGTTTTGATCCGCGTAGGTGAGCTCCACATATTCAGGCTCGGTGCTGAGTACACAGCCGTTGGGAGCGGTCTTTTCCTCTAAACGGTATCTGCCGAGAAAAAGCTGATTGCTTTTTGCTGTGCCGTCCTTGCCGGTTTTCAGCGTTTCTACAACAGAATCCTTCGCGACGCGCAGCGTGCCGTCGCCTGTGTAAATGTCCTCGTCCGCAATCAAGTCATAGACCGCGCCGGGCAAATTCTGCACTTCATAAACAGGCTGATATAAACCCTCGTTTTCCTGAACGGTCGCGAAAACCTCGCCGCTCTTGGAAATGGTGAGCTGTCCCATCTGTGCTTTGTTATACTGAGATACAGTCACAACGGTTTCAGAGCCGTCAACAGTGAACGGAATTGCTTTGTCTGAAAGTACATAGCCGTAGGGAGCGGCAATCTCATACAATTCGTAGTCGCCCATAGCGAGCGGTTCGGGCAGCATGAGCCAGCCTTCGTCCGAAACATAGAAGGTATCTAAGGTTTCGGGGTTCGGATAATAAATCTTCTGAGTGACGAGCATTCCCGTGGAGAGATCCTTAATCTGAAAGCCCGTGCCGGGAATAGGAATGATTTTGCCGGTATCAATGTCACGTTTCTCGACTTTAATACGCGCGGTGACGTCGGGATTGTCGATAATGTAGCTATAGGTTTCGTTATTCTTGCAGATAAATACGGTAAAGTCCGGCATTAACGCCTTGCCGTTCTCGCCTGTAACCTGATGAACGGTATAGTGACCGTAAGGGAGCATTTTTGTAACAGCGTAACCGTCCTTGTCGGTAGTAACGCGGTCGCGCTCTGTTTCTTTTGCGTTGTCGTAGCTGCCCGCGTCTTTGAGATATATTTCAAAAACCGCGTTAACTTCGGGACGCTCCGCCATACCCTCGGATTCGCCGTCGCCGTTTTCCTTTTCGGAAACGTCGGGATCGGGCTCGTCAACATGCTTGATAAGACGGATATTGCCCTTGACAACGGTTTCTTTCAGCGTCATTTCGGCTGTGTTCAGCTCCAGCTCGTAGTCCTTTGCCTCAGCTCCGACGGAATACACCGCGTCGCTGAGCAGATAGCCTGTGCTCGGCGAAAGCTCCTTGATTGTCCAGTTATCGCCGCATACATAATAGGGTGTTTCAAATGAGCCGTTTGCGTCGGTGGTAAAGGTGGCAATTTGCTTGTTGCTGTCAAATAAGCCATAGAGCGCGCCCGCAAGTGTCGCGTCGCCCTGTGCGGTTTTTGTTTCGCTGTCAACTTTGGTTGCCTTAACACGGAATTTCTTTAATACGTTGCTGAAAGTAACGGTTGAGGTTTTACCGCTGGTAATGGTAACATTCTGGGGAGATTGCGAAACATATTTATCACTCGGAAGCTCCGTAACGGTATAGCTGCCGGGCAAAAGCTGCGTGCTGATTGTACCGTCTTTATCTGTTTTTACGGTCTTATCGTAGTTGTCGCCTGTAATCTTAAAGGAAATGCCCTCAACAACGCCGTCCTCGCTGGTTTTTACGATTTTAGCGATGCCGAAGGTTTCAGTCTTGATTTTCACATAGAATACAATGGAATCCTTTGCGCCCGTAAGTAATGTCTGATAGCCGGGACGTCCCCAAATCAGCATATCTTCGGCGTTCTTGATGTTCTTTCTGAATTTGAAGGTGACAGGATTTTCAATCATGTTCTTTACGGTAAAGGTGTAGCTGTTGTCGCTGCGTGAGATAGAGACGCCGCTGCCGGAAAGAGTTTCAAAATCTACGTTAACCTTGTTGCTGTCGCTGACGGTCGCGGCGTAAACCTTTTTGTTGTCATCCCATTTCAGTTCGATTGTCTGTGCCTTGTCCGCTGTGGAGGAAGTAAAAGACGGTAAAGTGGAATGACTTGCAATCTGCTTCAAAATCCAGTTGTACGCCTTTTCAGCTGGACGCCCTTTGAGCGTACCGTAAAACTGATCGGCAGGAACAGAACTATTGTTGTGACGACTGTTAGGATCACTTCTTAACTGTTGCTGATATTCCCAAATCAAAACCTGCGTTGCAAATTTGTAGTCGTCGGCGTTAATGCCCGACACAGGCAATGACGCGCCGGGTTTCCAGCCGTAGAGTGTTGTCAGCTCAATACCGCGCTGCGCAGTCGCCGGCAACCGTTTGTAATAGGTGCTGTCCGTACTACTCTGCGAGGTATAGCCGCCGTCGGAAGAACCAAAGTCCGCGCCGCTTTCCATACAGTAAACGGAATGTGTTTCGCCGCTTGAATCCGTAATCATATAGTGGCAATATCCTGTGCCGCCGTTAAAGTGATTGTATGAAGTGGAACCGTCGGCGTTATAGGTCATAAAATACCACACGTCAGGGTGATAGTAATAATCACCGTCAGCGGAAACATAAAAATCGCCCCACCATGAACCGGCTTTTGTGCCGGGTGAGAGAGCCATGACGGTTAAAGGGAAAATCACACCGAGCAAACACACAGCGGCCAGTATGATAGCGGTTAATCGTGTAAATCCTTTTCTGTTGTGGGTTTTCAAAATAAAATCCTCCTTAATGTCGCGAGGACGGCTTATTCGCCGTCCCCGTCGTTTGTATATTCGTACTCGTCGTCCTCAGGTAAATACTCAGGACTGCCGTATTCGTCAGTCCCATAGGCATCACCGTAGTCGGAAGGCTCTGCTTCGTCATCTTCGTCGTCAAAGCTGCCCTGCTGTTTCGGACGTACAATCTTAAAATAGTAGCCGGCGCCGCCGACTGCTGCAACCGCCAACACGATAAAGATAATCATGCCGATATTGCCGCCGCCTTCTTTTTCTTTTGCCTGAGGCTCGGAAGGCTCCGTAGCTTCAGTGGGCTGCGTTTTACCCTGACACTTGGAAATATCCTCTTTGCAGACAGGGCAATCGGCGTTGGGCTTGCCGTCAGCGCATTTATCGGTGCAAACACACTCCGGCTCAGTCGGTACCGCGCTGATAGAAATACTTTCGTCCTTTTCAGCCAGTGCCATCAAATCCGACTCCGTAACACCGTTGAGAAAATACACGTTATCCGTGCCGCGCTTGCCGTCCACAATCAGATAAAACACGTTACCCGCGTCGGTAGTAATGGTATAAAACTGTTTGTCGTCATCCTCGCCTGAGGCTGAATCGAGTACGGTACCCTGACCGTTTGGGGTGAGTGCTCCCACGGAAATGCTCGACACAGAGCTTGTCGTCGGGCTCGGCAAAATACGCGAGGTGCTGTTGATTGTCGGCGTAGTTGCCGTATTGTTTGAAGCATTCTGGTTACTTCCTCCGGACTGAGAAGAATTTGACCGACTGCTGCCGCTTGACTGTGACGTGCTTTTCGACGTAGTAGTCGCCTGCTGCGGTGCCTCGGTCGCCTTTACTGTAGCGGGCTCTGTATAATAGGGATTGTCAATTTTTTTGACATCGGATTTGTTGCCCACATAGTCCATTGCGTACACGCTGATTTTTTTATCCTTGCCGGCATAATCCTTCAGGTTGACGGTTGCCTTGCCATTGACAAGGGAATTGACGCGCGTGGAATCAATAAAAATTGCCTGCAAGCCTGAATCGTCGTCCTTCGCGCTGACGGTGAGCTTTTCACCGTTCAACTTAACCGAAAGCGTAGGCGGCGTTGTGTCGTTCTTGCTTGCCGCCGATACCGTCAGCGACATGGTAAACATACCCGCAAGCAGAAGAACGGCAATCAGAATAGATATTACCTTAGTCCTCATAGGCGCCCTCCGTTTCCTGCGGTAATTCGCGCGATTTCAAAAATTCCGCAAGCTGTGCAGGAGTGAGCTTAAAGCTGCGGCAAGTCGCGATATAGTCAGCGTTTTCAAGCTCCGTTTTCTGATCCTGCATATCGCTCACTTTCTTTTGAAGCTCTGCGATTTTAGCATTTGTTTTTTGGATGTCCTTTTCAAGTTTTTCAATTTTAGGATTCAATATTAACCTCCGTTCGTTTGATTTATGGCAGTCTGCCGAAATGCAGAAAATGCTCCTGCCAATAGCTTGTATTGATATTTGCGTAGGATATGGGATCGCCGCAATGGATCATCATACCGTCTCCCACATAGATACCTACATGACTTGCACCCACCACGTCGTAAGTGCGCTCGAAGAAAATAAGGTCGCCGGGCTTTGCCTCAGACGGCGCAATCGTTGTACAGTAATCTTCCAAGCCTAACACGCCCTGACGTCCGACGTCCCATCCACTGTGATTGATTACCCATGATACAAAGCCGGAGCAATCAAAGGAAGTGGACGGATCGGAACCGCCCCATACATACGGATAGCCGAGATACTTTTCCGCCTCAGTCAGAATTGCCCTGAACCGAGAATCGGACAGTGCTTCGGGCGGTACGGAATAATTCAAATAGTTGCCGCGACTGACAGAAGCAGCGTCAGGCAGCGTTCTTTCGCTGTCGTCTCCGGTTTCCGCAAAGTAAAGCGGATTGAGATATTCGCCGTCAACCAACACTTCCAAATGAAGATGCGGACCGGTTGAATTGCCTGTACTGCCAACCTTTGCAATAACATCTCCTGCTCTGACCGTATCACCGTTTGATACAAGTATCTGCGAACAATGACCGTATTTTGTGACAAGACTTTTGCCGTCTGAGGTCGTACCCTCTATGACGACGCATAAACCGTAGCCGCCGGATTCGCCGGCTGTAGTGACGGTTCCGTCGTGTCCCGCTAAAATCTCGGTTCCCTGAGCCATACCAATATCAACGCCGGTATGGTAATTTTTCTCGCCGCTGATTGGGTGGACGCGGTAGCCAAAATAGCTGGTAACACTCGGCAGCCAATTTACAGAACCAAACACATTTTTGACATACTGACGGCTGCCTTTTGTCGTCATCAGAAGCTCGGTAATGCCTTTTTGCTCGTCATTAACGCGAGAGGCAACAACGCTTTCGAGCGGCGCCGAGGAAAGGGTAACATTGAGAATTTTATACTCATACTCAACCTCGGTCGGCTCCTGTTGTCCTGTGTCGGGATTTCGCCGCTGTTCCGTCCGTGTCCGTCGCTCAATTTGCTCCGTCAGCGTCAAATTGTACTGACTGTTAAAGAGCTGCTGCATTGCAGCCTCAGCAGTCGCACTGTCAAATTCTCCGTAAACAGCGGTGAGATAACCCATCAGCACATACGGATCGTGCTCGATTGCGCCAATTTGATAACGGTACTCGTCATAGCCGGGATTGTCATTCTCAACGCTGTTGATTTCCATTTGCAAATCCGTTTCCCATTCTGTATAAGTGAGCTCCGCCTGCGTTATGGTGTTATCGTCAGCCTGATAAGATGAGGCGTTAATTACACCCGCACCGCTTGCTCCCATATTTCCGCAGGACGAAAAGACAGACATAATAAAGAAAATCAGCAGAAGAAGGAGCGCAATCACCAAACAGGCAACCGGGTGGTGCCTGACGGCGTTCACTACCTTAGCGGCTATCTTTTCAGTCGTAACAGCCGTATTTTTTACCCGCTTTCCGGCTTTCTGCGCTTCGCGAGCCGCCTTTGCGTATTTGCGTTTCAGTTTTTTCTTATACCACAGCTTAGCAAGTCCTTTTTTCTTGATTTCTGGATTGTCGGCTAAAAGTTTTTGATAGGCTGCCTTTGCCTGCGCCGCTGTCGTCCGTTTTTGCAGCCGCTCTACTCTGCGATAGGGAGAGACCTTTCTAAAACGGTTCAGTCTGCGTAAGCCTGATTCAGTGACAAGCTCGGTGCGGTGCGCTGCCTGAATACCGACATTTTCATGCTCGTTCTGATAGATTTGTTTGTGAACAAAACCGCCTGCAAGATTTGCCGCGCCCTTTACAGGTCGGAGAGCGGCCGGGCCGTTCAAATGGACGCTTTGGGATTTGATTTCCTTTTCAAAGCGTAAGCGTTTTTTAGTTTTGCCCGTTTCGCTGTCGGATAGAGTATCAACTTTGAGCCTGCGGCGAGAGGGCTGCCGGCCTTCCGCCTTATGCAGACGTTCCTCAAATCTTGCGACGCGCTCCTGCGCCTTTTCGAGCTGACGGCTTTTTGCAATCTCGGGGGTAACCTCGTCATCTGTAAACCGCAGCTTGGAAGAACTTTGCGGCGCGCTTTCTGTCTGTGCCGTTTCTCTGAAACGCTGCTGATAACGATTGCCGCGCTGTAAAACGGTGTGTCTCTGCTCCGGCTCCTGCGTCCGCGTGCGTGACATTTGCGGCCGGAAAAAATCGGAATTTTTGCGTGGTTCGTTTACTGACGGAAGGCTTTCCGCTTCATAATCAGCGGAATTATCTGCCTGTGAGGTATTTGTCCGCAAATCTGTATTGGTGGTATCAGTCTGCAAATTGCTGTTATTCACAGATGTTTGTTTTTGTCCCGTCCGGGGCTGAGCCTCTGATCGTTCGCGGCTGTCTATGCGCCCCTGATTAAAAGAGGAAGAACGCCCCTGAGAAGGAGCGTCCCGCGCGTTATCCGTCAGCTTATGTTTTGCCCGTTGAAAATCCATATCGCGTGACACCGCAATCACCTCCTGTCAAAGCCTGCTTCATTATTCATGCTCCTGTATCATTTCATCGGGCTTGGTCGTCATAATGCGGTAGAGGTTTGTGTCCTTCGGGAAGTGATCCACGAAGGGAATAATCACGTTACCGAAGAATAACAGACCTTCGCCGGGCGGCGCCTGCGTTACATAAGAAAGCTGGTGCGTGGAAATGCCGAGCTTTTCGGCAAGAATCCGTTTATCGTCCGCGCCCTGATTGAGCATATAGATAAAGTCGCTGTTTTCCAGAATGTTAGCAATCTCAGCCGAGCGCAGCAGATCTTTGACGTTCTGCGTCAGACCGGACGGAATACCGCCCCATTTGCGGAATCGTTTCCAAATCTCAACCGAGAAAGCGCCTGTCTGACCTTTCAGCAGTAAATGAAACTCGTCGATATAAAACCACGTCGTTTTGTGCTGAGCTCGGTTAATGGTAACGCGGTTCCAAACGGCGTCCTGCATAATCAGCAGACCGATTTCTTTCAGCGCTTTTCCGATTGATTTGAGCTGAAAGCAGATAACGCGGTGGTTATTCAAATCAACGTTGGAGCGGTGATTAAACAGGTTCAGGCTGCCGTTAACGTACATCTCCATTGAAGTAGCAATCCTTTGTGCCTCCGGTTCAGGCTGCTTCATCAGCAGAGAATAGAGGTCGCCCAAAATAGGCATGTTTTCCGGTCGCGGATCTTGCAGATAATCGCGGTACACAAGTCTTGTGCAACGGTCAATGACCGTCTTTTCAATCGGCGATAAACCGTCCTTGCTGCCTGCCATCAATTCGCAGAGAGAAAGAATAAAATCGCTTTTCAGCGATACCGGGTTTTCGTCGTCGGAGTAGTCAAGGTTAATATCCATCGGGTTAATGTAGTTATTGGAATTCATAGAAATGTCGATAACCTGTCCCTGTCTGCCAAACTGCTTGACAAGCGCACCGTACTCGTTTTCAGGATCGGCAATGATAATATCGTCCTTTGTCAGCAGGAACACGTTGACAATCTCACGCTTTGCCGAGAAGGATTTACCGCTGCCGGGTGTGCCGAGAAACAGACCGTTGGGATTTTTCAGCGTTTTTCTGTTAGCCATAATCAGGTTGTTGGAAATAGCGTTAAGGCCGTAATACAAAGCCTCGCCTTCCTGAAACAGCTCGCAGGTGGTAAAGGGAACAAATATCGCGGTGCTGCTTGTCGTCAGACCGCGGTTAATTTCCACCTGATTGACGCCGAGGGCAAGCGAGGACATAAAGCCCTGCTCCTGCTGATAGTCCAGCGTTTTCAGTGCGCAATTATATTTTTGAGCGATACCCGCCGAAGAAAAAATATCGTTTTTGAGCTTGGATTTTTTGGTCGCGATATTTTCAACCAACACCGTAACCAAAAACATACGCTCGTTACGGCTCTGCAAATCAGTCAACAGATTTTCGGCGTCCTTGCCGTAAGTGGCGAGGTCGGACGGAATAATATCCATATCATAACCCGCACGGACAGCTTTTTTCTGTTCCTCAATCGTCATTTTCTGCAAGTCGGACATTTTGCGCTTGACGTTCTTAATAGCCTCGGTCTGATTGATAGACTGAATATGAATATTGACGGTAATTGCTTCGTCAAGCTGTAAAAACTCTGCAAGCAATCTGTCGGTCAGCTCCGGCGCGATAATCTGAATAAAGGAAACCATACCAAAATGAGCGCCGATACGGAAGCTTCTGCCGTCCTTTGAAAGAGAAAAGCCGGACGGTGAAATAAAGTCCTTTGTGGAAAGACCTGTTTTCACAATATCCGCCCACTCAAATTTGAGCTTTTCCTGACCGCTGGGGTGGAGCTGACGGTGCAGAAGCGCCAAACGCTCCTTGCCGTCAAGAGAACGCGCCTGTACGCCAAACTTTTTGAAGTTGGCTAAAATATCCGTTTCAATACGCTCCAGCCTCAGCTTTGCGCTGCGCAGATCCTCCGCCTCAATGCCGAAGGTAATATACTTGTGCTTGACGATACCGTTGTTGCCCTTTTGAATCTGGCCTTTAATCATACCGCCGTACTCAACACGCATACCGTCGTTTTCGTCGCCTTCAAGCTCAATGGAAACGCTCTTGTTGAAATCCTTGATATTTGCCCGCTGGTTGATAAGGGTGAGCTGCACATTGATTGAGGAATCAAAGTAGTTGAGAAAATCGCAATAGTTGCCGAAAATCATTTCCTGATCCTCAGTCTGTGCAAGCTGGAAATTGATGTCGTAGAATTGCACGGTTTTGGTGTATTTCTTGTCGTCCACACGACAAATGCCGTCGCGGTACATTTCCTTATACGGAATACTTTGCTGTACCGTCTGCGGCGCTTCACCAAATATCCGCGCAAAAAAACCGCCCTTTTTCGAGGACGGCTTTTGCTTTGGCTCCGCGCCTTTGCGCGCTGCCTTAGCGT
Source organism: uncultured Ruminococcus sp. (assembly GCA_902790475.1). Taxonomy (GTDB): domain Bacteria; phylum Bacillota; class Clostridia; order Oscillospirales; family Acutalibacteraceae; genus Ruminococcoides. The sequence goes on along the minus strand of CADASG010000014.1, from coordinate 12,525 downwards.
CGGCGCGGAGCTGTTTTGACTGCGTGATGTTTCGCTGCAATCTTCTTTCCTGCGCCGCCTGCTGTTTGGTTTTTTGCAATCGCCGATACCTCCTTCTTTGATAAATATTGATAGAGATTATTTGTTTTGTACGGCCGCTCTTTCGGCCAGAGCATAAAGCGTAACCGGTTGAACAACAGCTTTTCCGCCGGCAAACCGTCTTTCTCATACATAGCGAAAAAGAAGAACGGCAGCATGAGTACAATCATAATCAGCACTGCCGCTGTATTTCCGATGACATTACGCGAAAGAAAATACACAGGCAGTCCGATAACACCGCCGAGCGAAAAACAGATAATCTGACGCTTGGTAAGGTTGAACGCAACCTTGGTTTTGACCTTTGTTAAGTCCTTCGGTACAGGTACATAGGGCATAAATTCACCTTCTTTCCACAGCTCAGCGAGCCCCGTCGCCGCGCTGCTTTTTTTCTGATTTTGTCTGTTCCTGAACAGAACGGGAAGCCTCTTTCAGCTGCTCGTGTACCGATTTCGGCTGTTCGCGCTTTACCTGTAAATCCTTTATTTCATCTTTGATATCCGCTATAACGTCCACGCCAAACAAAGTACACTCGGGCCAGTGCTCGCAAAGAACGGCAAGCGGGTTTTCAAACTGTAATAAATAATCGGCAATATGCTCCGGCGGGTTATTGGCAAATTCTTCTGTCATATATTTATAAGCCGCCATTGTCGCCGCAATTTCCTCGGAGTGGTCGATTAACTGTTGATTGCTCCACGTTTGCAGCTTTTCCTGATATTCATACAGGTTTTTACCAAGACGAATAACAAGGGTGTGAACCTTGTCCTCAGGAGAAAGCTCCGGTGTCATCTTTGGAAAACGCGAATCCGCGTTAATCTCTTTGAGAATATCGCAGATAGGTAAACCGACCTCGTGCGTATTTTCTTCCCGGCACCAGAAGGCAACCTCTAAAGGGTCAACAAAAGACAGAAGCGCTTCAACCTCGGCCGCTGTGTAGTCGTGAACAGCTTTCATATAGTAATGGGTTTCGGAATATTCCTGTAATTTGTAAATTTCGCCGATGTCGCTTTTGTCTGTTTCCGCAGCGTGCTGTGTGAGACTGTCGTCAAGACGGTTCCTGAGAATTCCTAGGGCTTCGCGATATTCCATATCACACGCTCCTTTCGGGTAAAATAATATCCGATTCCACCTCATTGCCCCAAACGTCCCAGCCGGGCGTCTTTTCCCGGGCAAAAAGCTCAATGCGCGGCAGATCGCCCATCAGCTTGATTATCTTGTCCCGCACTTCGCCGGGCTTTTTGCTATGCTGTTCAAGGTGAGCAATAACAAATTGATGAATCCCCGCGTTTTGACGTTTTGGGTGTCCTTTGAGCGCAAGCAGACAGACCTCGGCATTTGAGCGCGTCCAAAAGCCCATACCGTAAAACCATGTGTCGGCTTTTCGGTTCTGCTTCAACCAAAGAAAAGCGAGGGTACGATATTGAAAGCCCCATGCGTCGATAACCTGAAACGCCTCTTTCAGCTTTGGAAAGGTCGTCCACAAAAACAGTGCGCAGTTCTTATCCGCAAGCTGCTCCACAGGCAGATTGCAAATGTCGTCAAGCGTCATGGTAGGATAGTGCTGCTCCGCTCCGCCGGGTATTTTTCGCTGCTCATAGCGCCACGGTGGATCGGCATAAATAATGTTATATTTCTTATTGTCGGACATCAGAGGCTCTGTTCACTCTTTCCGGCAGATTTGACAGGCTGCTTTCTGACCTTATCAGCCTGATCCTTTAACGCGCCTTTCAAAGACGGCTTTTCCGTCGCCTCGCGTGAAGCGTCAAGGGTTTCGCGCATTTTATCAATCGCCGCGCCGTAGCCGTTAATAATTGCGGAAACAATCAGATTTCGCGCGTCGGCAGTAATGGGCTTAAAAGTGTCATGCCAGTTGCCTTGACTGTCCTGCATAGAGGGCATATTGACATATAACCCCTTTTCGCCGGAACATACGCGGAAATTCTCAACAACAAAGCTGTCGTTAATCGTAACGGTCGCAAAGCCCAGCAGATTATTTCGGGGAGCGATTGGTCGCACGCTGACCTCGATTTTCAGGTCGTTGTTTGCCGCGGCGTCAGGGCGCGGCTGTTCGGTGGTTTTGCTCATTCAATTCCTCCTTTGTTAGTGAGCATTAAAGATAGATTTGGATAATGAACCGGTCTTAAAGAGGGCAAAGGCAAGCAGGACGGTATATCCCGCGGTACCCCAGACTGCCGCATGAATGTTGTCGGACGACGGAATTGTTTGCACCAGCACCGCGTAAATCGCTACGCACACAAGGATAAGAAATCCCTGAAAGCCCAGCGCGAACAGCGAGCGCAAATAATTTTGTCCCATCTGACCCCATTCGCGGTTTGCCATTGTAGAAAACGGAATCGGAGCGAGGCTGACTGTCAGATAGATTTCAATCATTCTTCCGTAAACGATAACAAAAATGACGATTGACAAAATCCACATGCACAAATGAATTATGTTGGTTTCCAGCCACAGACCAATCAGCTCCCAAACGCCCATATCTTCAAGCAGCGAGCGCAGATTATCCATATTGGTATCAACGTCGAGGTTGCCGGTAATCACGGTAGCGCCCTGCGATATGACATTTTGAGCGAGATCAAACACCGCCATAACGATTGTAAAGCAGTTGGTTAGCAAGTACGCCGCGACAAACGTTTTGAATATCCATTTGAAAATATTAAACGTGTCGAATTCGTGCATATTGTTTTTCTCCAATATCATTTGAATCAGCTCATATACCAACACAAAGGTAAGTATCATTCCCGCAATGGGTATGACGACGGTTTCCGATAATGTTTGAATCATCGAAAACACGCCGCCGTTCCAGCCCTGCGGCGTCTGACCTACCTGAGTGGCTACGTCCGAAACCTGACTGTTTACGGACTCAAAGATACCCTCGTACTGGCTCGTGATTGCGTCAACCATGCCCTCCTTGATCCATTCGGTGAGTTGGTCGATAATAAACATACGAAATTACCCGAACAGACCGGAAAGAAGCGGAATCAGCGTCGCGCCCACCAACGCAATACCGCCGCCCGCCATGAGCTGCTTCATGCCCTGAGATTTCGCACCGGGGTTATCGTTGCCGTAGCCTTCCAAAAGATTGATTACACCCCATGCGCCCAAGCCCGCGCCAAGAGCAATTACAAGGATTTTCAGGGTATCAATAGCGCTTGAAAAAAATTGCATTAAATTCCTCCTATCAAGTTTGATTTGTCAATGATTGCAATTTGTTTGTAAATTGAGTAAAAAGTGAAATTGTGTGTTTGATACAAACAAAAAAAGCCGCCGCTGTGATACATGAGAGTAATCACAACGGCGGCGAAAAAAGTAATGATTTTATTTGTCGGGAGAGTCCCTAATTCTCAAACAATAGCCTCCTTATTAAGAATAGCGCGCCAATTCCTCGGCGCTGATTTCGTAGTTGATAAACTGCTCGTCCTTTTTCGGTTTCAGACGGGTAGATAAGAATTCTTCTATGCTAAAAGCGTTCTTCGGATTGTAGTCCGACAAATACTTGTAGTTGGGGTGTTTGGTAATATCATATTTTTTTGACAGAAAAGGCCGCACCCCTCGGATCTGCAGCAGACATTTACCGCCGTCCATAACGGCGATTTCGTCCATTGACATTAAATCCTTGCCGAGCTTTTGAAAATTTTGCCCGTGGCTTTCCTGCGTGCCTTTGGTGACGCTCTCGTTATAGAGGTCTATCGTTTCCTTTCCAAGCAGGGAGTTCCAGCTTTTCAGCGTAGTTTCCTCTTTACCGCCGAGAAACAAACTCGCGTCACAGTTGCCGATAATTGTGTCCATATTATCCTTATACAAGGCTTTAAGCTGACTCTGTGCCTGCAATACAAGGCAAGCGGATATTTCTCTTGAACGGATTGTCGCCATCAGCCTTTCCAAATTTGGAATCTGACCGATATTCGCTGCCTCGTCAATCAGGCAGCGCACATGAACAGGCAGCCGTCCGCCGTAAACGTCGTCGGCGCGTTCGCAAAGTCTGTTGAACAGGATAGAGTAAATCAGACTGATTAAAAATGCGAAGGTGCCGTCGGTGTCGGACATAATCAGGAAAAGCGCTGTCCGTTCGTCTCCGAGCATATCTAAATTCAGCTCGTCGTACATGGTAATCTCTCTGACCTCTTTAATATCAAAGGGAGCAAGACGCGACGCGCAGGAAATCAAAATGGATTTTGCTGTTTTTCCCGCCGCCAGCTTGTATTTTTTATACTGCCTCAGCGCAAAGTGATCGGGATTCTTTTGCTCCAATGCGTCAAAAAGAAGGTCAACCGCGTTCTTGAAATTCTCGTCGTCCTCGCGTACTTCCATTGCGTTTATCATTTCAACCAATGTCGCAAAATTCTGTTCATTAGTCGGCGCCTCATAATAGATATAGCCGATAAGAGCTGTGTAAAGCAGCGTTTCCGCCTTTACCCAAAAATCATCACCTGATTTGCCTTCGCCTTTGGTATTGGCAATAAGGGTAGTGACAATTTTCAAAATATCTTTTTCGGAGTGGATATATGCAAACGGGTTAAAGTGCATTGACTTTGAAAAGTTAATAGTGTTGAAAACCCTGATTTTATAAGGCTCATACACTATCCTTCCGTTTTGGTCTCTCACCGGCTTGCCGTCCTTGCCGATTTTCGGCGCGCCTCGCTGTAACAGTTTTCCGCACTCAATCAGCACCGTACCTTTCGGATCGGTAATGACATAAGAAGAATGAAGCTGCATAAGGTTCGGCTTGATAAAAAACCGCGTTTTACCTGAGCCTGAGCCGCCGACGACCAGCACATTCTTGTTTCGGGCAAAGGCAGGTTTTTTCGGTCTGCCTGACAGCATAAGTCCCTCGGTCATAGTGAGAATAATGTTATTCCACGCAATAGGATCCATAAAAGGAGCAATATCCTTTTTAGTGCCCCAGCGCGCGCTGCCGTACTCAATATTCTTTCTGTATTTTTTCGCGTTCTTGCTTTTGACATAAACGACGACGCGCATAATACCCGCGCCGCAAATGCCAATTAACAAATCTATCCATGCGGTCGGAAAGAAGTGACTGAACGCCGCAGAAAAGCCTTGATTCAGTCCCAACATTTTTTGTGACGCGTCCACGCCGGGCGCGAGCCGGATAACCTCTCCGAGCTTTGCGAACAGTAGCACAAACAGCAAATACGGAAGATTTGGAATAACATACTTTTTGATAAAATCGTTTTTACTCAGCGTTCAGGCCCTCCATGCTCCTTGTTGCGGACACGATCCTTGCCGAGCGTCTTGACAAGCTCCTTGAATTTACGGAGCTGAGCCACAAGCGACGGCCTTTTGCCGCGGGTGAGATCTTTATTGGTATATGCCTTAAACGCCTCGGTCAGAGCGTCGGCCTGATTCGCCTTGAAATATACCGTCCAGCGCGGCGGTTTACTGCCTACCTCTTTTTCAATGTGATAACGAACTTGATATTTCCGTGCGTACCGTTCAAAGGAGCGCAAACGTCCCGAAACTTCAATCGTATTCAAGCCGCCGTCGCCCTGTGCCAGCCGTTTGAGACTGTTGCGGCCGGGTTTAACCGAATGACGCTGTTGCTGCATTTTGTGGAGAGCAGCCGTCATAGCCGCTTTCAAAACCCGTCCTGACAGCTTTGCCGCCTGAACGGTGATAGATACGGTTCTTTGGTCGATTTCTTCCTGCAAATAATTCCTCCTTCCTTTAAATTAAAACCGCGTCAAGTGATTTCTCGCGCGGTTGGTGTTCGTGATCCTTAGCAACCTGAGCCACCTGAATTCGCGCGTGTTTTAACAGCGTTTTCACCATAGAAGCCGGATCGTTGACTTCTGACAGTTTAGCTGTCATACCCTTGCACTCGTCGGGCAGATACTCCGCAATATCCCGGCACGCCTTGTCAACGCTGCCAATGAAGCCCCAACAGCTATCTTGCAGCTCGCCGTTTTTATATAACTCATACCCGTAGCACTGTCCGTTAAGATACGCGTCGTACAGCTCAACCTCGGCGTTTAACATATTTTCCGCTTTCCGCCGGATTTCAGGCGTGATTTTTTCAACCTCAAATTCCTCGCGGATTTTATCAAATGAAGCAAAAATAATACCTGTTTGTCCGCTGTCCCACGGATCACGAAAATCGGTGGTGCTGACCGATAAACCGCTGTGGTCGAGAAGATACACAGGTAACACAACATACGCCTTTTCTATTTCTGCCATCAAAGCACGACTGTAAGCGCGGAGCTGTGCCGAGGTTCCGGGGTGAAGGTCAAAACTATTCACAAAAGCCTCATACATTTGCTTGCCTTTTTCACCGCCGTCGGCAGCATTGATAAACATTTCCTCCAACAAATCGTCTGAACAAAAATATTTGTGCTCGTCTCCGAGCTGATAACGTCGATGAAAACAAATCATGGTACCGAAATTTTCGTCCTCGCGCCGCGGATTTGGGAAGAAGTCGTCTTTCTGAACGGTGAGCAAATATGGCTCCCGAATTGAAAGTAACATTACAGTTCCGGTCCTTTGTGAGATTTTTCGGATGAGCCTTCGCCGGGTACAGGCTCCTTTACAGCTAAAATCTTTCCGAATAACTTTGTGAACGTTTCCGGGTGCTTAAATTCTTTCTTGAATTTTTCGGAAAGCTCAGGTGAAATGCTGCAAAAACTTTCTTCTCCAAGCCCGCAGATAAAGAAGTTTCCGGCAATAATATCATAAATTTCACCGTCCTCGGTTCTGAGCGCGCGGTTAAGCGGCAAACCTTCAATTTTACCTTCCTCATTGCATACCAGCGCGACAGGATCTTCATAGGGGTAAACTGCCTGAATATATCCACCGACAGCGTCTTGCAGCGCTTTCAGGCCGTCGCCGATTTCTTTTTCGTAGGGAACCTTGCCGGGTTCTACCATTAAAACTTTCATAGACTTTGTTCCTCCTTCTTGTTGGCTCCTTTTGAGGGAGCCGGTTTATCGGTTTTTCCCTCCGCCAGCTTTTTGAGCACAGAGGGCTTTTTTGTGTTAGATATAGAATCGCCGCCTTTGATTTCGTTGATAATCTCGGCGGCTGTTTTTGTAGATATTTCAGATTCTTGCCCCTCAACCGTATAGCCGGGCAACAAAACGCCGTTCACCTTGAAATACTCAGCGTATTCCTGCGGTATCGGCGGTGAGATTTCCTTGAAATAATGCGCAAAGGCTTTCTTGCGACCCTCGATATATTTTTCCGCAGCCGCTTTATCGGTGTAACGCTTTCGCCTTTGACCTGCGATTTCGACACAATGGCCGTGCTTCGGCGAGCGTATATCCAAATCCCATGTAACATACCATGCAACAGGCACAGACTCTTGTTTTGTTCTGTCGTATTTGGTTTCTTCCCACACAGATACGGACATCTCGTAAACCATATTGCTGATCGAATCACGGTCATAGTAGTCCTCGTGAACCCACTGATTCGACGTATGCGTAACAGCGTGAGTAGTTAAATATTCCAAAGCGCGGTCATACGTTTTTGTAATTGCCGCCTGACGCTCCCATTCACGGATTGAATCCCTGATTTTGGAAAAAATCATCTTCTCTGCTTCAACGCTCTGCTCTCTTGCTTTGGAAAGACTTTCCGCACCCAAGCCGATAAAGGGAGCCAAATCTATTTGATTATCGTAATAGTCCTGTACAACGGTATGGCCGATTTTTAATTCGCTGCCGGGCGTCAGTTCGTCATCATAATCAAAAACACCATAGTATTTTTCGTCTCTCAAAAATTCCTCCATATTAAAGCTCCGGCTCTTTTTTGTTTTTAGAAGGCGTAGCCGGCGCCGCCTTTTGCTGAGATTTTGCCTCGCTGAGCTGATTAAGCACCGAGGGCTTTTTTAGTTGCTGCTCTTGACCTTCTATCCTGTAACCGGGTAAAACGCGGCCGCTTTCCATAAAAAACATTTTATATTTTTCAGGAATAGACGGCGAGAGGTCGGAAAAATACTTTGCATATGCGTGTATTCTTCCATTTAAATAGTTTTCTGCGGTAACACGATCCTCAAATTTGCGCTTTTGACCTGCTACATATGCCCAATGACCGAGCTTTGGTGAATTGATAGTGACTTCCCATTCTACCAACCAACGGTCATTTAGCGGCTTGGCACTCCATAAATTCCATTTTGGATTTTCAGATAGCTTACATGTCATCTTATAAACGGAATTACTGATAGTTCGCACGCCGTTTTTATCCTCAGTCCATTGGTGCGATTTCAAGGTAGTTTAGCGCTAATTGCAGTTTTCGCGTTTGCGCCGCGTCGTGTTCCCATGCTTTCAAACCTGCTTGAAGAACCTCGTACATACTTTCTTCTTTTTTGAAGCTCTCGTTATATAGCTCGCGCACTTCTTCAACACTTTTATCCAACAACTCAGAAATATCATACTCGTTCAAATACAGGACATGATCCAGCTTTATGCGGCTGCCGGGCGAAAACAAATCATCCTCGAGCAGTGTATAGTCTTTTTCATCAGACAAATAATCACCCCTTTTATAAAGACTGCTCCTGCTTTTTGGCAGGAGAGGAATGTGGCTTAGGCGCGGCTTTCGCCGCCGCGAGCTGACCGAGTACAGACGGCTTATCCTCACCGAACATAGAAAGCTGTTGCGCTGTCTGCGTTTTGGCAAGAGGCAGTGACGGCGTTTTCTCGGTATGAGTGAAAACAAGCTCCTTTTTCAGCTCGGCAATCAGATTATCAAAAGCGGCGTTGATTGACTTGCGTTCTTCGCCCTCTGGATAAGCCTTGATTATCTGCATTTTGCCGTCTTTATCCGTATCAAGTCCGAGGCAGCTCTCAGCGTGACCGACAAGATAATCAGACTGATAGGACAGCTTGTCTTTGACGTAACAGGCAAAAGCCCGCGCCGTCATTTCGACTTCGCTGTCCCAATATCCGCCGTCTTTCTCGGTCGTTTTACCCATTCTCTTTGAGTTTTTATAGTAATCAGTCTGAACGCGTCCGATAACAGGCTCCGACTGATTCTGAATATCCCGCATACGGTTTTCGTAATATTGAAGATTTTGCCGGTCATCCTTTGGAATAACGTGTCCGGTAATTTGTTTCTTCAAATTACTTAATCTGTCAACGCTGCCCTCGGCTCCGACTAAAAAAGCTGCTTTTGCTGCCGCGTATTGCTCCGATATGGCCGGATCGTTTGCGCGTTCTACAGAGCGCTTCATAAGCGAATCAACCCACGATGTCGCGTTTTTAATCTGAATTTCATTGTTTCTTTCGGTACGCGCTTTTGCCTGCTCATAGGTTTCTGGCTTGGTCGTAATAGCTTCAATCAGCTTGCGCATAGGCTCATACCGTCTTGCGCGCTCAGATAGCATACCGTTGGCGCCCTTTATTCCGCCGAGATAATCATCCAGCGCGTGCCACCACTCATGGGCGAGAGATCCCGCGCCGTGCATTTTGGTGAGATTGATAACCTTGCGCAGCGGTTCATAGTGCGCCGCCGCGTTACCGCTGCCGCGAGCGCCGAAGGCAATCGCAAGTGTGCCGTCAAAAGCAATATCTTTGTCGGAGATATGCAGTGCCGCGGCCAAATCCTTTAAGGCTTCAAAGCCCATATTGAGCGAGGCCTGTCGGTCGTTCTGATTTAGCCAGTTGCCAAACTCGCCGCCGCGAAAGCCGAAGGCGTCAAGATAATGCTGTCCGGTAATTTCCTGACCGTTTCTGAAATCCGGTCCCGTTCGGGTGATATGCTCCAACTGCGGAGGTACAAAACGCTGTTTGCCGCTTTTAGTACGGCTTTTGGCGTATTCCTGCACCCAGCGGAGCGCTTGATCCCGCGTCTCAAAATTTGTCTGTAAAATGTGATGACCTTTTGTGACGTAGTAGGTATCTTTCTTCCAATCTCCGCTGCGTGAGTAGCCCTTGCCGTCATAAAGATGAATATCGTAGCCACGCGGCACCTTTTGCTCCTTTGGAACAAGAAATTGCTCAGACTTTGCCTTGCGGACAAAATCATATTCAAACTGTACGTCTGAGGAGATTTTTATGACGTTGCGCAAGTTATCTGTCAAAGCCGGATTGTGAGAATAATCGCTTGTCCGCTCATAGGCAGTCCGCCCGTCCCATTCCCGAACAGACCGCAAATACGCGTTTCTGATATAGAAATCAACAAAGGCATTTTTAGCGTCCTCAACGGTGCGAACCTTTTCCATAACCTTTTGAAGCTGACGGACGGTATCAATGTACCGTTTTTGCTGATATGATTTTTCCTCATAATTGTAGGCGCGGTAATACCGTGGAGAAGCAGGAACAGCGTCGCGCACCTTTTTAATGTAATAGACAACGCCAATCGGTATGCCGTCGTCGAGCATAGCCTGATAGTCGGGCTTTTTCCAGACATTATCTTTCCTGACGTATTTGTCCGCCTCACGCTCATTCATGTCGTCGAGATCAGCGGAGTACAGTCCGCGAGCGCTCCACAAATCTTTTTTCGCGCCGCCTATCTTTTCTCCGAAGTCCTCATGTAACGGCTGACTTGGCATTGTCAACCTCGCTTTCCGCGGCTATTCTGCTGATAATTTCAGGGCTTGTGCTGTAAATCTGCATTAACCGTTTGGCGGTGCCGCACGGCTTTACCGCGCCCGCTACCCACAACCGCACGGTTTCGGGCGTGACGTTCATCAGGATTGCAAGCCCTTTCTCGTTCATATCGAGCTTTCGCATAAGCTGACGTATTGCGTCAGGGGCGAAGTCAGGACACTTTGCGGCGCTCGCAATCACCTTGACGGCGGTATTATCCTTCTTCATCCGTTGCCTCCTGTCCGTTTGAGAGCTCGGCGCTGTTTTCCATAAGCTCGGTTTCTCTGTCAGCTCTGCCGGCGGCGGTCATCAGGCACATGACAAATACGCCGAACATAACTCCCAGCACTAAAAAAATGATGTTTGAAATGATAGGGTACATAAAAATCCTCCTGTTAAATTGAAATAGCCGCCCTTTTCTCACGGCGGCGTTGTGGTAAATTTTGAAGCAGCTGCAATTTCGACATCAGCTTTTCGTTGTAATCTTTACCCTCGCGGGGTGGGTTAATTCCCACGCGGATATGCTTAAAAGACGGATTTTCGCGCAGCATAGCTTTGATTTTTCGCGCGTTTTTCAAGCCTGCCAAATCGTTATCCATATACAGGGTAACGCGCTTGATTTCCGGGTGCCGTTCCAAAAAAGCAAACAGAGCAACGTGAGAGGTTCCGCCGAGAGAAAGACGATAGCCGTTCCACTTCCAGCCTTCAAGCTCCTGCAAGGTCGCGTGAGAGAGCGCGTCAATCGGCGCCTCAAAGACAGCGACCTGACTGCTGTGCGGTTTTTCGGGTGGCAGACAAAAGCTGTAACTCTTATCGCTGCCGTATACGTCCTTTTTCAGATCTTCGTACATACCGCGCATACAAGCGTATTTTGGCTTGCCTGCGTCATCCGTTCCAACGAACACGCATACGGGTATATATTTCTTTTCTTCTTTTTTAGGCTTGTATCTGCCCTCATAGAGAAGTCCCAGATCTCGGCACCGCTGAATCACTGTTGCGCTGATACCGCGCTTTTGCAAATATCCGAAATATCCGGTTGCACATTTCTTCGGCCACGGCAAATAGAGCTTTGCCGGGCGATGCGGTTTTGGTATGCTCTGCGGACGATAGGGAGAAGCCCGCGGCAAAGCCTCACCGGTCAGCCGCGTCACCGCCTCTGAAAAATCGTAGCCGCGTATCTCTATCAGGTAGTCAAGCGCGTTGATCCGTTTTCCGCGGCTGTTCCAATACCAAAAGTCCCGCGACGTTACATAGACAAGGCTGTCATGCTCGCGGTGACGGTAATTAGCGCCGTCCCGTTTCAATACGCCGGGCTCATAGGCTTGCAAATAGGAAAACAGACTGGCTTGACGTGCCTGCTTGATTTGTTCGTCTGTTATGTAGGTTTCAATCAGCCTCCTTTGTTGTAGTGTGTATATGTTAATGCGCCTTGCGGCGCCTGTTCATCGGAAAGTCGTGGTTGACCTCAGCACGGTAATATTCGTCAATGGTTGCCGGAGCGTTGAACAGCGTCGCCAAGACATACGCCTTGATGTTGCCGACCTTGCTTGTGATTCCGTCGAGGCAGTCAAAGACATACTCAATATGCGCGGAGTTGATTTTCAGGATTCTTGCCTTGACAACCTCTCTCGGAAATTCACCGCCTGCAATCACACAATAGGGAGACTGAGATACGACAGTTTCAAGCATAAGGTCAACAATCGCGTCCAAACGTTCCGCTCCGTAGCGTTCCGCAAGAGCGTCATACTCGATATTGTCCTCAATCAGCTCGCGGTACGCGCGCACGCCTATCTTATCAATCTTATCCTTGATTTCTTTCGTATTTGATTTTTTAGTCTTTGATTGATAAGTATTTAATTGTGCGGGATTTTCCAGCGCAGGCTGAGCCTGAATAGGGGAA
>CADASG010000013.1 GCA_902790475.1 uncultured Ruminococcus sp. | reverse complement strand
CCTTGTAAAAAAAGGAAATGTGATAAACAACGCGCGTACAAAAGAGGTAAGCGTTTCAAAGCATACTCAAATAACGCCTTCTACCTTTCATGATTCAAACTATACGCCGTCCACAAAAGACGAGGCGAACACAACAACGGTAAAGCCTACCGAAAAGCCAACCGCCGCGCCCACATCAGCTACTTCGCCGCAAAACAATTCCAAGGATAACAGCGATGCTAAAATATTTACCGGCGAGTGGTACATCGCGCTGATTATACTAGTAATGCTGCTGATATGCTCTATTGTATTATTTATAATGCGAAAACGCGATATATATAATAACTGATAATTTTACCGCCCTGCTGTTGACAGGGCGGTGTTTTGTTGTATTCTAATAGGATACTATAAAAATTCTTGCAGAATAATCATTCCAACATGTGATCAAGGGGTTACATGTTCCGGAATAGTTCCGTTTTCATCAAATGTGAAGTGCCTTCCGTCCGAACATTGTCCGTCATACCAGAAATTATAGTCCTCATATGTTGCCTTGCAGTTGTTGACGTGGATCTCGCCGCCGCCTCTTGTACCGAATGTCGCAAAAGGACACCGCGGATTGTTTCGCTGAATAAGATTAACATTATTGACGTTAAGGTTCAAATAAGCTCCCGTGCAATCGTATGCTTTTAGAATTCTTGCGGTTTCAAGCGAAAATACGGCATTGTCAATTGTGCTTTTACAGTCGGGATCGCCGTTGATGGTTATTTCATAATTGCATTTGGTCACAGCCATATAAGTAAATGTATATTTCCACGCTACCGGAGTTTTGATAGAGTGTCCGTTAAGATTGACTGTAAGTTTCAATCCGTCACGGTTAGGCTGCGGAAAACTGATATAGCCGTCAGAGTCATGCGGAAGCTTGTTGTTTACGTTTCTGTACGCGTCGCCGGGATAAAAGTCACCTGTTGTTGCCCAGTCTTTGTTGAGTGTAAACACCATTTCCGAAGGATAGTCGGAGTTGCTTGTGTTGTAGAACGCCAAGGTGTTCATTACAAGCCAGCCCTTCATGGGATCGTCAACGCTAAAGCTGTAGGAGTCGGCGCCGACAATGATCGAAACCTCCGCCGCTTTTCCGTTTTGATATTTCTGCTCAACAGCATTGTAAGCGGTAACAACCTCTTGCAGAGCGTTGTAATAGTTTTGCGCCTTGTTTTTCAGAGCGTCTGCATTGTTCGCAAGCTGCTTTTTCATGGCCTGAGCGTCGCTGCCGTGGTTTTGATAGTATTCATAGTTATTTATATCATACTGCATTTGAGCAAGCTGCAAACAGTCCATATAATATACAATCATCTCAGCCTCATATCCTTTGAGGTCGTTTTTGATCGTGTCGTATGAAACCAGCTGCTTTAAATCGTTAATATTTTTAACGCCGGTACCATCTGAGGTGATCTGCGCTTCAGCGTCGCTGTCATATTCCATTTTTTCCAGATTATAAAGAAGGTCAAATGTTCCGCCCTTGGTATTAAGATAGTTTTTCATGCGGCTGAATTCCGTGTTGACTCCGCAGTTTGACACTATATCGCGAAACGCCAGATATGTGCTTTCGTCAATTATAGTGTACTTTTTAACGGCGAATTCGTTGCTTATACTGTTTTCGTAGGCGGAAATGCTGTTCATAAAGGTTTCATGGGCTGACAGCGCCCAATTGTGCTCCTGATCAAAATTATCCAGCGACCTCTTGATATCCTCTTTTTTCAGCTCGGTTGAGATCTCGTCAAGCTTGTCTGAAATTGTCTTGAGCGCCGTCATTTCCTCGTTGTGGTAGGTTGTCATCTGAGAACTCATATTGTCGATATCGGCAATAATATCCTTGGTTGAGCGTGTAATGTGATCGTCTGTATCCTCCAGCGACATACCCGTGTCATATACTGTGCCAAACAGGCTGTCTATTACGCCTATTCCTGCTGCGCCCAAAACCGAGAGCCCGGGAACCTTGTCACAGCCAATTTCAATCAGCTTGTCAATAGCCTTGTTAGCTCCCGCGATTGCCGCGTCGCCCGCGGTGCTGCCAACGGATGATTCAGCGGTGCTTGCCGCTGACACTGACGTCATCCCGGTAGCGGTTACGGAGAGTGTTATAATTGCCGCAAGTGTTATTGCGGTCAATCGGTTAACTTTAAATCTTTTCATAATTAGTGCCTCCTTTGATGTCTTAACCGGAATTATTATAAAACACCAAACAGGACAAAATAATGACAAAAAGACCACTAAATTATTTTTCTTCAGTGGCCTTTGTTTTTTGTGTTTAAATAAGCTTTATGAGAAGCTGTTTTAGGGGATCGCATTATTCGGGGGAGAGCGAGGCAGATAACGTTATAAAAATAAAAAGGGCTGCGAAAACAGCCCTTTAAGATGTAAATTTATTAGTTTGCTCTGGTAACCTTACCTGAACGTAAGCAACGGGTGCAAGCATATACACGCTTAGGTGAACCGTCAACAATTGCCTTTACACGCTGAACATTAGGTTTCCAGGTTCTGTTGGAACGTCTGTGTGAATGAGAAACCTTGATTCCGAACTTTACATCCTTACCGCAGAATTGACACTTTGCCATACGTCTGCACCTCCTTAGTGAAATAAACTTTTCCTAACTTTGTTATCATACCAGAAATCGGACAAAAAAGCAAGTGTTTTTTTAAAATTTATTAACTTGTTTTTTTGTGCTGTCTGTAGTATAATATAAACTGTATATATTCACTATTATGGAGGACTCTATGCTTTCACAGCTATTAAGCGGACATTTCACGTTAGAATCCATCATCGCCGAAATTTTGGCGGTGCTGCTGATTATTTTTTTGATCCTGCCTTTTCACGAGTGGGCGCACGCCGAGGCGGCGTATCTGCTCGGCGATAAGGGCATCAAGGAGCGCGGCAGGCTCTCGCTCAATCCTCTGAGCCATATCGACCCCGTGGGAGCGCTGTTTATGCTGCTCATCGGCTTCGGTTGGGCAAAGCCCGTTCCCGTTGATTCGCGTTACTTCAAAAACCCCAAGCTCGGCATGGGCATAACCGCACTGATGGGGCCTGTGGCAAATCTGGTCGCGGGCTTTGCGGGACTGCTGGTGTACTACGGCATCTTATGCGCTTCGCCCTCATTTTTAGTCAGCGACGGATTAGGCGGAATCGTTCGCGTTTTTTTGGTTTTCTATGTTCAGGTCAACGTCAATTTGGCGGTGTTCAATCTTTTGCCTATACCTCCGCTTGACGGTTCAAAAATACTGTTCACCGTTTTGCCCGACAGTGCCGTTGCGTTTTTCTACCGCTATCAGATGGTGTTCTTCGCGGCGCTGTTTATCCTGATCTACACAGGTCCGCTTTCCTCGCTGATCGGCTTTTTGTCAGGCGGCATGCTCAGCGGTATGTCGTGGCTTGCCATGCAGCCGTTTAAGCTGTTTGGCTTACTGTGACCGGAGGGACTATGGATTCTCCGCTGCAATACAAGCTGTCCGTTTTTGAGGGACCGCTCGATTTATTACTGACCTTGATCGCAAAGAACAAGGTTGACATCTATGATATCCAAATCTCCGAGCTGCTTGACCAGTATATGGAGCAGATCGCTGTAATGAGGGAAAACCAAATGGATATCGCCTCGGAGTTCCTCACCATGGCGTCGCGGCTGGTGTATATCAAATCCGTTATGCTGCTTCCGAAATACGAGGAGGAAGCCGAGGAGCTTAAAAAAGAGCTGACAGGTCAGCTTCTTGAATACGCGGTTTGCCGTGAGATCGCCGCAAAGCTGGGCGTTATCTATGATTTTGACCGATTTTTCCGCGAGGCTTCGCCCGTGGAGTACGACATGACCTACAACCGCGTTCATCCTCCTGAGGATATCGCCAAGGCGTTCATCAGCGCCGTGGGCAGGGGCAAGCGCAGGCTGCCGCCGTCCGAGCAGGCTTTTTCGGGGATTGTGGCGCACAAGATAGTTTCGGTCAACAGCAAGATCATTAGCCTGATGCGCCGTCTGTGGCACGGCAAAAAGCTGGAGTATCACGAGATCTTTGAGGTGTGTCAGGGCAAAAGCGATCTGGTTGCGACCTTTTTAGCGACGCTGGAGCTGGTGAAGGGCAAGCGGATACGCATAGAGGGCAGCGGAGAAAACGCCGTTGTCCGAATGATCGAAAAAAATGAGGAGGAAGCCTGATGGACGAACAGCATATACGCCCCGCGATCGAGGCTATCCTTTTTGCGAACGGCGCTTCGGTGGAGCTTTCGCGTATCGCGCAGGCGCTTGAGATCAGCGACGAACAGGCGCGCAAACAGACAGAAGCGCTTATGGCGGATTATAACGCCCAAAATCGGGGCATAACTATTATCAGACTAAAGGACAGCTACCAGATGGTGACTGTCAAGGAGTACGCTCCGCAGATACGCACAGTGATGGATCTGCGCCGCAACACGCCTCTGTCGCAGGCGGCGCTCGAGGTGCTGGCTGTTGTCGCATACAACCAGCCTGTCACAAAGGCGTTTGTTGAGCAGGTGCGCGGAGTTGACTGCAGCGGTGTTATCGGCAGCCTGACAGCAAAGGGGCTTGTCGAGGAAAAGGGCAGGCTCGAGTTGCCCGGGCGACCGCTGCTTTACGGAACCACCGAGCATTTTCTGCGCTGCTTTAATATCAGCAGTCTTGACGAGCTGCCGCCTTTGCCCGAGAGCGAGGACGATAAGGCACGCTCCGATGAAAACAGCGCCGACTCGGATAATACCGAAAACAACGAAAATAACGAAACCGCGGAAGAATAGATATTGCCGCAGATAAAGAGGTGATGGCGCGTGAACGGTTGGTTTATCTTCCTTGGCGTTCTGCTGCTGCTCTTTCTTCTGCTGCTTATTCCCGTCGGCGTATGCGCGCGTTATGACAAAGAGCTGCGCGTGACGCTGAAAATCGGATTTATTCCCGTTACACTGTTTCCGTCAAAGCCAAAAAAGGAAAAGAAGAAAAAGAAAAAGGATAAGACGGAGAAGGAAGAAAAGTCAAAGGAAGAGAAAAAGGAAAAAAAGCCCGGGCTTGTCAAGCAAAAGGGACTTTCGTGGCTGATCGACACGATCAAAAACGCCGCGATACTCACAAAGGGGATTCTCAGGGATTTCTTTAAGCACCTTATCATCAAGCGCTTGCAGCTCAGCATTGTTTTTTGCGGCGAAAACGCCGACGACACCGCCGTAAAATACGGCTATCTGTGCCTGTCGGTATACCCTGCGGTCAGCATACTGGTGCGCGCTGGCAAATGCCGGCGCTACGGCGTGGACATCAAGCCTGACTTTGACGCAAAGGGCAAGACCCGCTGTGAAGCGGACGTGCAGGTGAGTATCCGCCTGCTGTGGATCTTCGCGCTCGTGTTCAGGCACGGCTTCAAGGCGCTGCGGCTGCTGCTCAGTCTGCGCAACAAAACCAAGGCGGACAAGGCGCTGATAGAGGAAGAAAAAGCAAGGATTTCAGAAAAAGGAGAGTTTGTTATGGATCATCCTATCGGAAATTTAATGAATATCACCATGGAAAAAATCAAGGAGATGGTGGACGTAAACACCATCGTCGGCGAGCCGATAACCTCTGAGGACGGCACGCTGATCATCCCCGTGTCGAAGGTCAGCTACGGCTTTGCCTCCGGCGGTTCCGATCTGCCGTCCAAAAACGAGAACAAAAACCTGTTCGGCGGCGGCAGCGGCGCAGGCGTCACCATTCAGCCTATCGCGTTTTTGACCGTCTATCAGGGCAACGTGCGTCTGGTGTCCGTGACAGGCAGCGACAACAGCTTTGACAAAATCGTAGACATGGTTCCCGACGTGGTTGACACGGTCAAGGGATTTTTCAAAAAGGACAAAAAGGATAAAAACAAAGAAGTGATCCCGGCGTCCGACGATTTTTCCGAGATCACCATAGACGACATAGAGTGATTTTTTGATGTGCCCTTTGCATATAAATGTGCAGGGGGTATCGCTATGAAAAAGCCGATTGCTTTGCTGCTGTGTATATGTTTGATCCTTACGCTGCCCGTCAGTGCTGCGGCTGTGGGCATTCCTCACACGGGAGCGCGTGCATTTGTGCTCTATTGTCCGCAGAACAAGCAGGTGCTGCTCAGTGCCGACAAGGATAAGCGCATGAAGCCTGCCAGCACCACGAAGCTGATGACGACGCTGCTGACGCTGGAATCGGCGCGAAAGAACGACCGGCAGGTGACCTTTACCCGTGAGATGACTGCGGAGGGCAGCTCCATGTATCTCAAAATCGGCGAGCGTGTGCGCCTGTCCGACTTGGCTGCAGGAATGATGCTCTGTTCGGGAAACGACGCCGCAAACGCTGCGGCGATCGCTGCGGACGGCAGCGCCGAGAGGTTTGCTTTGCGCATGAACCGGCGCGCACGGCAGATAGGGATGAAGAACACGCACTTCGTCACGCCAAGCGGACTCGACGACGACGATCACTACAGCACCGCCTATGATTTGGCGCTGCTGATGGCGGAGGGACTGCGCAGCAGGGATTTTGCCGACCTAACCAAAAGGCGGAGCATGACCGTGGATTTCCTCTCTCCCTCCGGCAAAAAAGTTACCTATATCAATCACAATAAGCTGCTAAAGCTGTATCCCTCCTGCATCGGAGGAAAAACAGGCTACACAATGGCTGCAGGCAGGTGTCTGGTGTCGGCGGCGCGTCAAAACGGTGTGACGCTGATCTGCGTCACTCTTGACGACAGAAGCGACTGGGACGACCATATCGCGCTTTTTGACTACGGCTTTTCGTGTCTTGCGGCGTATCAGCCGCGCGGCGCGTCTTTAACGCTGTCCGTGGTCGGAGGGGTCAGCGACAGTGTAAGGGCAGGCTGCGGACCCTCGGAGCCGATAGCGATTGCGCCTGCTCAGCTCAGGCGCGTAAAACGAAAAATAATTGCCGAGCACTTTGTATACGCCCCTGTACACAAAGGACAGCGGCTCGGCAGCGTACAGTATATACTCGACGGAAAGGTGCTGCGCACCGACGCTGTCACAGCCGCCGAAGCTGTTCCGACGAAAACGGCTGAGCGCGGACTTTGGCAAAAAATAAAGGATATTTTTAATTATGGCTAAAAAAGACGAACCTATCAGACTGCAAAAATTCATTGCGCAGTGCGGTATTGCCTCGCGCCGCAAGGCAGAGGAAATGATCACGCAGGGCAAGGTCAAAATAAACGGAAAAACCGCCGTGCTGGGCGACAAGGTCACTTCCGCCGACAAGGTGACGCTCAGCGGCAGGCGAATCGTCATGCCGAAAACTCACTACCGCTACATAATGCTCAACAAGCCGCGCGGCTTTGTCACCACCATGAGCGATGAGCGCGGCAGGAAATGTGTGGCTGAGTTGGTGAGTAACGTGGGCGAGAGGGTCTATCCGATAGGCAGACTCGACAAGGACAGCGAGGGACTGCTGATCTTTACCAACGACGGCGAATTTGCCAACAAGGTCATGCATCCGCGCAACAACATCTATAAGATATACCGCGTGACCGTGCGCCCCTCGATAAGTGAGGATCAGCTGGTGAAGCTTGAAACGGGCGTGGAGCTTGACGGCAAAAAAACCGCCCCTGCCATTGTCCATGTGGTTCATCAGGAGCCGGGCAGAGTAGTGCTTGAGATGATACTCCACGAGGGCAAAAACCGCGAGATACGCCGAATGTGCGATGCGGTAGGGCTGGAAGTGGCGCGCCTGAAGCGCACCCAGATCGGCGGCGTAAAAATGGGTATGCTGAAACAGGGCGACTGGCGCGACCTCACCGAAAAAGAGGTCAAAAACCTTCTCGTCAACCCCATAGTAAACGGCAGAATGATTTAGCTCGCGTACTTAACGTCGGATTATTCGGTAACGTCGGCGTTTCGCGAGACAGAATAGAGATATCGGAAGCTGTGAGGGCAATGGAAACGACGTTTCCTCTATATGTCATTTCGAGCGGTCGGCGCAAGCCGAATTCGCGACAGCGAATAGTCGAGAAATCTCCCTGACAGAGAACAATGCTGCGTTGCCAAAGGAGATTTCTCCACGCGTTTTTTGGCTCGCGTACTTGATGCCGGGTGTATTGGTAACGTTGGCGTTTCGCGGGACAGAATAGAAATATCGAAAGCTGTGAGGGCAATGGAAATTACGTTTTAATAATCAATGTTTTCCTTAACATCGTAGGGGCGCGCATTGCGCGTCCGAGGTCGGCGTGCCGCCGCAGTCAGCTCGCGGACTATGGGGCGGCATGAAAGGTAATGTCGCCGTTACGCGAGAAACCGACACCGTTTTCCTTTACTGCGTAGGGGCGCACCTGCGTGTGCGCCCGAGATTGACGCTCTAAACGTTTCACTCCTATCGACACTCGGACAAGAAAAACAACGTCGGCACAATGGGCTTGCAGGACGATGCCAACAAATAAAGGGCGCCTCTGAAAACTATCTGTTTTCAGAGGCGCCCTAAAGCTTTTTTACATTACCGTGTTATTGAAAAAGCAGAACGCTCAATCATCGAAGGGCTCATATTACCATTGTATCGGGATATAAACGGTTGCGCCGTATTCATTTATTGTCGTTTGGCTTTTATTCAAATAATAGGTGCCACATGCGGGATTAAAGTCGGTGATGTTATCGGTTTGTCCCCCTTTGCCGCTGATAATAATGCCCACAGCGCCTTTGGGAACCTTGATCATATATACTTCCTCACCGAAAGGGTTGAGCTCAAAGTCCGTCAGCTTATCGCCCGGCCATGCGGCGGTAACGTCGCCTTCATCGTTATATGCGTAGATGTGAAGGTCTTTCCAGTCAAGCGAGTTGTAGAAGTTGAATGATCCTTCATAGTCATCATAGGAGGGCTCATATTCCCATTTCAGCGGCGCATAAACGGTAGCGCCCTCGGCATTCAGGATGATTGCATTATCAGACAGATAATAACCGCCTTTGGGATAAAACTCGGTAATATCATCGGTTTGTCCCTCACTGCTGTTGATGATGATTCCTTTCGCTCCGACGGGAACCTTGATCGTATATACTTCCTCACCGTAAGGGTTAAGCTCAAAGTCAGTCAGCTTATTGCCCGGCCATGCGGCGGTAACGTTGCCGTTTTCGTTCCATGCATATAAATATACTTCTTTCCAGTTAAGCGTGTTGGCAAATTTAAATACGCCGACAATATCTTCATCTGAGCACTTTATCGGTACATACACCGTTTTGCCCTCGTCGTTGACGGTGGTTTTAGCTGCATCCAAATAATAGATGTCGCCCTGTCCGGGAACCGTGTAGAAGTTAGTGATATAATCGGTTTTTGCGCCTAAGCCGTCAGTGAAATCAATCTTTTGGGCGTTGATCGCGGGATAAACAGTATACTTGTTGTTTGAAGAATCCGGCTCATACGTGTGGATCAAGTTGCCGTATCTGTCCCATTCTTCCACACGCACGTGACTCCAGTTTAGCGAATTGATAAAGCTGACCTCGGGGATCAAACCGCCCGACATGTGGTAATCCAAAACGTATTGGCTGTTGCTTTTATCCCACGAGATATAGAAGGTCGAACCAAAACCGCCCCACGCCCGGGAATCGTAAGAAGGAGCGGTTTGCTTGCTGCCGTCCTCGCTGACAACGGTCAGGGAAGCTGTTTCTACGGGGAAAGATATGAAATATGCGCCCCAATTGTTTTCCTCTACGGTGACATTTGGCATAAGCTTGCCGTTTTTATCGCGCGCGATCAGCGATACCTTGCCCCAGTTGAGAAAATCGCTGAAATAAAGATTAGTTTTTTCGCCCGACAGCTTGCCGTCTTTTGCGGTGTTGCAGTAGCTGTCCTTGTGATCTATTCCTGCGAGGAAATACTGCACCAAGGTCGCGTCGCTGATGGTGACTTCATCATTTTGGTCAACATCAGCCGCGTATACGTTGAACGTATCGGGTACGGGCGCTTTTGCCAAGTATTTCTGAATGGCGGTCACGTCGTTGATGTTGATGGTTTCGTTGCCGTCAGCGTTTCCGATTGTGTAAGGGTAGGAATATTCGACGGGCTCCGTAGCAGGCTCTGTAGCAGGTTCTGTAGTAGGTTCTGTAGCAGGCTCTGTGGGCGTCTCAGACTCTTCAAGCGGAATGGGCACATAAACGGTTGCGCCATATGCGTTGACAACGGTCTTTTTAGCATCTAAATAATAACCGCCGCCCTCAGGTTGAAAGTCAGTGATGTCGTCGGTTTGCTGTCCGTTGCCGTCGTTGATGACGATACCGATTGAACCGACAAAAATGTTGAGAGAATAAATATCATAGCCGTAATCGTCTTTGCCTATAGGGCTAAGCTTTTTGCCGGGCCATGCGTCGCTGACGTCGCCGTCGTTACCCCATGAGTACTCATAGATGTTTTCCCATTGCAGAGTATTGTGGAATAACAGCGGGCATGCAGGCGCCGGGTCAGCCGGTGCGTCGGGTACCGCCGCGCTTGCAGGGAATACCGTTATACAGCTGAAAACCAGCATGAATACCAGTACCAAAGAAATGATCTTGTGTGTTTTTTTCATAAAAATCCTCCTTGTGGAAATAATTCTTTTGATTACCATTATATGGCTTTTTATCTCCTTTTTCAATTATTATTACCGACAATAACTAATTGCGCTTTTTGTATATAGTGCCTAATTATTTCGTTTGAAATCAATAATTTAAAAATACTTGACTTGCAAGGTGGGTTAGGAGTATAATAATCTATGATTGGAATGATGTTATGAACAAGGTAAATGCGATAAAATGGCGGCTTTCGTCGCTGTCTGTGTTTCGCGGCGTGCTGAAACGAAGCGCGGTAAAGGCTTTTTTTGAGCTGCTTTGCGCTATTGACGAGCCTCCTGAGGTGTTTCTTGCGCGGTACGGCGAGTTTTTTTCGCTGCTTTGTGAACGCGGATGCGCGGACAGGCTCGCCTACACTCTGACTGAGGCAGCGCTGTTTGACGAAAACTGCTTCACCCGAGCTGCTGCAGGCGGTACGGAAAAGAATTTGCCCTCAGAGGTGCTGAGCGCCGCAAAAGCCGACTGCGATACTATCCTTGCCGCCGCTTCTCTGACTGCGGACGACGTGCTCGAAGCTTATAAGCACGCTGACAAGCTCGACGGGGTGAGCGCTTTTCTTCCGCGCTGGAGGCAGGGAAGATGCGCCGGCAGCTTCGGCGGATATGACGGTTCGCTGAGGACGATAGCCGATTGGTACAGGAAAAACGGCTGCGGTATTTTTGCGCGTTACAAGGCGTTCATTTGGCGCGACGGCGACATTCGCCCCGTGCTGCATTACGACGCCATAGATTTAGACGATTTTACGGGCTACGAGCGCCAGCGCGACAAGGTAAAAGCAAACACCTTAGCTTTTTTGCAGGGCAAAAGCTGCAACAACTGTCTGCTTTACGGCGACATGGGCACGGGAAAAAGCTCCACTGTAAAGGCGATGGCGAACGCGTTCAGAAGCGAGGGGCTTCGCATAGTGGAAATGCCCAAGGAGCAGCTTGCCGACTTCCCGATTTTAGTAGA
The DNA here is from genome assembly GCA_902790475.1 of uncultured Ruminococcus sp. Lineage (GTDB taxonomy): Bacteria > Bacillota > Clostridia > Oscillospirales > Acutalibacteraceae > Ruminococcoides. The sequence goes on along the minus strand of CADASG010000013.1, from coordinate 23,074 downwards.
CAGGATTTCGGCGCTGCCGATGAAGTTCATCATCTTTATAGACGATTTGTCGTTTCAGCATCAGGATCAGCGCTATACCGCGCTCAAGGCGGTGCTGGAGGGCGGAGTGGCGGCGCGTCCCAAAAATGCGCTGATTTACGCAACCTCCAACCGGCGCCACATCGTCAAGGAACGTCTGAGCGACCGTTCTATGGAGGTGGACGACGTACATACCCGTGACAATATGCAGGAGAGCCTGTCGCTGTCCGACCGCTTCGGTCTCAGCGTTTGCTATATGATCCCAAACAAAGATGAGTTCGCCGAGATCGTCCGCTCGCTGGCGGCGCAAAGGGGACTTTCCGTTCCCGACGACGAGCTTTGCGCAGGAGCCGAGCGCTTTGCGCTTTCGCGCGGAGGTCGTTCGCCCAGATGCGCAAGACAGTACGTGGAATCACTGTTCTGCTGATGAATAATATGGAGGTATATTATAATGAAAAGAATTCTCTCATTTTTTCTTGCGGCGGCAGTCACGCTGACAGCCGCAATGGCGCTTGCGGGCTGCGCTTCTGCGGAGTATCCCGTTGAGATCGCCAATATCACCATTGAAAAAGAACCGAAAAACATCGTTGTGCTCGACCCCAACATCGCCGACATGATCGCTTTTATGGGCATGGACGGCAAGATCGTCGGTATCAGCGACAGTGTTGACCAAACCGAGCTTAAAGCCGCGCCCGGAGTCGGCGGCTCCGTAAGCCCCAGCGTTTCAAAGATCAAGGAAGCTGAGGCGGATATCGTTTTTGCAGGCGACGATATTTCCGAAAAGACCGTTAAGGAGCTTGCGGACAACAACATCACGGTCGTAAAAATGACCTTTGCGGAAACTCCCACCCAGCTTCAAATCAACTACAAAACCCTCGGAAAGATCCTCTGCGGCGAAAAGGCAGGAGAACAAAAGGGAGCTGCCGCGTACAATAAGCTGGTTTTGGATCTAAAGGATATCCAGGACTCCATCCCCGTTAAGGACAGCAAAACCGACCTAACCTCTGACACGGTTTGCTACCTCTATTTTGAAAACAACAACCTTAAAATAATGACGCGTGATTCCTACGGCGAAATGCTTTTGGAATATACCAACTGCATAAACGTAGCGAGCAATATCACCGAGGCTTCCGTAGACGCACAGGTGCTCAGGGAAGCTAACCCCAAATACGTATTCTACGCCAACGATGAGACTTTGCAGGCGATCAAAACCAACGTGGTGCTCTCCAGACTTCCTGCCGTCACAGCAGGCAGAATGCTTCAGATCACCGACAAGGAAATGAAGCGTCAGGGCGGCACCGCCACCAAAACCGTAAAGCGAATGGTGGACTTTATCTATAACGGCAAGATATCCACGCCCGACGAGCCTGCGTCTCCCGTAGCCACACAGCCGACAACGATACCCGTAAATCAGCAGGCGACTCAGGCGGCATCTCAGGCAGCCTCTGCTCAGGCGGCTCAACCCGCTTCAAACGCCGCGCAGCCTGCATCTCAGCCTGTCACCGGAGCTGCCGGTCAGACGGTACAGACGACCCAAGCCGCTGACGGAACAGCAAACAGCACTTCTGTAGCTGCTCAGTATAAGATCGATCTCACGACCCTTTCGCTTAAAAAGGATGATAAAAACGCCAACGTGAAGATAATGCAAAAACGCCTTTATGACCTCGGCTATATCAAGGACGCCGAAAACGTCACGGGCTACTACGGAAACGTGTCCGAAAAAGCGGTCAAGGATTTCCAGCAGGCAAGCGGTATCCGCGCAACAGGCGTCGCCGACAATGCGACGCTGGTGAAGCTGTTTGAGAGAACGGCAAAAAAAGCAGTGTAATCAGCAGTGTAAAAATCAGGCTTCCCCGTTAGGGGAAGCCGTAATTGCAGGGGGGAGTATGGCTCATCCTATTAAGCACTTTATGACGATAACAGGGCACCGCCACAAGGTGATAGCCAACTGCGCGCGCGCAGGGATTTTATGGCAGGGACTTTGGCACGATCTGTCAAAATACAGCCCGACGGAGTTCATTCCCGGAGCGCGGTTTTATCAGGGCGACCGAAGCCCCAACGAGCGCGAGCGGGAACTGCTCGGAGCGTCGCTCGCGTGGATGCACCACAAGGGCAGGAACCGTCACCACTATGAGTATTGGAACGACTACAATCCCAAAACAAAGCAAATCGAAAATGTAAAAATGCCCGTGAAATACGTGATCGAAATGTTCTGCGACCGAGTTGCGGCAAGCAAGATCTACAACGGCAAGGATTACACCGACGAGGATCCCTTTACCTATTTTTTGCGTATCCGCGGCAAGCACCGTATGCACCCCGAAACCGAGGCGCTGCTTGAGGAGCTGCTTGTCATGCTGCGCGACAGGGGAGAGAGTGAGACCTTTGCGTATATCAGGAGTTTGAAAAAATGAGCGAACCGACCCGGGTGCTGCACCCGTTTCCGCCGCTGTACGACGAGCGGTCGGAAGCCTTGATATTAGGCAGCTTTCCGTCTGTCAAATCACGCGAGAACATGTTTTTTTACGGACATCCGCAAAACCGCTTCTGGAAGCTGCTTGCACTGCTCTGCGGCGAAGAAGTGCCGGTAACAACAGAGGAAAAAACTGATTTGGTGCTGAGCCGTCATCTGGCGCTGTGGGATACGATACGCTCCTGCACCATCACGGGCTCCTCAGACAGCTCGGTGCGCGACGTTGTTCCAAACGATCTGTCCGTTATCATCGACAACAGCCGCGTCAGCCGCGTGTTTTGCAACGGAGCGCTGTCCTATAATATGTATATGAAATACAGCTTTCCCGCAACGGGTATCCGCGCGGTAAAGCTGCCTTCTACCAGCCCTGCCAACGCAGCCTACTCCTTAGAGCGTTTGGCGAAGGCATGGGAGATTATTTTGCCGCCGAGTTGATCTCGGCGGTTTTTTTAGAATAGTATTATCCGTTTAGGATATAAATGAACAGGTTAAGATAGGACGCGAACACCGTCCATGCGGCGTAGGGGAGCAGGAGCAAGCCTGCCGTGTCGTATTTGCGGTAAAACCGCACTGCCGTAACAATGACCAAAATCGCCAAAATCACGATCCAAATAAACGCGAACAGGCGCCATTTGAGCACAAAAAAGAAGATCGGCCACAGCAGATTAACCGCAAGCTGCGCGTAATAGACGGCTGTAACTCGCGGATCGGCGAGATTTTTGCTTTTTAACATTCCGAAGGACACGCCCATGAGCACATACAAAATGCTCCACGCGATAGGGAAAAGGATAGGCGGCGGAGCCAAAACGGGTTTTTCCAGCGCGTTATAATCCATAAAGCCCGAAATGATAAGCCCTACAACGGTACCCGAAACAACGGGTATCAGAATAGAAACAGCATAGGTTTTCACCTTGCTCCAATTGATCGAAACAGACATCGGCATTCTCCTCACTAATGAATATATAAATATTATATGCCGCGTTTTGTTTCGTATTCATTTGGGATAACTGCATTCTTCCGTGAAACTCTGCATTGTATTTTTGGTATCTGTCTGTTTTGACGGCTACAGCTTCATCATTCTGTAGCCGATCCCGATATGCGTCTGTATCAGCTGCTGTTCGCTGTCACCAAGCTTTTTCCTAAGGGTCGCCATGAAAACACGCAGAGACGCCTCGCTGTTTTCGGCATTGCTTCCCCAAATCGTTTGAATGATATACTTGTGCGTCAATACTTTCCCGACATTTTTCGCAAGGAGACAAATGAGCTTGTATTCGATCGGCGTGAGGTGCAGCTCTTTTTCGTCCAGATATACACACCCCGAAACATAATCTATCCGGAGTCTTTCGTTGACAAATTCCGTAACCGACGCGTTTTCTGTTTTTCCCAAACGCCTTTGGATGACACGCAGCCGCGCGAGCAGCTCGTCAACGGAAAACGGCTTTGTCAGGTAATCATCGGCGCCCTTGTCAAGGGCGCTGATTTTATCCTGATCCTCGCTTCTGGCGCTGACAATAATGATCGGCACCTCGCTCCACGTTCTGATCTGTCCTATTACCTCTACGCCGTCGATATCGGGCAGACCGAGATCCAATACTATCATGTCCGGCTTATGTGACGCGCTGAGCATGATCGCTTCGTGTCCCCTGCTTGCCGTGATATAACGGTAGTCGTTCATTTTCAAAGTGGTCGTGATAAGATTTCTGATCGGCTTATCGTCCTCTACTACCAAAACAAGATATTCATTCATTCAGCTCAACCTCTCCTAACGGCAGTGTAAAGCTCACAACTGTTCCTTTCGGAGTATTATCGCTGACCGCGATGGTGCCTCCGTGAGAATCAATGATTGATTTGCAAAGTGAAAGCCCCAGCCCGAGGCTTCTTCGGCTGTCAGAGGAACGGCTGACGCCGGTGTAAAACATTTCAAAGACCTTTTCTTTTTCCGTCTGCGGTATTCCGGCTCCGCTGTCTGCAACAGAAACAACGGCTGCGTCCTTATCTTTTTTCACGCTGACAAAAACCGTCGTATCGTCCTCGCTGTACTTTACGGCATTGTCTATGAGATTGATGATTACCTGAACGATCAGGTTGGCGTCTGCTGTCACGGGGATGATGTCATCGCATATATCGACCGCGATCCTTCGTTTGGGATGTGAGCGCTGGATATGCTTTACTGCTTCCCGAACGATATCGTCCAGTATTTCCACGGAGAGATTAAGCTGTATTCTGCCGTTCTCTATCCTTGTTGCGTACAAAAGATTTTCCACCAGTCCGATAAGCCACATTGATTCGGAGTAAATATCGTTGTATATTTGTTGTTTAGCGGCTTCATCAAGCGTACTTCCTCCCGAAATCAGGGTGCTTGCGTTGCCGGAAATAGAAGTCAGGGGCGTCCGCAGATCGTGTGAGATGGATCGAAGCATATTTGCCCGCATTTGTTCATTCTGCGCAAGAAGCGCCGCCGCCTCTTTTTCTTTGGCGTTTTGCTCGGCTATCTTGATATTTCGTTTTAGTTTGTTTGCAAGAGAACCCGCGATAAACGCGGTAATGAACATGGTGACAAACGTCACGGGATAACCTGCGTCATAGGCTGACAGAGAAAAATCGGGATATGTAAAGAAGAAATTGAAAATAACCACGCATACCACGGACGAAATAAGACAGTAGAGCATGTTGGAGGTGATTATGGAGATCACAAGCACCGCTATGATATACAGCATGATTATGTCTGCTTCCGTAAGGCTCAATACCTTGAATGCATATCCCGACAACGTAGCCAGCGTCAGAATTATAATACAGAGCAGTGATTCTTTTAATATGGTTATTAAGCTGTGTTTGCGGCTGTTTTCTCCCGGCATGATGATCACCCTATTCGTATTTGTATCAGTATAGCATAAATCATTGTCTTTTTTCAACTGCTTTTACCGGTCAGCAAATTATAAAATACACCGCATAGCTCTGTACGGTCAACGGAACGTACTAAGACGAAGGCTGTTCTTGCCTCTGACAGTTTCCTGACTATCGGCAGTCCTGTCTCCTCCGATGTGACAGAAAATAACTGCATCGGCTTGGCAACGCAGGCAAACGGCTCTTTATCGGGCACGCTTTCCAGAATAGCGATATCAATAGCGCCTGATCTTAACATTCGGCAAAGCTCTTCTCGGTTTCCGCCGATAAGGAACAATTCGTATCCCGGGTATGTATCAACCAGCGCTTCTGTTTCTTCCGCTACTGTTTTTTCCATGCCCGGGTACTCCGTTCCGATCCGCAGCATGTCGCTTTTGTCGGTTTGATGATTCAGAAAAGCATCTGTTTTCTTTACCGCCAGGAAGCCGAGCACGAGAAAAAACGCTGCGGATAAAGTTATCAAAAAACCACTCACGCCGTCATCTCCTATAGCTTAAAGCTTTTTTGGATATTCCGCGATTCACCGAGAACAAAGGCAACGTCACCAAGCTGAATGACGGTATCACCCGACGGGATCAGAACCTCTGTGTTCCGTTTGATCGTCAGAACATTGATGTTGTATTTTTTTCTGATATCAATTTGCCCCAGTTTTTTGCCGCACCATTCCTTAGGAACCTTCAGCTCATAAATGTAAATGTCGTTTTCCAAATGAAAATAGTCAAGAATGGTGTCGGACGCATATTTGGTGGCTATTCGCAGCGCCGTTTGCTTTTCGGGATAAACTACCTCGTCTGCGCCGTTTCGCAAAAGAAATTTCATCTGCACGTCGTTCGTCGCGCGTGAGATCACCTTTTTCGCCCCAAGCTCACTGAGCAGTGAGGTGGTTTCAAGAGAGGTCTGAAAATGTCTGCCCAAGGTGACAAAACAGACGTCAAAATTATCTATACCCAACGTTCGCAGGAATTCTTCGTTTGTGCCGTCACCGATTTTTGCATTCGTTACATATGACATTATATCGTTGATGCATTCCTCGTTTATGTCTACTACCATTACCTCGCACCGCAGCTCCTCCATACGCTTCGCGATATGCGTACCGAATTGTCCTGCGCCGATGATCAAAACCGATTTCATAATGATTCTCCTATCCGATTGATATATCCTCCAGCGGCTGGCGTGATTTGCTGCTGCCGGAGGATGGCAGGGCGGCATAAATCAGCGTAAGTCCGCCCACTCTTCCGAAAAACATCAGCAGCATCAGTATCACCTTTGAAAGCGCGGACAGCTTTGCGGTGATGCCAAGCGTCAGCCCGACCGTGCCGATCGCAGAGCTTGTTTCAAAAAGACAAGTCAGTATCGGCAGGTGCTCTGCTCTGCTGATGATAACGCCGCTTGCGAAAAACAAAACAAGATACATGAAAAAGACTACGCCTGCGCTGCGCACGGTATCTTCCGAGACTCTTCTTTTAAAGCACTGCACATCCTTTTTCCTGCGAAATACCGTAATGGCTGAAAGAAACAAAACGGCAAAGGTAACGGTTTTCATGCCGCCGGCAGTTGACCCGGGCGAACCGCCGACCAGCATCAGAACTATCATAACAGATATCCCCGATTCGTGCATGTTTGTCAGATCAAGCGTATTGAACCCGGCAGTCCTTGTCGTGACTGATTGAAATAAAGAACCGGTGATCCTTTCCTGAAGCGGTAAATGCTCAAATTCGTTGATAAAAAAGGCAAGTGCAGGTAAAACGATAAGCAGCAGCGTGGTGACCAGCACTATTTTGCTTTGAAGGGAATACCTCTTTACACTGAATTTGAATGTTTTGATATCGTTCCATACCAAAAAACCGATGCCGCCTGCTATGATCAGCAGCGTGATAACACTGCTCAGGTAGCTGTTGCTGCTATAGGAGGTCAGAGAAGAAAACTGTTCCCGTTCACCTAAAAGATCAAATCCTGCGTTACAGAATGCCGAAACGGAGTGAAATACAGAAAGCCAAATGCCTTTTGCCGCGCCGAAATCCATACAGAAAACAGGGAACAAAAGGGCTGCGCCGATCACTTCTATAATGATCGTCGTTTTCAGAATAAAGCCGGTGAACCGAACCATACCGCCGACATGGGGCGCCGCAATGGAGCTCTGCATCGTGCTTCTGTGCCATAAGCCTATTTTCATACCCGACGCGCGCATGACAGCCAAGCCGATCGTAATGACGCCCATTCCTCCGATTTGAATCAGCGCAAGGATGACGCTTTGCCCGAAACCGGACCAGTAGGTCGCGGTATCCTTTACAACCAGCCCGGTCACGCAGGTGGCAGACGTTGCAGTGAACAAAGCGTCAAAAAAGGACGTGAACCCTCCGTGTACTGAGGATACCGGCAGCATCAGCAAAATTGCCCCCACCAAAATGAGCGCAAGGAAGCTGATAATAATGACTTGAAACGAAGTGACGTTTTTTCGTTTCTTTCGCTTGAAAAAATGGAACATTCTTCTACCCCTGACATGTTTTGAATGTTTTTATTGTAGCACACGGCGAATAAAATCAGTGTTAAGTTTTTTTATGTAATGTTAAGATTGCGTTAAGATGCCCGGTCGGTGTTTTAAATACAACAAAACCCCTCCCGAAGAACGGGAGGGGTGATTTGCAGGGATTATTTGTAACGCTTGCCGCCTTTTTGCTTTGCCTTGGAAGCGTTGGGGATTTTGGCGGTGTCAAACTTATCCGCTTTTTTGGAAGAAGCCTTGAAACCGTCGTTATAATCCGAATCGGCGCGGTAATGATCGCTCGCGGAGCTGTGCGCAGCGGCTTTCGCGGCAAGAGGGGCCGCCATTTGCCTGCGTCTGCGGACTGCGGAAACAATCAGATAGGTGAAGCCTGCGACGCTGAGCACCAGCATTGTGATACCCAATACCAGTACAAGGTGACCGTTGTCGCCCTTGGCGGTGTTCTTCTGAATAAAGGAGAAGTCGTCGCCGTCGGACATGCCGCCGTTTTTGTTGGCTTTTGCAAGGCTTGCCTTGATGTCGTTCCAGTCGTTTTTGGACAGCTCGTTCACGTCAATGTTGTTTTGCGTCTTGATCAGCGGAGCCGAGGGCGCGGTGCTGACGGGCGGAACATAGGTCTGACCGCCGCCGACATATACGTCGGACTGGCTGTCGTGCTCGTTGCCGTCGCTGTCATAATAGACAGCAGAGCTTTCGCTGCCGTTGTCGGCGGAGCTTCCGTTGTCGCTGTCGCCGCTGCCGTAGTTATTATAATTGTTATTGCTGTTGTTGTTATTATTGCTGTTGCTGTTGTAACCCGAATCATCATTGTACGGCTCGGGATTGACCGGCTCGGGCTCCGGTGTTACCGGATCGGGCTCGGGGGTTACCGGATCAGGCTCGGGGGTGACAGGATCGGGATTGACCGGCTCGGGGTTGACCGGCTCGGGCGTAATTACCGGGTCGGGATTTGCCGGCTCTTCCGAGACCTGCGATTCCGCGAAAACAGTCACGGAAAACGAGCTGACGGCGCTCACGCAGAAAATCAGCGCTAAAAGAGCGGTTATTATTCTTAAATGCTTTGTCATACATATCTCCTTCCTGAGCGGAGAGAGTATACTTTATCTTATTTCTCTTCCGCTTCGGTGGCAGGCGCTGTAGTTTCCTTTACGGGTTCAAAGAACATCTTGGGATCATAGCTGTCCACAGCACCGTTCTTTTCGTATTTGAGCTTTTTGGTTTCGGATTTGAGATAATCCTTGAATTCGTCAGCCTTCATTTCCTGCAGAACCTGCTTTTTCTGGCTGCCGTCCTTGAGATAAGTCTTGGAAACTTCCTTGATATCGTCCTTGTAGATGAAGTAGAGAGTCGCGTTCTCCTTTTCACCGATGGTCACTGTGGTAGCCTGCTTGCTGTCAAGCTCTTTGAGAGCCTTCTTTACTTCGTCGCCCATTGCTACTTCGTCGAGCACCTCGGTGTTTGAGGTGGGCTCAATGGTGTCGTCGTTGCTTTCCTTCTGATAAGCCTTGTTTACGTCGTCCATTGACTTGCCGTTTTTGATATCCTTGGCGTAACCCTCAAAGAGATCCTTGTACTCCTTGATCTTCTTGTCGTCAAGCGCTACGTTCTTCTGATTGCCCGACTCGTCTGTGGTGGCGGTGTACAGGGGCTGGGTGTAATAGCTGTAGCTTACGTACTTGTCGGTGAAGAACTTGTTGAGCTCGTCGTCCTTGACTTCCTTGGAGCCGCCCTTGCCGTACATTGCGTCAAACAGAGCCTGCTGCTTCAAAGACGCGTCGGCGTGAACATAGTTGAAGCTCTCCAGTGAAATGCCGTACTTTTCGTAGGACTTGGAGAGAGCAGGGGTCTGCTGATACTGCTCCTGGATACCTACTTCCCAGTACTGCTTATACAGCTCCTGACGCTCCTTGAGGTTAGCCTCGTCATAGGTAGCGTTTTCCTTCTTCATCTGATCTTCAACAACGAGGAAGGTCAGGCAGTTTTCCTCTGCCTTGTCCTTGATCCACTGACGTGCAACAGCCTTGTTGCCGTCGTCGTCGGTGATTTCCATGTCAAGCCAGCTGTCCTTTTCGCTGCTGTAGTCTTTAAGCTTCTCCGCATAGCCCTTGGCTTCCGAATAAGCATTGTTCAGCATGTAGATATACACGCCGATGGGGAGTTCTTTTTCGCTTGTTTTGTAAGACCATTCCTTGTTCAGGCTGCAGCCCGCAGTAACAGCTGAAAAAGCGAGCGCGAGAGCCAGCACCAAGGAACCCAGTTTGAATGAGGGTTTCATAATTTTTTACCATCCTTAAACTAAATTTCCCATTCGCCTCTTCGCCTGAACGCAGGGCATGGGTACGTACTTTATAAGTATACACAAAAAATTTATCGTTGTCTACATTTTCTTAAAAATTTTCTTGAAAAATCACAATCTTTTCACACAAAAGGCGGCTGTCAGAGCTTGAAAATCGCTTTCAGCATATCAACCGAGCCTTTTCCGGGAGGACATTTCACGCTGACGCTCGGTTTTGCGCCCGCGTTCAGCGTCGCTCTGCCGCCCACCGCGATCAGCAGATCGGCGACGGCGGGGGATTTAAGCTCCTTGACAAACAGGTTGACCGAGGAATCCGTCTGACGGATCTCGTAGACTCCGATCTCGTGAGCCTTGTTGCGGATCTGCGCGATGTCTATCAGTCCCAGCACAGCCTCCGGGATCTCTCCGAAGCGGTCGCGCAGCTCGTCGCGCACGTCGTCCGCGTCTGCGGCGCTGCGAATGTCCGCTATGCGGCGGTAGACGTCCAGCCTGAGCGTCAGGCTTTCCACATAGCTTTCGGGAATGTGAGCGTCCACGTTGAGGTCAATCAGGCAGTCCACATCGCCGCCCGGCTTTGCTTCGCCTTTTTCCTCGCTGACCGCTTCTCCGAGCAGCTTCAGGTACATGTCGTAGCCGACGCTCTCCATGTGGCCGTGCTGCTGAGCGCCCATGATGTTTCCTGCGCCGCGAAGCTCCAGGTCGCGCATAGCGATCTTAAAGCCGCTGCCGAACTCCGTGTACTCGCGGATGGCGGCAAGGCGCTTTTGCTGGATATCGGTGAGCACCTTTTGCGGCCGGAAGGTAAAGTAGGCGTAGGCTCTGCGCGCGCTTCGCCCGACCCTTCCGCGAAGCTGGTGGAGCTGCGAAAGTCCCATGCGGTCGGCGTTTTCAATAATAAGGGTGTTGGCGTTCGGCAGATCGACGCCCGTTTCGATGATCGTGGTGCAAACAAGAACGTCAACCTCGCGGTCAAGCATCTGCCGCCACACCTCGCTGAGCTCCTGCTCCTTCATTTTGCCGTGTCCCACCGCGATACGCGCCTCGGGCACAGCCTCGAGCACGCGGTTTGCGCAGGAGTGTATCGTTTCCACGTTGTTGTGCAGATAGAATACCTGACCGCCTCGTCTAAGCTCGCGCCTTACCGCCTCGTTTATCACTGCCGGGTCGTGCTCCAAAACATAGGTCTGCACGGGCTGACGGTTCTGCGGCGCTTCCTCTATCACGCTCATGTCGCGCAGTCCGCTCATCGCCATGTTCAGCGTGCGCGGTATCGGCGTTGCCGAGAGCGTGAGCACGTCAACGTTTTTGCAAAGCTCCTTGAAGCGCTCCTTTTGCCGGACTCCGAAGCGCTGCTCCTCGTCGATGATCGCAAGTCCGAGATCGCGGAACTCCACGTCGTTTTGCACCAGCCTGTGGGTACCCACGATCATGTCTACCTCGCCGCGCTTGAGCCGCTCCAAAATCTCCTTTTGCTGCTTGGGCGTGCGGAACCTCGACAGCAGCTCCACGCGGATAGGATAGCCCTCGAACCGCTTGGTGACGGTCTGGTAATGCTGCCATGCAAGAATGGTGGTGGGGCAGAGCAGCGCGCACTGCTTGGAATCCGCAACGCACTTGAACGCCGCGCGCAGCGCTACCTCGGTTTTGCCGAAGCCGACGTCGCCGCACAGCAGTCTGTCCATTGGCGCGGTGCGCTCCATGTCGCGCTTGATCTGCGCGGCGCAGGCGAGCTGGTCGGGGGTCTCCTCGTATTCAAAGCTCGCCTCAAAGTCGCGCTGCCATTCGTTATCGCGCGAAAAGGCGTAGCCCTTTGCCTTCATTCGCGCGGAATAAAGCGCTATCAGCTCCTTCGCGATATCCTTGACCGAGGTCTTGACCTTCGCCTTAGCCTTTTGCCAGTCCTGCGAGCCGAGCCGGCTGACCTTTACTCTGCCGTTTTCCTGCGCTCCGATATATTTTGCGACCATGTCCAGCTGGGTAACGGGCACGTAGAGCACGTCGCCCTTGGCATAGTCGATTTTAATGTAGTCCTTTGTAACGCCGTGCGTGCTGATTTTGCGGATGCCGCTGAATACGCCGATACCGTGTATGCTGTGAACGACGTAGTCGCCTGCGCTCAGCTCCGCGAGGCTGTAGATTTCCTGCCCTTCCTTTTTTTGACGGCGCTTTTTTTGCTGAGGACGGTACTGCGCCTGACCGAAGGTGATAAGGAAAAACCTGTCGGAGGGGCTTTCAAAGCCTGCGCTCAGCGAGCCCGGGCTGACGAGTATCTTTCCGCTTTGAAGCTTCTTAGGGAACGGCGCGTACTCCGCGTCGTAGCCGTCGCCGCGCAGGTTTTCGCTGAGGTTTTTGGCGGCGCGTTCGGTGCCTGCCAGGATCACTCCGCGGCTCTGTTCGCCGTACAGTCCGCGCAGATCCTCGCCGAGCTGATGATAGGAGCCGTTCCAGCGCGTTAGCTGCTTGAAGGGCAGATTGTAGGTCTCTCCAAGCGGAATGTCGATGCTTCCGTGAACAAAGCTTTCGAGCAGGATAGCGCCGTGGGCTGCAAAACGCTCGGTACACTCGTTCCATGTCAGGGTGAAGCAGTCGAAGCCGCGTGCCAGAACACCGTCCTCAAAGCCCTGCCGCAGCGATTCGCGGTTCTGGAAATCCATTGCTTTTCCGCGGTCGCGCACGTTGTTGTATTCGGACAGGAACAACAGCGAATCGCGGTCGAAGTAGTCGAAAAGAGAGGCAGGGCGTTCATATATCTGTCCGATGAACTTATCGGCGTTTGTCGGGATAATGCCTGCGCGAAACTGCTCCGCCTCTTGATAAAGCCGCTCGCGCGCCTTCGGAGCGGCTTTGCCGCGCAGCAGCTTCGCCATATGAACGATCTTGTCAGCCAGCGCGTCCCTGTCCTCGATTATGATCTCCGTTGACGGGCTGAGCCGCGCCTCCGTGAGCTTCTCAAAGCGGCGCTGGCTGTCGGTGTCGAAGTAGCTTAAATCAACGATCTCATCGCCCCAGAACTCCGCGCGGACGGGGTGTTCAGATTCGGGCATGAAAAAGTCTAAAATTCCGCCGCGCATTGAGAACTGTCCGCCGCCGTCCACCGCGTCAAAGCGCTCGTAGCCCAGCAGAGTAAGCGCGCGTACCGCGCGTTCGGGCGCGAGCTCCTCTCCGACTTTAAGCGTAAGCGAGGCGTCAAGCAGTGTTTGCGGCGGTACGGTGAGCTGAGAAGCGGCGTCGGCACAGGCGATAACCGCGTCGCAGTCGTGCTCGAGCAGCTTTAGCAAAACCTTCAGCCGCGCGTGCTCGTACTCGTGAGAGCGGCTCTGAAAGTCCAAAAAATTGTAGTCGCGCACCGGATAGACCAGCGCGTTAAGCCCCATGCAGCACAAATCGGTACACAGGGTCTGAGCCTCGCGCTCGTCCGCGGCAACGCACAGCGCAGGTTCTTTTTTTGTTTGGCAGAGCGCGTAGATCAGTCCTGCCTTGGTGACCGGGGAAAGCCCCGACACACACAGCGACCTGCCGCGCCTGATGTTTTTTTGCAAAGCCCGGAAAACGGAGTTTTCTCCCATGGCTTCGCGAAGAAAAGTCATTTGTTCCATTTGGTCAGTTGTAAATATTCATCGCCTTTGTTATGTCGCCGCGCACGATCATCAGCGCTGCGTCGGCGGCTTTGTCCAGAGTTTCGTTTAAAAGCCCGCGTTCGTCGTTGGTGAATTTTGACAGCACCCAGTCCGCAAGATCCCATTCGGGATTAGGCTTTGCTCCGATCCCTATTTTTATGCGCGGAAAACTGTCCTTACCACTGAGGTAAATTATGCTGCGCATACCCTTTTGTCCGCCGTCGCTGCCCTTTTGACGGATGCGCATTTTGCCGACGTCCAGTGAAATGTCGTCAAAGATCACCACGACCTTTTCGGGCGGCAGCTTGTAGAAGCGCATAGCTTCCGTCACAGCCTCGCCGCTGTTGTTCATGTATGTGGTGGGCTTCATCAGCAGCACCTTTACGCCGTCAATGACGCATTCTCCCGTATAGCTTTTGAATTTTATGCGGTTGACGCGGCAGCCCAGCTTCTCGGACAGGCGGTCGATCGCCATCCAGCCGGTGTTGTGGCGTGTGTTTTCGTATTTTCTGTCGGGATTGCCGAGTCCGACGATGATCGCTTCCACAGCGCCGCCGGAGTATTTTTTCTTAAACATAGCTTTTCCTTTGATAACGCATAACGCAGAGAGGGCGGACTTTTTTCAAGTCCGCCTGTATGGTTCTGCCTGTATTTTTATGAGTTGCCCTATTATAAGAACGCAGGGTTAAAGGGCTTGTCGTTGTAGATCCTTGCGATAGCCTCGGCGAAGATGGGCGCGGTGGGGAGGAAGGTGAACTTGTCGATCCTCTTTTCCTCGGGAACGGGAATGGTGTCGAGCAGGATGACCTCCTTGATCGCGCTGTTTTGGATACGCTCGATAGCTGGACCGGAAAGCACCGCGTGTGTAGCGCAGGCGTAAACCTCGGTAGCGCCGCCCTTTTCCACGATAGCGTTAGCGGCGTTGCACAGAGTGCCGGCGGTGTCTATCATATCGTCAACCAAGATCACCTTTTTGCCTGCGGCGTCGCCGATGATGTTCATTACCTCGCACACATTGGCCTTTGGTCTGCGCTTGTCGATGATGGCAAGACCGGTGCCGATTTTTGAGGCGAAGTTTCTGGAACGGGTGACCGAGCCTAAATCGGGGGATACCACGATAAAGTCGTCGATGTTGGAGCCGATCTTCTCTTTCATATGAGTGGCGAGAATGCCCGCGCCGTGCAGGTGGTCAACGGGGATATTGAAGAATCCCTGGATCTGGTTGGCGTGAAGATCCATTGTGAGCACGCGGTCGGCGCCCGCTGTGGTGATGATGTCGGCGCAAAGCTTAGCGGAGATCGGATCTCTCGCCTTGGCTTTTCTGTCCTGTCTGGCATAGCCGAAGTAGGGCATGACCGCCGTGATCCTTGCTGCGGAGGCGCGCTTCATCGCGTCTATCATGATCAGCAGCTCCATGAGGTTGTCGTTGACGGGAGTGCAGGTTGACTGCACGATGAAGCAGTCGCTGCCTCTGACAGACTCATGAAGCGATACGGCAATTTCGCCGTCCGAGAAGTGTGTGCAGTCGCTTTTGCCCAAGGGCAAACCCAGACAGCCCGCAATTCCCTGAGCAACGTCTATGTTGGAGTTGCCCGAGAAGATCTTGATGTCCTTACCGTGAAAATTCATGTGAACTCTCCCTTTCCTTAGAAATCCTCGTTTATGTTAAGACAATACCGCATAATTAAGGTGCGCGGTGCTGCCTCAATGATTTCACTGATTTTTTTAACAGGTGTATCCCTTTGCTTTTGCGATTTGGTTCAGCTCCTCGAGCTGCGCCGGGTCGTTCGCACCCAAAACCGCGTCGCTGCATTCTGCGGTGAACGCGCCCACGCTCTGAGCGTCGTCAAGCAGCAGCTTGATCGCGTCGGGCAGATAGTATTCACCTGCCGCGTTGTCGCTTTTGATGCGGTCAAGCACGCTCAAAAGCTTTTGACAGTCAAACCAGTACGCGCCCGAGTTGACCTCGTTGATGCGAAGCGTTTCCTCGTCAGCGTCCTTGTGCTCGGTGATGGCTCTGAGGCTGCCGTTTTCGTCGCGCACTATCCTGCCGTAGCCCGTAGGATCGTCTACCCTTGCGGAGATAACCGTGGCGGCGTTGCCGGATTCGGTGTGATATCCAAGCGAATCGCGGATGGTCTCGGCTGTCATAAACGGCGCGTCGCCGTTGAGGATCACAACGTTGCCGTCGTGACGCTCCAAAAACGCCTTCGCCATCATTACGGCATGACCGGTACCGAGGCGCTCAGCCTGAAAAACGCTTTCAACCGGGAAGTCAAGCGTTTCGAGATATTCATCAATGCATTCCTTTTTGAAGCCCTTTACCACGCAGATATCATCTATCCCCGCTTTTTTTACGGCGGACATGACCCACATCAGCATGGGCTTTCCAAGTACCTCCGACAGCGTTTTGGGCTTTTGCGATTTCATTCGCTTGCCCTCGCCGCCGGCGAGAATAACGGCACAGTTGCTCATAATATAACCTCTATATAACCTCTTGTTCTTATGTATCATCATTTTTTCTGACGAACACGCTAATATACACATTAATATTACCACATAAAAACAGCAGATTTCAAGTGGATTTACCAAAAAAACCGCGACAATCGGTAATTTAAACGATTTATACAATATTCATAAAATTTACAGGCGTTTTTTATAAGAAAAAATTTCAAAAAAATATAGCTATTTTTGCCTTTCTTTGGTATAATAACATATAGGCATACAGATGTCGGCAGTTTTCTTTGTGGATTCTGCCACAGCCAATATTCAATTTTTTAGGAGATGATTCCAATGGCAAACAAATGGGTATACCTTTTTTCCGAAGGTAACGCGAACATGCGTGAGCTTCTCGGCGGCAAGGGCGCTAACTTGGCAGAAATGACAAGCATGGGTCTGCCCGTACCCCAGGGCTTCACAATTACCACAGAAGCTTGTACACAGTACTATGAGGACGGCAGAAAAATCAACGACGAGATCATGGGTCAGATCAACGAGTACATCGTTAAGATGGAAGAGATCACCGGCAAGAAGTTCGGCGACGAAAAGAACCCCCTTCTCGTATCCGTTCGTTCGGGTGCAAGAGCTTCAATGCCCGGTATGATGGACACCATTCTGAACCTTGGTCTTAACGAAACTGTTGTAAACACCATTGCCGAGATGTCCGGCAATCCCCGCTGGGCTTGGGACTGCTACAGAAGATTCATTCAGATGTATTCCGACGTAGTAATGGAAGTCGGCAAGAAGTATTTTGAAGAGCTCATCGACGAGATGAAAGAAAAGAAGGGCGTTACTCAGGACGTTGAGCTTGACGCTGACGACCTCAAGGAGCTGGCTAACCAGTTCAAGGCTGAATACAAAGAGAAGATCGGCGCGGACTTCCCCGACGATCCCAAGGAGCAGCTCATGGGCGCTGTTATGGCAGTGTTCCGTTCCTGGGACAACCCCCGCGCTAACGTATACCGTCGTGACAACGATATCCCCTATTCCTGGGGTACCGCTGTTAACGTACAGTCCATGGCGTTCGGCAACATGGGCGACGACTGCGGCACCGGCGTAGCATTTACCCGTGACCCCGCTACCGGCGAAAAGAAGCTCATGGGTGAGTTCCTTACAAACGCTCAGGGCGAGGACGTTGTTGCAGGCGTTCGTACTCCCATGCCCATCGCTCAGATGGCTGACAAGTTCCCCGAGGCTTTCGCACAGTTCAAGGACGTTTGCGCGACCCTCGAAAACCACTACAGAGACATGCAGGATATGGAGTTCACCGTTGAGCACGGCAAGCTCTACATGCTGCAGACCAGAAACGGCAAGAGAACCGCTCAGGCTGCTCTCAAGATCGCCTGCGACCTCGTTGACGAAGGCATGAGAACAGAGGAAGAAGCGGTTGCAATGATCGACCCCCGTAACCTCGACACCCTGCTCCATCCCCAGTTCGATCAGGCTGCTCTCAAGGCTGCTACTCCCATGGGCAAGGGTCTGGGCGCATCCCCCGGCGCTGCCTGCGGCAAGATCGTGTTCACCGCTGAGGACGCAGAGGCTTGGAACGCTAAGGGCGAGAAGGTCGTTCTGGTTCGTCTTGAGACCTCTCCCGAGGACATCACCGGCATGAAGGCTTCTCAGGGTATCCTGACAGTCCGCGGCGGTATGACCTCTCACGCTGCTGTTGTAGCGCGCGGCATGGGCACCTGCTGTGTATCCGGCTGCGGCGACATCAACATGGACGAGGAAAACAAGAAATTCACACTCGCGGGCAAAGAGTTCCACGAGGGCGACTATATCTCCATTGACGGTTCCACCGGTAACATCTACGACGGCGCTATCGCTACCAAGGACGCTGAGATCGCAGGCGAGTTCGGCAGAATCATGGCTTGGGCTGACAAGTTCAGAACCCTGAAGGTAAGAACCAACGCCGACACACCCGCCGACGCTAAGAAGGCAAGAGAGCTCGGCGCTGAGGGTATCGGTCTTTGCCGTACCGAGCACATGTTCTTTGAAGAGGACAGAATCGCTGCTTTCCGTGAGATGATCTGCGCAGACACCGTTGAGGAAAGAGAAGCTGCACTTGACAAGATCCTGCCCTATCAGCAGGGAGACTTCAAGGCGCTTTACGAAGCTCTCGAGGGCTGCCCCGTAACCATCCGTTTCCTGGATCCGCCGCTTCACGAGTTCGTTCCCACCGAGGAAGAGGACATCAAGAAGCTGGCTGACGCACAGGGCAAGAGCGTAGAGGACATCAAGGCTATCATCCAGTCCCTGCACGAGTTCAACCCCATGATGGGTCACCGCGGCTGCCGTCTGGCTGTTACCTATCCCGAGATCGCAAAGATGCAGACCAAGGCTGTTATCCGCGCTGCTATCGAGGTTCAGAAGGAGCATGCAGACTGGGATGTTAAGCCCGAGATCATGATCCCGCTGGTTTGCGAGCTCAAGGAGCTCAAGTTCGTAAAGAAGGTCGTTGTTGAAACTGCCGACGCTGAGATCGCGGCTGCAGGCGTAGACCTCAAGTACGAAGTAGGCACAATGATCGAGATCCCCAGAGCAGCTCTGACCGCTGACGAGATCGCTACCGAGGCTGACTTCTTCTGCTTCGGCACCAACGACCTCACTCAGATGACCTTCGGCTTCTCCAGAGACGACGCAGGCAAGTTCCTCAACGCTTACTACGACACCAAGATCTTCGAGAACGATCCCTTCGCTAAGCTCGACCAGACCGGCGTAGGTAAACTGATGGAGACCGCAATCAAGCTCGGCAAGCCCGTTAATCCCAACCTCCACGTTGGTATCTGCGGCGAGCACGGCGGCGATCCCTCATCTGTTGAGTTCTGCCACAAGATCGGTCTTGACTATGTATCCTGCTCACCCTTCCGTGTGCCGATCGCAAGACTGGCCGCTGCGCAGGCTGCTGTCAACAGCAAGTAATCAAATCATCAGGGTATAAATATTTAACCTTATAACACTCCGCTGTCCGTTTGGGCAGCGGAGCTTTTTAGCGCTGAAAAAAATATACAAACCGCACAAACACATTTGCGCTCCGCAGATTTTTCCGTTTATTGCGTGGATTCATCGCAATAATCATGAAAAAAGATTGTATCACGGGGCGGTTTGTGATATACTATAGCGTAAAGGCAACACCGCATAATTCAGGTGTGCGGATTGCGAAGTAAGATTTTTCGTCAGGTTGCACAAATAAATTGAGGTAAGGCTGATTGAGGTAAGGCTGTCGCCTTGCCGAGATTTTTTGGGCAAGCTGACGGAATAAGATTCAAGCAAGCCGTGCGCCTTGAATTGTGCGGTGTTGCCTAAAGGGTATTTTAAAGGAGTAATCAATATGGCTGAAATAAAAGCGTTTAAGGGCATGAGATACAACACGGAGCTGTCGGGCAATCTCAAGGAGCTTTGCTGCCCTCCGTATGATATTATCAGCGAAAAGGAGCGCAAGGCGTTCATAGCCGCCAACGAATACAACGTTATCCGTTTGGAGCTTCCCAAGGACGGCGACGACGTTTACGCCGAGGCAGGCGAGATATTGGAGCTTTGGCGCGACAAGGGCGTGCTGGTTCACGAGGAGCAGCCTGCTATCTATATATATGAAGAAGAGTTCAACGCCTACAACAAGCGCCGCAGCGTAAAGGGCATCATCGCACGCGTCAAGATAGAGGAGTTCTCCAAAGGCGTTATCCTGCCCCATGAGTTCACTCTCTCAAAGGCAAAAACCGACCGCTTTAATCTGATGAAGGCTACCAACTGCAATTTCAGTCAGATCTACGCGCTGTACATGGACAGCGAGCACACTACGCTCAGCACCATTGACGCGCTTTCTAAGGGCGACCCCGACGCGAAATTCACCGACGACGACCGCATCACCCACAAGCTTTGGGTCATTACCGACAAAGAGGTGATCAAAAAGCTGACGGCTGATTTTGCCGACCGCAAGCTCTACATAGCCGACGGTCACCACCGCTATGAAACCGCGCTCAACTACCGCGACTATTGCCGCGAAAACGGGATTTCCAAGCCCGGCGATCCTCAGGACTACCAGATGATATTCCTGGTAGATATGGAGCACCCCGGTCTGATAGTATTCCCCACCCACCGCATGGTGCGCGATCTTAAAAAGTTTGACAAAAAGGCTGTGATCGAGGAATGCGCAGATAACTTTGAAATAACACGCTACGGCGACGTCAGCAATATGAACCACGAGCTTTTGAAGCAGTACAAAGCCGGTAACAAGGCGTTTGCGTTTTATGTCGGCAAGGGCGAATGGTACTTGATGGTGCTCAAAGACCTCGCCGTTATGGACAAGGCGCTTCCCGACCTCAGCGCCGCCTCGCGTCAGCTTGACGTAAGCGTGCTTCACACGCTGGTGCTTGAAAAAACTCTGGGCATTGACAAGGAAAACATGGCAAACCAAATCAACCTGACATATACAAAGTTTTTTGAAGAAGCGATCATGAAGGTTGACAGCGGCGAGTTCCAGTGCTCGTTTATTCTCAATCCCACGCGTGTGACCGAGATCCGCGACGTTGCCGCCGAGGGTGAGAAAATGCCGCAGAAATCCACCTATTTCTATCCCAAGATGATTACCGGAATGGTAATGAACGACTTAAACGTAGAGTGATATAATGAAACTGCTTGTTATTTTTACGGGCGGCACAATAAGCTGCACAGAACAGGAGGGAGCGCTGTCTCCCTCTGCTGTGCAGCCTTTTTTATTGCTTGAACGCCGCCCCGAGATCTCCTTCGACGCGCTGACGCCTTTCACCGTGCTCAGTGAAAACATGAGCGCAGAGCATTGGAAACTGCTTTACGACTGTATCCGCAGCAGGTCAAACGGCGGTTACGACGGAATCATCGTCGCCCACGGCACGGATACGCTGGCTTACACTGCGGCGTTTCTCAGCTTTTCGCTGGGACTGTGCGAAGTCCCCGTCGTGCTTGTGTCCGCGAATTATCCGCTGAGCGACAGCCGCTCCAACGGCTTTGATAACTTTGACGCGGCGGTGAGCTTCATTGAGCGGCACTGCGGAAGGGGAGTCTTTGTCAGCTACCGCAACGGCGGAGACGACTGTGCAGTGATCCACCGCGGAGCGGAGCTGATGCCTCACGCGCCGTATTCCGACAGCGTATACAGCCTGTTCAACAATATTTACGGAACTGTGAAAAACGGAGTTTTTACCGCCTGTCCCGATTATACCGAGCGGTTTGACGACAGCCTGACGGGTCATATGCCGAGAGGTGCCGTCGTTTGGCTCAGGGCGCATGTTGGTATGGCGTATCCCGTTCTTTCGGACGGAGTGAAGGCTGTGCTGCTGGAGGGCTACCACTCCGGAACGCTCCCGACGGCAGGCGCGGAGCTGAAAGACTTTTGCCGCGAAGCCGCCGAAAAAAACATTCCCGTGTACCTGACAGGCTGTGCGCCGGGCTTTGCCTACGAAAGCAAAAAGGAGTTCAAAAGCCTTGGTATAATCACCCTTCCGCCCCTTTCTCCGGCAGCGGCATATGTAAAAATATGGCTTTCATAAACAAAAATCAAGCCCTCCGCTCGGCTGAGCGGAGGGCGATGTTGAATTTCAAATTTAGTATTTTATGTAATCGCTTGAAATGTAGCCGCTCAGGTTGGTTTTACCGTCCGCGGAGAGGACTCTTACGGTGTAGTAGTAGGTGTTGCCGGTCTGTACTGTTGTGTCGTTGAAGGAGGTCGTTGTTACATTACCAATACTGCTAAAGATGCCGTTATTGGCTCTTCTGAACACCTTATAGTTATTGGTTGAGCCTGCGGGCTTGTTCCACTTAACCGTTATGCCTGAGGAGTTCTTTGTCAAAGAATAAATAACGGGAGCGGCAATGAACTTGATTTTTTTTCCGGGGTAAAAACTGCTTATGATTTCGCCATCTTTGTTCGTGCACTTAACGGTGTAGGTGTAGATCTTGCCGGATTCAACGTTTGTGTCAACAAAGCTTATGTTTGTGGCGGTTCCAACGTCGATCCAGTTGCCCTCGTCGTTCAAACGGCAGATGCGGTAAGTTCCGGCGCATGGGGGTGGATTCCATTCGATTTTTACGCCTTCGGTTGTGTTTGAAAGCTTTGAGATGACGGGAGCGGAGATATAACGAATTGCTTGACCATTGTGGTCATATCCGCTTGAGATTCCGTCATTATTTATGCCCTTTACGGTATAAGTATAGGTATTACCGGATTTAGCGTCTGTGTCAACAAAGTCGGTGCTTGTTGTTTCGCCGATACTCACAAATGTGCCCGCCTTGTTTTTGCGGTATACGCGGTAATTAGCTGCGCCTGCGGACGCTTCCCAAGAAACGCTAACGCCGGTTAAAGCATTTGTAAGCGGCTTTAATACGGGAGCAGCGATAAACTGGATCGTTTTGCCCTTGTTGTCAAATCCGCTTTCGCTTTTGCTTCCGTCCGCGCTAATGCACTTTACGGTGTATGTGTAGGTTTTTCCTGATTCAACGTTTTTATCAACAAAGCTTGTGCTGCTTGTTTCGCCCGTTTTTACCCATGCGCCTGCGCTGTTTTTGCGGTATACGCGGTAATTAACTGCGCCTGCGGATGCTTCCCAAGAAACGTTAACGCCGTTTGAAGAATTTGTAAGCGGCTTTAATACGGGAGCGGCGATAAACTGGATCGTTTTACCCTTGTGGTCAAGTCCGCTTTCGCTTTTGCTTCCGTCTGCGCTAATGCACTTTACGGTGTATGTGTAGGTTTTTCCTGATTCAACGTTTTTATCAACAAAGCATGTGCTGCT
>CADASG010000012.1 GCA_902790475.1 uncultured Ruminococcus sp. | reverse complement strand
AAGTGGTGGATGTATAAATCCGCAACGCATGACGAACTGTTTTCTGAACTTTTTATCTATCATCTCGGCAAAAAATTAGAGATGAATATGGCTGTTTATAAGCGCGGCGACAAGTGTATAAAGTCACTTGATTTTACCGATAATGCGAGCGTAAACTTCGAGCCGGCATTCGCTTTTATGGGTGATAATGAAGATTACGAAGACGTTTCTGCAAAACTCGAAGAGATTTGTCCGCGGGCAAAAGCCGATTTTGTGAAGATGATTTTCCTCGATACAATCGTTGCAAATCCCGACAGACAAC
Organism: uncultured Ruminococcus sp.; assembly: GCA_902790475.1. Taxonomy (GTDB): domain Bacteria; phylum Bacillota; class Clostridia; order Oscillospirales; family Acutalibacteraceae; genus Ruminococcoides. The sequence goes on along the minus strand of CADASG010000012.1, from coordinate 31,755 downwards.
CGGAAAGCTTATCGGTTTTGCGCCGCTATTTGATCATAATATGGCACTGATTGCAAGAGGATATCCGAAAGCTCCGACGAAAAATGATATTCTCATTTGCCTGTTCAACGACTTCATCAGCAATCATTCCGAGTACAAAAATCAGTTGCCAATTGTCACCGAAACGCTCCTGCAAACCATCCTTAAAACCGTCAACATGAAGGTGCGCAGCAAAGAATAGGCAAGGGGACTTAGGGTATCTCCCTAACAAATGTCACTGTTTTTCGGCGAAAGGAGTAAAAACAGTCTGCTTGTATAGATGTGACATGAAGTTTTCTTTTTGAAGATGTCGCGACAAAACAAGCAGTGCATTTTTACTCCTACCCGTAAAAACACGCTCGCAAGGGGCAAGCTTGAAGTCGAGCACAGTAATAAATCACAATCCAATAATTTCTCTTATTATCTCGTCTACCTTCGGCAGGGCATATTTTAACAACCTGTCTGGGATAGCAATCGCATTGCGCGGCAAAAGAGAATTTGTTTTGCTCCACATCGAAGGATATACTATCAGTTCGATCTTTCGATTATGTGTTTTAAGATAATGCTTATTTCCATCACCGATTACGGAGAATTCTGCGCTCAGCGAATTTAGCGGTGCAAGTAGTTTTGCCTGTGCTTCGTACGCTAATGGCTCATGAAGTTTTGCAGATTGGCTCCACTTGAGCAAATCAAGTGCCGCATAGCGATCCAGCAAAGAATGCACCCGTTGATTCCAATAGTGCATTAGACAATCATGGCAGGCGCAATCACATTGATTTGGACAACTGCTGAGTATCTGTTCTGCTTCTGTAAACAGATCTTTGGTACGGTCGGCAATTTCGGCACAATACCCTGCGCCACTGGAAAGACTGTCAAATAGAAAGATATCGATAAACGCCTTTTGTTGATCCTGAGCATATCGTAAACGATATCCGCTTTTGATTTCATTGAACTCAATATCCAACAAACGACCGCCGGCCAATGCCATAGCTTCTGCAAGCGTTTGAGCTGCTCTGGTTACCCATAGGCCTGAGGTTTCTGCGTTGATGAGGTTTGTATCTACTTCAATCTCATAAACAACCAGATCTGTTAGGAATTGATTGCCCAAATAAGTATTGACCAATCTGTCTGCGGGATGAAAGCAAGGATGTTTGCTGTACGGATGGCGAAATGGTTTGAATACTTTTTTTAGAACATCCGCATCATCTCCGGGCATCGCTGCTCCGCAATCCTTGCATACCATAAAACCGGCGTTGAGATTTCCTTTGTTCAAAATAATCAGTGGATCATCGGAACGCTTGCAGTACCGCAAATGAGCAAACCCAGACGGATGTTTCATCTCGCTGTCAGCTGGTGTGATCGAATAACATGGAGAGCTTGCAAATGTCATCTCTGCATCTGCGTCAGCTTCTTTTATCGGTGCGCCATTGACCGGCGCGAAGCCCCATGGTGTCAGCATGTTTTGCTCGTTGATCGTGCTTTTTCCGCAAAACGGACAGATACGATGGTATTCCAATCCCATCCAACTGCATCCGGGATTATCACAGTAGAATAATCGCTTATAAAATTCTTTGCTCTCAAAGAATCTTCTGGCAGGATGATCGTATTCTCCTGCGCGGAATTTTGAATGAAAGCTGTAAACACCACCGGACTGATAGGTAGTTTTATTGATAACGATTACGCGCCCCGGTGCATATTCGCTGATAGCAATTTCCAAATCACGTTCAGGCTTCTGTTCTATCTTCTTACCGTATTGATCTTCAACGTAGAATCCAACGACATCCTTCGGAAAAGAGTAGGTGGGGAAAATACCGGATTCCAAAAAGACATCCAAAACGCTCTTTTCCTTTTCGCTTTCATCGTCTTTGTATTCTTCGGGAAATTCTTCAACCTTTACTTTTAGCGAAGCAAGCTCTCGTTTAATAAAGTTTTGATAATTATCAAAGTCAAACTGTATCTTATCGGGAATCAGCAGTTCCATATTGAAATCATTTTCCCGCAGGGAATCTATATAAGCAAGAAAATCATGATAATTGTTTGCAAAGAAATCACAGATTCCTTTTGAATCGGCACCTGCTTCTATCTTTTCGAAGAAACGGTTGACACATACGACAGAAAAGTGTCTGTTTGCCAACTTTGTATTTTCTACATCAATCCAAGGCGTTCTCGGTTCACCGGAGATGATTTTATCGGGATGATAAAAATAAAAATTGTCATGCGGTCTGTTATCAGCATAGGTGACAATGGTTGAAATAGCTGCGCTTCTTCTGCCTGCGCGACCCGCACGCTGTTGGTAGTTTTCTCGCATGGGGGGGATATTTCTCAAGCCTACCGCCGTCAGGGAACCGATATCAATACCTACCTCCATAGTTGTCGTACAGCTGAGAATATCAACAGGTCTGTCTTTATCGACATGTACGTTTTGAAAACGCATTTCATAGTCCTCGGTAGTAGACCATGTTTTTTGTCTTTGATCTTTATGTGACAGTTGCGCAGTGTGTTCCTCCGTATTGATTCTTGTCATCAAAGCCTGCGGATCACCATGCACTGCATTCAATACAGGTTTTCGCCAGAATTCTATTCCGGCAAATTCTTTATCGGTCATTTCCGCGGGAACTGCTTTTCCGCATCGTGCGCAATGTCCCCAAAGAGAAAACGGAAACACCTCACTGCATCGAGGACATTTAAACCATTGATGCTGATCGTCAAAGCGCAGTGCTACCGCATCAAGATTCAGATATTTGTTGGAGGTACCTTCGCCGCGCACCAAAAACTTTGAGAGTGCCTGTGCGATAACGGAGATCTGCTCCTTTGTGTAACTTTGTGCTTTCAAGATTTTTTGAATACGCGAGGGAATTTCTTTACCTTCCTCAACGCCTAATCTCTGATAATACGGTGTAATGCTTTTGCGGATATCATCATCGATTTCGGAACCAAGAGCATAATACGACGTCATGATCTCTGCCGCCCATGCTGCGAACAAAACGAAAAACTGCTCTGTTGTTATATCAATATCGTTTTCATCAAAGAGTTCCTCAATCTCATCAAAGGTGTCATCATCAATATCGCAGGGTTCCAACCAACACAAGCCAATGTCAGTTAACGAACGGAAACTGTCACACATCTGAATCAACATATGCTCGTAATACTGCGGCGGTATTGATTTAAACTTTTTACTTAATGCGGTGTATTTGAGATTGCCATGCTTCCTTTCGTATTTCTCGCCGATTTCATGTACGTCATCTGCCAGTTTCTTTTCACTGTTGCTGTAGAAAAACTGCAAATGATTCTCATAAGCAACTTTAAGGAAGACAACGTAAAGTAGATTGAGTGTAGGTAGTTTATGGTTATCTGCTGACCATTCCTGTAATTCTTTGGCGGCCACCACAAGTGCTTTTCTCATAGCATCGACATCTGCCGCTTTTGTCAAATCTCTTGCCAGTACAGCGGCACGTTGGCGGCTGTCGGAGAATAGAAGCACTTTTCTGCCTTGGTTTATCAAATCTCGATATCTCGGAACGGGTGGCTGTATGTGGAACTGTTCCGATACCATATTATAAAACGGTTCATTGCCTTTTGTGCGGAAGTCAGTAGCTGTAAAAAACTGTTTATCGCATTTAGGGCAGGTACTGAATGTCCAAATATTTGGATGACCATTTACTTCAATATTTCGGTAAGCAACCTGTATGTAACTGTCTTCGCCGGAATGGTCATACTGATTATCCAGCCTTCCTGTGACAACATTGATCCAACCAACCGAATCTTTTCCGGCGCGTTTATAACTACCATCATTAGGAATCAAATAGAAGTGTACTTCCTTCATGTGTTTCGAAAACTGTACGCCAACTTCGTTCCAGACAAAAGGATTGGAAGGTTCTGAATCATTAACGTAACCCTTGATCAACAACGCTCCGCAGGTACGTTCGTTCAACAGTTCATAGATCATTCCGCCGCATTTGCACCTGTTCCCAGGTTTGTTGAGATATATCTTTCCAAATCCAAGTTCCTCCGAAGAATGGTTCTTGCAGGAGCATGAAGGATTAATACATGCGTAAATTCCCTGCAAACCACGGAACATCATGTGCAGACGTGCCGGATATAGCACATTGCCGTTCTCATTCTTCGCAAAAGGCGCAATTGCCAGAAGCGCACTTGTTGCTTTTTCAGAGACCGATTGATCCGCGTCGGGAAATGCCGCTGCGGACAAATCTGTAAAGCTTGTGGCATGTCCTCTGGTTTGATGCATGATACGGAGCATCGGATTACAATTGATAAGTTGAGTATATAACCAGTGCTCAACAGACGTTTCCTTCTCAAAATCACAATTTAACGAGAAGCCTGCCCGCGTACCAAAATCCTTTACAGCGTTTTTCTTGATTTCCCAATCCTGCTGTAACGCATCAATATCATAATCGTCAAAAACGGATGGATCAAATTCAGTACCATTAAATGTAATTTTTTCTTGATTTCCTTTGATCAATCGGAAACAATGGCTTTCTGTTCTTTGTGCACTGAGATTACAGGCGAACTGAATTACCTGACGCTCCTTTTTTTCGCCTGACGGAATACTGGCACTTGTCAGAATAAATTGCACTCGGTCACGCTTGATGTCGAGCTTGTTCAAAACCCTCCTGACCAATAATGCGACTTCACCGCCGGAAGAACCTCGGTACATATGTGCTTCATCAATAATGAAAAGCAGTTTGTTTTCGGGATTCTTATTCAGCCAGTTTTTCGTGTTTTCCCAAATCGACTTTTCTATCGGACGCATAAGCAGATATTCCAACATCGAATAGTTGGTGATTAAAATATCCGGACAAAATTGTTGCATCTCATGGCGGGTAATCAATTCAGCGTCAAGTTCGTCTGTCAAAATTGTTTCATTGGTTTTCAATCTGTTGATAAAGGATGCTAAATCTTGCTTTGAGGGATATTTTCCGATTTCTTTGAGCTTGTCCTTTACGTCGCTATCTTGATTGAGAATGTCTTTTTCAAGTGTTGCAGCAAGGTCTTTGTTCTTAGCTTCATTGGGAGCACCTGCGTAAGGCGTTCTGCCCGTATACATTCCAAACTGAGGTACTCGACAATTGGGTGCGATTTTTTCTAGCAACGCATGGAATCCATTCTCGCCGTTTCCTATCATGCGTCTGAGACGCCCCAGTTGATCCGATACCAGTGCGTTCATCGGATAAAGCATAATTGCACGGATACCGCGTGTCGCCCAAGTATCGAGTGACTGTATCTGCTCGTTCACTAATTTAGTTACCATCGGCCACATAAAACATTCAGTTTTACCGGAGCCGGTGCCTGTAGCGACAAACAAATCCTCCCCTCGGTAAAACGCTTCCAGTGATTCTATCTGATGCTGATAAGGATTCTTAAATACACCCAAATCCATTTCAGCCATAGCGCTCAGTGTATCTTTCACAGTGTCCGGTAAATCGGCGTTTTTTATTCCGTCTGTAACGGTCACATAGGCGGGATTGGCCTCGATAAACGGTTCTTGGTACAGCATACCGCTTTTTTGCAGTTCACCACGGCAAGCCTTGCGCAGAGCGTCGTTTTTTCCGAGATACTCGGTATTGATATAGTCAATCAGTTTATTTTTTAGAGCGTCATGGGTATTTTTGACACTGTATTTATCCATGCTTTTCCTCCGTTATTTGCATTTCCAGTGATAAAAAATATGGTTTTAGGTAATCCCAAACGATATGCGGCATATTCCAGTTAAGTTTATCCATGATTCCTCTTTGAGGCCATGCGTAGGTCTTCAACAATAGGAATTCTTTTCTTGGGAGATGGACATTCATCGAAACAGCTGTATGGTCTGCGAAGTGTGTCGCAGTCATGGGAACCGGATTATCTGCGAAAGCACGCATCCCCATAATGATTCTCCTGTATTCTCGGAAGTCCTTAAAAACAGGATCGATCCGATGAATCTTTTTTTCAATCGTATGATACAGCACGTATTCGCGGTCGTATTTATTGATAATACGCCGAAACAGTACGATTTCCTTCACAGGCTTTGGAGGCATATCCTGCCACGAGTAGGCATTACTTTTGGAACGGTAATACGGGTTAAAAAAGCTGACCGCTTCCCGATCGGATGATTCCGGTTTCCACCACGCGTTTTTGATATACTCTAAAAACCATTCTTTCGCTGAAATCAGCTGTTCCAGCTGAAAATCTTCTTTTGGAGCAGTCTGTGCTAATGCAGCTATTCCGGAGTAAAAACAATTAGGATCCAAAATAATCCCTTTACACCGTTTCAATACCGGAGTTAATGGTTGCTGCTCTTGCTTTGCAAGTGCAATTTGGGTATCAAACCCCACATTCACCAATTCGCCGCTGCTTAAAAGGGATGAACGGATAAACTCTACAGCATTCTTGTAGTGCTTATCATGAATCTCAAACCATGCTTTTGTACTTGGAAATCGTTTCAGCAATTCATCCAACACGGGCTTGCATTTGTTCAGAACATGTACTTTGCTGACTCCCTCAATTGTATCGGATTGTTCAGCCTGTGCCAATACCGATTTATCCATACAGACAGCTTTGATCCATGAAGCCATTGCGGAATAAATCACGCGGCATTCAAAATCGAAATAGTATTCATTTTTGTATGGTGATATTTTTAAATCTTCCGCCATTCTGCGAAGAAGCTTGTCATCCATATCAGCCTCACACATATCTCATAAAGCCTTTGCAGTCGCTTTCTTCTATTCCTGCCGAATCGAGGAATTCGGTGATTTGGTCTTTGCTTCCGAGGTTAAGCGCATGCAATAGAATTTGCCACATAATGGTTTTGTCCTTAATCCCGCAATCGTTCAACGCCATAAAAGCAGCGTAGTGCGCGAGCGCTTGATTGTCAATGATCTTTTCAAAAGGACGAAGCAGTTTTCTTGCGGATTTGAAAGCATCCTGAGTGATCGGTTGATTTACCATTGGTTCCGATTGATGTATTTGAATCAATTGAGTGCTAAATCCTGTGAAGCCGTCGTCTCCGTCAATAAACATGGTTCGGTTCCATACGGTTTTAGGGATCATACGGCAAGGAATATCGTTCAGTGAAAAGAGTAAAACAACACGGTCTTTATATGGCGATAATCGCAGTAATAATTCATTAAAGGAATTAAGGCTTAGCCCATCAAAAGCGCCGTTAATCAATACTACACTGATATGCTTTTGAGACGCCGCAACAATTTCATCGCAAAGCTGTTGACAATTATCTTGGTTTAATCGCAAGAAAGCATGGTGAACAGCATTTCCGAACATTGCTGCCACACAGTCGGAAATGTTTGAGGCGTTCGTTCCACAGACCACAGGCAATCCGTTCTCAATACAAAACAAGATCGTTTCTGCCATGTCAATGGCGACATTCTCTTCATAACCGATTACTTCAAGATTTTCACCTAATGCTTCCGTAAAATCATCTCTGTCAGTGATTTCTTCGCCCTGTTCTCCAATAAGTATCCGGCTGAATAAGACTTTATTATCGTTTGTTGCAACTGAAGGTGTTGACATAATCGGTGAGATAAATGCCATATCACTGATAAATTGTGAAGCATTTTGTTTTGCGTCTGTAATATGTTTTTGCACGTTTGCTTTTACTTCTTCGGCAAAAACAAGTTGACGGTCGATCTCTGCCTGCGTTTCGGCTTTCTTTTGTTCCAAAACATGTAATTCTTCTTCGGAGCGCTGAATACTTTCTGTTTTTTCGGTCAACTGTGTTTGGATAATCTCAAGCTCACTTAGTGCGGATGACAGCTTCTCTGCGTTTTCCTGCTGCCATTCTTCGGTCAAAATCTTTTTGCAGCGCTCTTGTAAGGCACTGCTGCGTTCTACCGCAGCGGCAAGTGTCGTGGTATCCAAATCGGTTTCGGTTAAATATGAATCTGCTCGTTCAATAAATTCAGAAACATATTGTAGTGCTTCATCGTTTGAGCAGGAGTAAGCGTCGGAAAGATCGTCGTATATCGTTTGAACAGGAAGGTCCTTTAGGAACGCCTGGCAATTTTGGGCTTCTCTTTTTGTGAGTCCAAGATTTCTAAGAGCAGAAAGAGTGGCGCGTGAGAGAATTATTTCTTTTGCAACAGCAATCGGATTTCTTATCTGAATAATTCTATTGGGCATTCCCGCTGCCGTGAAAGAGTATATTTTTCTTTCGCCAATTGGTATGATATCAGCACTTGACATTTCAAATCCGGGCAGAGTAAATACCTTTGATTTCAGTTTTGCTGATCCGCTGTTAATTGTTAAATCGCGCTTTCTAATGAGTAATCCTATCAACTGCCCATCCGCATCACGGCACACAACAAAAACCTTTTCCGCGACATTCGACGGAATTTCCTTGCTAATTAATGCGGATGCCAGATCTTCATAAGAATGGCAATCAGAAAATTCTATGACCTCAATGAATGAAGCGTTTTGAACATACGTAGTTGTTACGTAATCTTTTCCGGGAGTTGTTTTGTTTTCAACGGCATTCCATTGCCAAACACCAATAGCGCCGTCTTCTTCGGGACCGTCTTTCCAATACAGCTTATCTCTGTTGTCGAAATAATGCGGTAAAGAATCATCTTTTTCAAATATCGAAATCCTTCCATCGTGTATATCTGCTATTCTCGAAAGCCAACGATTCTTATTCCAATCATAATAGACTTTACATATAGAATGATGTTTATATTCACTGCTGAATATATCCTTTCGTTCTTCATCGTGTAAACGATAAAGTGAATTCAAACGATCAACTTCAGCTTGTAGGGATGAGTTCTTTTCAATTAATTTCGTTTTTTGGGACTGAACAACGCGAAATTCATCGTTCAGCGCATCAAACTTAACTGTTAACTCTTGTACCATTTGCTGCTCCTGCAAGTATTCACTGTTTTTTTCATGAATAGTTCGTTGCAGTTCTTCGTTTACTTGAGTTGTTTCTGATATTTCTTGACGTAGTTTTGTTAATTCTTCCGAGTCCGGTGCATTTTTAGAAGTTTCATCATTATTTTCATCATAGCTTTTGAAGAACTCTACCATTTCTTCTGCCAGAGCGATATACTCTTCTGAATATTCCTCTACGCAAATCTTAAAATATAACCCAACCCTGTCTAAGAAAAGGCTCTTTGATAATGTGATCATTTTCGCTTTTTCATGCGGGTATCCCTGCTTCTCCAAATCTGCACAGTATTCATTTATTTCTGCTAGCTTAGAATTTAGAAAGCCAATAATTAAGTTTGCAGCAACCCCATCTGTAGCATTACTGCAAAGCAATTTGATAGCCTCTTTGTCAGAAAGGTTTGAGGCGCGATATCCGGGTTTAATACGATTGAAAAATCGTGATTCTTTTTTGAAAAATTGCCGTATAATTTGTGGCGTAATCAATTCACAAATATAACTGATCTCTGATCTATCCAGTTTTGTTAAATCAATTTCTATGTATTTTTTCTCATCCATTATGAATAGCCTCTTTTCCTTGACAGGTATTATTCCAAAACCAAGTAATTCATCAATTCTATTAGAAGCTGATATGGCATTTTGCCTTGATTAAAGAATGATGAAACTTCCTGAACCGTTTTGATATCACCGTTTTTCTTCCATTCCGACAGAAGATATCCCACCCACCGCGGTATTGGTACGTAATCAGATGGTTTGATCGTGTTGATTACCGGAGTTTGGGGCGTTACCAAATGTTCAGTTGGTCGGCTGTTTTGAAGAGCAATTTTTTTGAGTATTCCTTGTTTAACAGTGAAAATAATCTCTTGCAGATGATCGCAATCGGGGAAACGGATTTGAGTTTCTCTAACTGACAGATGTTTGATAACAAAATCTCTTGTTTTAAGATATAGCTCAAATTTCGCATTTGTCTGAACAATTGCATTTTTTCTGTTCGTTTTTGAGATAAGATCATTTTCTGAGATTAAATTGCCATTGTTGCTTAGCAAGGAAATATCGTAACCACAGCCGTTATAATCAATAGGTCTCTTGCAAAAAACGGCTTCACGTCCGACATATTTTCTGTCAACAGAAACAATAGTAGCCTGTTGATGATAAAGCGGCAATTCAACCATGTTGTTTTCGCTTTCATCCCTTTTTATCGGAACGGTGATCGCCCTGTTTCTTTCGTAGTGAAATACCCTTGGTGTACTATTGCCACTTGATACAGCACATATAACAGAACCGCAATCGGCAACGGGTACAGAGACGTCCTGATCGGTAACCGGCGGCCACAGTGGAATAAGTTCAGGAGTGGTTTCCAATAACCAAACGCCAAAGCATTGCTTTAGGTAGTTGCTTATGCTTGTGTATAGATACTCATCATACACCGATACATTAACTTCCAATTCATAAACATTGAAGACGCTGTTGTTTAGTGTAATATTACCGATAAATGCAATTTCAATTTCCTTGTAAATCGGTCGGTAATCTTTTGAAATCAAATAGTATCGTTTTCCTGTTGTAATACTATCTCCGCGACGAACCTTTCGGGCTCCGTCATCCTCGTTGGTGAAAATAGCTCCTGCATATGAAAACCCGTCTGAATAGTCCGACCATTTTTGCTTTAACTGTAATATTCCGATTGTTCCGCTGACACTAACAGAATAATTGCCGCCTATCGGAACAAAATCAAGTGGCAGCAAGGTTTGTTTATCTGCTTGAAAATAAGTAAAATTAATAGGAAATGATTTTGACAATTTGTTTGCAGATATCGTTACTTTTGCTTTTTGATTGATAGCAGTTTCTATTAACGTGTTACTGATCGCAGGAAAGTTCATGTAAAGGAAAAAAGTGTCGCCTCTACGGGCAATTTTCATAGGCAAGCCGACACGTTGATAAACATATAAGCTCGAATTCCCATCTACTCGCTTGTCGCATTCAGGTGCTTGAGGAGAGTTTCGATAGTGTGAAAACTCATTTCTGGTTTTTCTTCCGCCTTTTGATTTCCAGAAAACAGATTCGCCGCATTCCGGACAAAAAAACCTGTTTGATAGCCGAACCGAATACTCTCCGTCAAAATCATCTGCACATACTTCCATTTCAAATCCAGCATTTAAACGGTCTATTGCATATCGCATATTCTCACCTCCACAATCAATAAACCATATCGAATAATTCTATTTTATCATATCATATAATGACTCTTTTTTCAACAATATACCTCTCCGTTTGACAAAAACTATCTCTTATTTTGTAAAACATCACAACAAACAGAAATAATAAAACACCCATAGGCTATTTTACAAAAAACAAGGAGATCAAGGCAAATAGTCCCTGACCTCCTTGACTTTGCTTAAATGACATATTTAAGCGGTGTTAAGATTTATATGTAGATTATCTCTCTGTTGACGATTTCGGCGGCTGTGAGGCGGATTGCGTTCATTTTACGCGTCCATTCCATTGGATTCTCCGCTTTGAGCTCTTCGTTGATGTTTTCCTTTTCGGAAAGCTGACGGATGAGCAGATCGTACATTTCGTTTGCCTGAGAATCAATGTCGGCAAGATATGCCGCAAGCTTACACGAGGTAAGCAGGTTGAAATAGATTAGCTTGTGGTGCTCTTGCAGATAACGTTTATGTCTTTGTCCGAAAACGCCGATTTTGCCCTTCGGTTGTTCAGGTAACTTCAAATCGGGGAGAAGATAGTCGCCCTGTTTCGTATATGTCATAGTTGTTGCCATAATTCAGACCTCCTTAATCTTGATTTTCTTAACCTTTGCTTTTGTGAGCTTGACTATTAGTTCGTCGACAGCATCGGTATATCTGCCTTGTGAAATAAGGTTGTTTTTCAAGCAAATCAAACTGTTGATAACAGTTCGCCGTTCATCGTGCGTTAGATATCGTGCGTTAGATAAAGATGATATTTAGGATTTCTCATTCGCTCTGCTTCTTCAATAAATCCTCATACGGCGTATCGTCACTTACAAAGGTGTCGTAAATAATCCTTGCGCCTAATCTGAATCCGACGATGAAACTGTCAAGCTCCGATTCTCCTAAGATAACGTCAGAAGCATTTACAAAAGAGAGAAACGCTTTCTTTTCTTCGCCTGTCAGCTTTTCGGTCAGCATCGCTTCGCTTTCCGAAAGGACAGCCATTTGCTTTTTCAAAAAACTACCGTTCTTGAAACCGCGCGCCTGCGGATCAATGTTGCCGTAATACAGTTCCGAGATTGCATTTTTCATTATGATATGACCTCCGAAAATAGATTTGTCAAACAAACGATTCAGTGAATTAAGGTCATTTTTTCTTAAATTGACAGCTTTTTTCTGCTGTCCGGTCTATATGTTTTCACGAAAAATCTATGTTTTTGACTGCATTCGTGACTGCAGTTGACTGTAATTTTGACTGCACTTTATCTTATCTTAACCGATTTCAACTTTTCTCAACTCAACTATGCGAGTGCTCAAAGTCCCAGTATTTAAGCCATTTTCGGGCATTTTAAGAAAAAATGGCAAAACAAAAGAGGCAGTTAAAAACTGCCTCAAAATGGTGCGAGTGACGGGACTTGAAAAAATCCAGACACAAAACACAGTATTTCATTTCGTGTCATATGCGGTCAATACAAGGCTTTTTCGCTGTGGTTACAAACATATCATTACATATCATTTCATAGCTTTAAGACCCAAATAAGACCCCAAAACGAAACACAGATAGCAAACTAAAAAACAATTATAAGTGATTGTTTTGATTGGTACAAATAATGAGTTATAATTGTTTTTGCCGCTGTGAGGATAGAGAGTATCACATAACGACAGACAGCGGCATAACCAATGAAACACAAATGTAAACTATCCCCCTGTGGGTAGAAATATAATTGAAAGGTTGAATTAAAATGAACACAACACAAACCATCACACAACAAGATGTTGCTATTATCGAGGCACACAAAGAACAGTTTGCAAAACCATTTCATTTATTAGAGAAGGTGAGCCGGTTGGACTTGCCAAAAGATGAGTGGGAGCAAAACAAAGACTTTCAACAGGCAGTATCAGAATTAAAAGAGATTGAAAGACAAGGTTATAAACGACAGTTAAAACAATTTGTTAATTTGGTTTATGGCGGCGATTTCTTCTAATATGTATTAGAGAACAGCACAGCGGTTATTATTGCCGCTGTGTTGTTTTGTTTATAAAAGTACACTTTTTTACACATCAAAAACCACCACCATTATATGTTTGTAAATATTTTGTGTTAAAATAAAAAATATTTGTAAATTATTTAAAAATACACTTGACTTTTACAAACACTTATGCTATACTAAAATCAATCCAAAAACAAACACACATTTTTCCATTTAAGGAGCGAGAGTAATGGCGGCATTTATTATGGTTATCGTTGGTTTAGCGATTGCAGGCGCAAAGATTCAGAGAGAACAGTATAAGGCAGATTCCAAAAGTCAACAAATGACTTCAAATGCCACAAAGAACATGATGATTGAGATGATCGGCAAAACTAAAGCAGAGCGCAAAGCTATTGCACGCAAATATGGTATTAGGTGAAAGGAGCGGTAACAATGAGTAAAGTAGTTGGTTATGCGAGAGTAAGCACACGGGAGCAAAATCTTGACAGACAGATTAAAGCATTACAGCAATATGTTGAGCCTGATATGATCGTTACCGATAAAGCAAGCGGCAAAGACTTCCAGCGTGACGGTTATCAATCCTTAAAGGTTGGCATTGGTAAGTTGGTTAAAGGTGATACACTTTACATCAAAAGCCTTGACCGACTCAGCCGCAACAAAGAGCAAGCAAAGCAAGAGATTCAATATTTTAAGGCGCACGGTATCAAGCTAAAGGTTATTGACATACCCACTACACTGATTGATTATCCAGAGGGTCAAGAGTGGGTAAGCGATATGGTAACTAATATCTTAATCGAGGTTTTAACAAGTATCGCAGAGAATGAGCGCAAAACCATAAAGCAAAGACAGCGCGAAGGTTACGACTCTATGAAGCGTGATACTGAGGGCAGACTAATAAGCAACAAGACAGGCAACCCGGTTGGCAGACCAAAAGCAACCTACCCCGATAATTGGCAAGAGGTTATTCCACAATGGCAAGCAAAGCAAATAACAGCCCGCAAAGCAATGGAGATGATGAACCTCAAACCGAACACTTTTTACAAGTTGGTTAAACAATATCAAACACAATAAATAATAAACCCTATCAGCTATAACAGTTGGTAGGGTTTTGTATTGCCGCTGTATATACCTCTATTTTGGCTATATTTGCCCTGTATCGCTTTTTTATGATAAAAGCAATATTTTATTTATCTGTTGATTTGTTTATTTCAGATTTTGCTTTTATAAGGGTTTTTTGTACCTCTATCAAAAAGTAATTTTCCCAAAAAGAATTATCAATTTTTTCTTGTGATATTGTTGTATCGCCGTTGGTATCAACCGATTTATAAAATAGCCAATTCAATTTAGGGGCATTCAAAATGCAATCCATATCCCCAAAGTCAAAATAATCTGTTCCCTTTATTTCTAAGTTTTCAGTGTTCAAATAGTTGATGATAGACTTGCACAAATATTCTGTTTGATATGATTTTGAAAACAGATTCAGCAGTTCAGCAATATAGTTTGGTAGTTCTCTATCGGCTAATGAACCAATGACAGATTCGTTTAGCCCTGTGTACTCACAAATGAATTGTACATCTTTATCAATGGTTTTTGCATTTGTTATGCCTAACAAATAATCGGCTGATACATTAAAATACTGTGCTAATTTTAGCAACTTGTCCGCATTCGGCACGGTTGAGCCATCGCAGTATTGAGATATAGATTGACGTGTAACACCGATTTCTTTTGCTATTTGGTTCTGAGTTGCGCCGCTGTCTGCAATAAGCGCACGGATTCTGCTTGGTAAAATTTCATTGTACTTGTCAACAATCATGTAATCATTCCTTTGTGTTAATTATACTTGCGATTCTATTATTTTGTGTTGATAGGCTTGACAGAGCAACAAATTTTGTCTATAATATAATTGTCAAGTAAATTGATATTTATACAAATTATAGCAAGTATTTTTTCGCAAGTCAAGAGTTTTTATTTTTATATGGATTGGAGGTGAATTAGTTATAAATCTACAGGAGCAGACACAAAAAGCATTACAAATGGTTGGTATACCCATCACTGTGTTTTGCAAAAGAATGAGCATTAGCACAGCTGCATATTACCGTTGGATTCGACATGATTTGAAATTATCAGCCAAAACAGAGGATAGAATAAAAAAATATGTTAATAAACTAAGCGAGGTGTTTTAATGCGAAACAAGAAATATAAAAAGCCCCAAAAAGGTTACAAGGATTTATCACCATTCTTCAAAAAGTTTTTTGCACGATTCGGATTCTTATTTATTGAGGGCAGAGGTAAACCGTATTATGTTGGTACTCAGCAAGGAAAAATATTTAGAGTAACAGCGGCAAACAAACTTAAAGAAATGAAAGACGGCGCAACCCCTACAAGATATGGCAAAGTCGATTTGAAACAAGCAGATGGGACGTTCAAGACAGAAAAAACACATAGGATAATCGGAGAGTTCATTGATAACCCAGATAACAAACCACTTATACACCACAGCAAAAACCGCAAAAATGAAAATTGCATTGATGATTTGAAGTGGGCAACCTATAAAGAAAATGCACAGTATTATCAGGACAGCAAAAAAGAAAGAAAGGATTGATTTTTATAAGTAATACGATTTTAACAGAGGTTGACGGCAAGCAATACAAGGTCAACACAAGCACAGGCGAAGCGACAGAGATGATAAGCCTGTTAGTACCAATCGGCACGACATATAAAACGCCTCACCAACAAAAAGCCGCGCGAGATTGGGCAGAAATGAAAAAACGCATAGCAGAGAAAGAACATTACAAACAGTTAGCGGCTAAAGAGTTAGGACATTTTTACTGGGTATTAGCTGATAATATTTTCTCAGATATACAGCCGCAGACCGTCACCAAATTAGTAATGCTATGCACCTATCTAAATTACAATGGCAGATTTCAACGATCAGAAAAAACCACAATCAAGAAAACAGATTTACAGCAAATTCTCGCTATCTCAAAACAAGCAGTATATGATTTTTGGCGTGAAGTCAAAGATAAGTATGTGGTTGAGCAAGATGGTGATTTGTATATTTCAAAAAGCGCAAACATATTTAGAGGTAAATTACCAAAGACGCAGGAGCCGGAGGTCACACATTACCAAAAGGCTTATATCAATGCAATAAGAAAGCTATATAATGCAACAAGCATTCGCAAACATAAGCAACTTGGTTATGTATTCAAATTATTACCCTATATTAACTTGGAATATAACATTTTTTGCAAAGACCCCTTTATCAAAGAGATTGATGATATTATGCCGCTGTCAGTGATAGATTTATGCAATTTGATTGGTTACAACGTCAGCCAATCCGCAAGACTTCTTAAAGAATTGCAAGTGCTAACATTTGAGCATAACCACAGGACAGAATTTTTAATATCGTATGTTGATAATGGTACCAATTCGCCGCAAAGCAAAATGTTATTTGTAAATCCCCATATTTTGTATAATGGTTCAAATTTCCAAAAGGTTGAAGTTTTGGGAGCATTTTGCAGAGTTGACAGCGGCAAAGACGCTCGACATTGAGCAGACTTTTGTATTTTTCAATAATTTGATATATAACCCCCCTAAGTATCGGGGTTTACATACTGATTTTGCAGTATTTTCGATAAAATAGGCTCGACATTGAGCAGACTAACAAAAAGCCTCAAAAACCGCATAGATAAGCCAAAAACAAGCATTTTGGAGAGAAAACGCTTCTATTCTATAATGAATGACTCTAACAAAAAATTATTCTATCAGTTTTAACAACAAACAAAATAAAAATAGATACAAGCACCAATCGGCTATATTCAAATAGCTGATTGGGGATTGTACAGCCGCAGGCTGGTGAACATTCACCAAAATAAATTAAACCCCTTGTAAACCCCCTAAATATCGGGTTTTATCGAGATATACCGAAACAAGTATTTTTATAGGATTTTTTACACTAATCACCCTAAGTTTCGGGGTTTACAAGCTGATTTTTTACCATACCGAAAATAGTATAAAACCAACGTTTATAACTCTGCAAAACCCCTAAGTTTCGGGTTTTTCAAAATGAATAATTGAAATAAAAATTTTCGGCAAGATTAAGAATAATTCTAAATACGAATAATAATAAATGAGGACTGATAAAATGACAAGTACAAATACGAATGTTCCGAGAATGAGAACCATAGATAACGCATACGCAGAAATTAAAGCTATAGACCCACAAACAGACTTCACCAAACGAGCCTTGCGCCGTATGATTGCAAGCAAAGAAATACCAACAACTAAAATAGGCAACAAAAATTTAATTAATCTTGATTTGCTTATTGCCAAATTAAGCGGTGATTGCTATAATGATAATGCTATCTGTGTTTCGTGATTTCGCAGGAGGTTACGAGATATGGCTTCTATAGAAAAACGACATACAAAAAAAGGTGATACATACCGCTTCAAAGTTTCTCTTGGTTATGATTCTTCCGGCAAGCAAAGATTTATCAGAAGTGATACCATCAAATTTGACAGCGGCATGACGCAAAAGCAGATTGAAAAGGAGTTGAAAAGATTATCTGTATTATTTGAAGAACAGGTAAAAAAAGACAATACGAACAATAACGGTGATGTAATTGAAAATGCACACATCACATTTGAACAATTAGCCGATGAATGGTTGGAGTTGTGCAAAGGTTCAGACATGAAACCCGCAACACTTGAAAGATTAAACGGTTTTAGAGAGCGTACATACAAAGCAATAGGTAAAACTGAGGTTAAAAAGATTACAAAGAAGCAAATCCAAAGTTTCATTCGCGGTTTAGCAATGAAAGGTGTAAATCAAAGAACAGGCGGTGGACTATCAGCGAAAACACAAAAGCATTATAAATCATTCATTAGCGATGTAATGAATTATGGTATTGATTGTGAGATTATTTCAAACAATCCTTGTTCACGAATTAAAGTTTACAATTCTGATTCAACACCAAAAGAAATAGAGGTTTATACAAAAGCTGAGTTAAACACTATTTTAACTAAAATCAATGAACAAGCCTCATTAGATTATCGAGCCTATTTTGCATTAAGTGCCTATCTTGGTTTGCGACGTGGTGAAGTTCTCGGCTTGGAGTACAAAGATTTTGATTTTTCAAAAAAGACAGTTTCCATTAAGCGCACATCAAACTATAGAAACAAAGCCACAGGAATTTATACGGGTACACCCAAAACCAAAGCAAGCTACAGAGTGTTAATGGTTCCTGATTCTGTTCTTGATTTGGTTGCGCAATTACAAAGTGAGCAATCAAATCAACGAAACAAATGCGGCGATTTATGGCACGATACAGACAGACTTTTTATAACGTGGTGTGGGGAACCTATGCACCCAAACACACCCTATACTTGGTTTGAGCGATTCTGTGAGCGAAATGACCTTGTATTCAAAGGTTTACACATATTTCGACACACATTTGCAACATTACTGATTATTAGCGGTGTGGATATAAGAACAGTTTCCGCTTTATTGGGACACAGCAACACAACCACAACTCTAAACACCTACACACACGCAGTTAAAATGGCAAATGTTCATGCAATCAATGTGATGGTTGATTTAATCAGCGACAAAATTACAAAATAAGACCCACAAATAAGACCCACAGGCACGTTTGAGAAAAAAAGAAATCCCAGAAACAGCTTATCTAAGCCATTTCTGAGACTTCAAGGGTTGGTGCGAGTGACGGGACTTGAACCCGTACGTCAAAGACACACGCCCCTCAAACGTGCCTGTCTGCCTATTCCAGCACACTCGCATATTTTGTTTTTGTTCTTTGCGAACTCAACAAGAGATATTATATCACAGAGTTCATTGGTTGTCAACAGTTTTCAGAAAATTTTTTCTTTTGAGCGTCAGAAAAATTTTTCTTTTGAGCGGAAACATATTTCAGCTCTTGCGTTAGCACCAAAAGAAGTGGTATTATATTATCAGTACCAAACGCCATAATCAACCTTGCCCATAATATTTGTTGCCATGAATGTTTTCAAAAAAATACTCCGTTTTTCTGCCGTGGCTCTGTTTCCGTCGCGGTGCCCGTATTGCAACAAGGTAATTCCCGATACCGAATGCGCCTGCAAGAGCTGTCGCGGACAGTTCCCCGAAGTCTGCTGCACACGTTATGCCATAGGCGGATTTCTCTGTGCCTCACCCTTCTCCTATAACGGCGTTTACGCCAAGGCTGTCAAAAAGCTGAAATTTCATAACCGCGGCGACCTCGCGAAACCCTTAGCGATGCAGATCGTCCGCGCGGTTTCGGAGATTCACGGAGAGCTGCGTTTTGACCTTGTGACGTGCGTGCCGATGCATTATAAGGACAAGCGCGCCAGAGGCTACAATCAGGCGGAGCTGCTTGCGCGCGAATGCGCCCAGATCATGGAGCTTCCGTACCTTGACACACTTGAGAAGGTAAAGCGCAATAATCCGCAGCACAAGACAAGAGGCCGCGACCGCGCGAAAAACGTACACAGCGTTTACGCATTGAAAGATATAGAATCGGTCAGAGGCAGGAATATCCTGATAATCGACGATATCATCACGTCGGGCAATACGCTCGGCGAGTGCGCACGTATTCTCTCAAAGGGCAAATGCGCCGAAATCCGCTGTGCCGTGGTGTGCACAACTGTCGAAAATAAATTTATCGCTCCCCGGTGAGGGAGCGATTTTTTATTCCTCTGTAAAGAGCTTGTCCATCAACTTCTGCATCTTCCTGCGTCGGCGGTCGGTTTCCTCAGCGCTGAGAAAGCAGCTGTTTGAGTCAAAGCGAATTATATCACCCTCGCGGATATTCTTCGGAAGTGAATCAAGCTCCATATTGACAAAGCTGCCGTTTTCGCATTCGAGTACGGCAAGCTCTCCCTCAATGCGGTCAACAGTAAATTTCTTCATTACTTCGCCCTTTCTATTACTTCGCCGCCCGTTTCAACCCCGAGCTTTTCGCCGTCGGTGTAAACGGTCACGGTCTGGTCTTTGTCGGTGCGGTATACATCGCAGTCCATCTCGCTGAGAATTTTAAGTGTTTCCTTGTGAGGGTGGCCGTAGTCGTTGTCAACTCCGCAGGAAATCACGGCGATCTGCGGATCGACCTTCTTGAGAAAATCCTTCGGGTTGGCGTTGCGGCTGCCGTGGTGTCCTACCTTGAGCACGTCTGCGGTTACGTCCGCTTTTATTGTATTAAGCTCGTCCTTCTCGGCGTCGCCCGTGAAGAGGAATGTCGCATCCTTGTAGTCGAGAAGAATCATAACGGAGCTGTTGTTGAGGTTTTTCTCGTCGACCTCGAGCGGCGCGATTATCCTCGCCGCAAAGTCCCTGTCCTTGTCCCTCGCGATCGTTATTCCCGCCCTGCCGTTTTGAATCTTGCGGTTTTTCTTCTCGACGGCTTCGAGCAGCTTTTCGTACATAACGGTATTCGTGGCGACCTTCGGCATATATACCGAGCCGATTTTTATATTCCTGACGATATATGCCATCGAGCCTATATGGTCGGAGTGCGGGTGCGTGCCGACCACATAGTCTATTTTGTCGTAACCGCGGTCTTTTATGTACGAGAGTATCGCCGCACCGTGGTAGTTCTCACCGCTGTCGATAAGCATTGTTTTGCCGTTGGGCAGCTCGATAAATATCGAATCGCCCTGCCCCACGTCGAGAAAGTGGACATACATATCGGGTGTGAAATCCGACGTGTTTTCCGCGAAGATATCGGCGATATCGCATGAGCAAAGCATAACAATAAGCATGAATGCCGCGAATATCGCCGATAACAAGTTTTTGTGTTTCATATGCCCACCTCCATCTGTATTATACAACATATTGTGTCAGTAATCAATATAATACAGACGGAAACGGCAATTATTTTATGACGCCTTGCCCGTGTATAGGCTGTAGTACTTGCCCTTCTGCTCGAGTAGCTGCTCATGGGTTCCGCGCTCAATGATCCTGCCCTGCTCGAGCACGATAATGCAGTCGGAGTTCCTTACGGTCGAGAGACGGTGAGCGATTACAAAGGTCGTTCTGCCCTTCATCAGCTTATCCATGCTCTCCTGAACCATTCTCTCCGTTCGGGTATCAATGGAGCTGGTCGCCTCGTCGAGAATGAGTGCCGGCGGATCCGCGACCGCCGCGCGCGCAATGGCGAGCATCTGGCGCTGACCCTGGCTGAGATTTCCGCCGTCAGCCTTGATAACGGTGTTGTAGCCGTCGGGAAGCTGGCGGATAAAGTCGTCCGCGTTTGCGAGCTTTGCCGCCGCGATGACTTCTTCATCTGTCGCGTCAAGTCTGCCGTAGCGGATATTCTCCATGATAGTGTCGCTGAACAGGTTGGTCTCCTGCAAAACTATGCCGAGAGAACGGCGCAGATCGGACTTGCGGATCTTGTTGATATTGATTCCGTCGTAGCGGATCTTGCCGTCCTGAATGTCGTAAAAGCGGTTGATAAGATTCGTGATAGTCGTCTTGCCCGCGCCCGTTGAACCGACAAAGGCGATCTTCTGACCGGGCTTTGCGTCGATGTCGACGTTATGCAGCACCATCTTCTCGTCGGTGTAGCCGAAGTCGACGTCGTCCATTACAAGCGCGCCCTGAAGCGGAATGTAGTCGATATCGCCCGTAGCCTGATGGGTGTGCTTCCACGCCCACAGTCCCGTGCGCTCGTCGGTTTCGGTGAGCTTGCCGTCGACCCTCTTGGCGTTGACGAGGGTCACGTAGCCGTTATCCTCCTCGGACGGCTCGTCGAGCATCGCGAAGATACGCTCCGCGCCCGCGAGAGCCATGATAATGCTGTTGAACTGCTGGCTGACCTGTGTGATAGGCTGGCTGAAGCTCTTGTTGAACGACAGGAAGCTGACAAGGCTGCCGAGCGAGATTCCGAAGAAGCCGCTGACCGAGGTCGCGAGCACGCCGCCCGCGATCGCGCAGAGTACGTAGCTGACGTTGCCCATCTGGGCGTTGATCGGCATGAGAATATTTGCGAACATATTGGCGTTGTAGGAGCTGTGGAAAAGGGTGTCGTTGAGCTCATTGAACTCCTCAACGCTCTTTTTCTCGTGGTTGAAAACCTTGACGACCTTCTGACCCTGCATCATCTCCTCGATGTAGCCGTTCTCCTTGCCGAGGTCGACCTGCTGCGCGAGGAAATACTTGCTGCTCTTGCCGCCGATTTTCTTTGTTATCATCATCACCGCGAAAACCATAGCGAGGGTGATGAGAGTAAGCGGTACGCTGATCACAAACATGCTCGCAAGAACCGAAACGATCGTGATCGCGCTCGAGAATACCTGCGGCATACTCTGGCTGACCATCTGGCGAAGGGTGTCAACGTCGTTGGTGTAGACGCTCATGATGTCGCCGTGAGGGTGGGTGTCAAAATACTTGATTGGAAGGCTCTCCATGTGTTTGAAGATATCACAGCGCAGATCGCGCATGGTGCCCTGAGTGACGTAAATCATTATTCTCGAATAAGCGTAGGTTGCTGCCGCGCCGACCAGATAGAACGCCGCCACGCGCATGATTGCGAGAATCAGCGGAGTGAAATCGGGTGTCGGCTGAGAGAGCATCGGCACGATGTAGTCGTCGATCAGGTTGCGGATAAAGAGAGTTCCCTGAACGCTGGAGAATACGCTGATTATGATGCAGACGAATACTATTATCAGATGAACCTTGTAGTTCTTGAGAATTAGTCCGAGCAGACGCTTGAAGGTCTTTCCGGGGTTTTTGACCTTCGTGCGCGGGCCCGCGTTTCTTCTTCCGTGTCCCATCGGTGCAGCCATATCAGTTTCCTCCCTTCTTGTCAAAGTCGCCGCTGCCCTCTGTCTGGGCAACGTAGGTTTCGCGGTAGATCCGGCAGCTCTGCATAAGCTCGTCGTGGGTGCCTACGGCGTTGATTTTGCCGTGCTCCATTACAACAATGCGGTCTGCCTTCTCAACGCTCGAAATGCGCTGAGAGATGATGATTTTGGTGGTATTCGGGATCTCCTCGGCAAAGGCGCGGCGGATCTTGGCGTCTGTCGCCGTGTCGACCGCGGAGGTCGAGTCGTCGAGAATCAGTATCTTGGGCTTTTTGAGAAGCGCTCTCGCGATACAAAGGCGCTGCTTCTGTCCGCCCGAGACGTTCGTGCCGCCCTGTTCGATTCGGGTGTTGTAGCCGTCGGGGAAGTTCTGAATGAACTCGTCGGCGCATGCCAGCCTGCACGCCTCGATACACTCCTCCTCGGTGGCGTGCTCGTTGCCCCAGCGGAGATTGTCGAGGATCGTGCCGCTGAACAGGACGTTCTTCTGGAGCACCACGGCAACCTCGTCGCGGAGGGTTTCGAGGTCGTAGGAACGTACGTCCTTGCCGCCGACCTTGACTGTTCCCTCGCTCGCGTCGTAGAGTCTGCCGATGAGGTTTACAAGGCTGGTTTTGGAGCTGCCGGTACCGCCCGCGATACCGATCGTCTCGCCTGATCTGATATGAAGGTTAATGTCATTCAGAACGGGACGCTCGCTCTTTTCACTATAGCTGAACGACACATTCTCAAAATCGATGCTGCCGTCGGGCACATCGAAGTCTGGGTTCTCGGGATTTGTGAGCGTAGATTTCTCGTTGAGCACACCTGCGATACGCTGCGCGCTCGCCATACTCATCGTGAGCATCACGAAGATGAAGCCCACCATCATCAGGCTCATGAGTATCTGCATGCAGTAGGTCAGCATGGTTGTCAGCTCGCCTGTAGTCAGCTCGCTTTTGACGATCATCACCGCGCCGAACCAGCTTATCGCGATAACGGAGCCGTATACAGTCAGGGTCATGAGCGGAGTGACGGAAACCATCAGCTTTTCCGCCTTGACAAAGAGCTTGTAGAGGTTGTTCGCCGCCTTGTGGAACTTCTTCACCTCATGCTCCTCGCGGACAAACGCCTTGACGACACGAATAGAGGATACGTTTTCCTGCACGCTCGCGTTGAGGTCGTCGTAACGCTTGAAAACCTGGGTAAAATACTTGTGTGTGCGCGCGATGATAAATCCCATTACGATTCCAAGGAATACGACCGCGATAAGGTAAATGCTCGCGAGCCTTGCGTTTATCAGGAAGGTCATTGTCATCGCGGCGATGAGGTTGACAGGCGCGCGGAAACAGATCCGCAGGAGCATCATATAGGCGTTCTGGACATTCGTCACGTCGGTCGTCATTCGGGTTACAAGACCCGCCGTTGAGTACTTGTCAATGTTCGCGAAGGAAAAGCTCTGAATGTTTTCAAACATTCCCTGACGGAGATTTTTCGCAAAGCCAGCCGACGCCTTCGCTCCGTATACCGCGCCCATCGCGCCTGCGAACAGAGCTATCAGCGCGCAGAGCAGCATCCACAGACCCGTGATGATGATATGCTGCATATCGCCTTTGTTGATTCCGTCGTCAATGATGGTCGCCATGAGCATCGGAATGATCGTTTCCATAACGACCTCGAGAATCATAAACAAGGGCGTGAGCACCGATTCGAGCACAAAGCCCTTGATATGTAAAGCAAGTGTTTTAATCATTCTTTTTCTCCTTTCGCAGCGGATTGTTCAAGTCCGAGCCTCAGCTTGCGGATAAGCGTCAGAAATCGCCTGCTCTCGGCTTCGGACAGCATGTTGTCAAAGCGTTTTTCGGTTTCCTTTACGGCGGAGAGCATGGTTTCGCCTACCTCTCTGCCCTGCTTTGTCAGCACGAGCTTTTTCAGACGAGCATCGGAATCGACCGACTCGCGCTTGATGTAACCCTTCTTCTCCATGCATTTGACGATATTCGTCACCGTGGAGCGCGAAATCGCGAAGTGCGACTCGATGTCCTTCTGGTACACGTCGCCGCTCGCCGACATCAAAAAACCGATAATCCAGCCGTGCATCACCGTCACCTTGTCAACTCCCATCTGAGAGGCGGATTTCTGGATCTCGCGCTGCATCAGGTGGTCGATCGCCTTGATCTCACGGCCGATCGCGCCGATTTCGTTGGCCGCAGTCATGCTATCACCCCAATAGTTCAGTTTTCAACAGTTCGAAATTAAACTGTTTGATATAAAACTATTTTATACCATATTCCCGCCGATGTCAACAGCCTTTTAAAAAATTTCGGGGCGCTATTACGCGTCCCGAAGCAGCGCCGTAGCGTCCCTGATATCCTGATTTTTGTCGCCGTCAATATCCGTCGCGAATTTGATATACTCGTTCTCGTCAGCGTCGGGATATACAAGCTCTCCCGCCAAAAAGCGCTGGATATACGACGCGTCCTCGAAGTCCGATCTGCCGTCCATATTCAAATCCTTCATGCTCGGCGGAACCTCTCCGCCCGCGAAAACGAAGTCCACCCTGTCGTCGTTCATAAGACGGCCCGCAAAGGCGCTGTCCGTCTTTATAAACAACAGACCGACGCTGTCGAGGCTCTCCGTGACAGGCACTTTTTCGTTCTTAAGCGCCGCTTTGAGAGAAGTGAGCCGTTCGTTTTTCACTCCCATGCGCTCGAGAAAAGCGTTGAGCTTACGCACAAGACCGAGGGCGTAGCCGTTGTCGGTCAGAGTCCGCTCGAGATCCACTCCGTTTGTAAAATAAAACGTACCGGCAAGCGCGAGCAGGTACGGATTTGACAAATCCTGACCGCAGTAAACGGCGGTTTTGCTGTAGTCCGTCAGACCGCTGCGGGCGCTGAGCTTTGAATAGCCGTTTATGATCGAATAGCCGAGCTGCATGCGGCTGTCGCTTTTCAGGTCGTCCATGCCGAACGCGCTGACGGTCGGGGAATTGCCCAAAAACGCCGCGAACGCAATCAGGAGCACCATAAAATATGATATGATTCTTTTGTACACAAAAACACCTCCGTTACGGAATTAGTGTTCCGCAAACGGAGGCAAATATTTTTATTAAATATTTCAAAATTCTGTCAGCCGATGATCTCCCTGCGCGCTGTATGAGCCGCCGAAATGTCCATGTTGCAGGTGAGAATATAAAACTTTGCTTTGCCGATAAGCAAATCGAAATTGATCAGCATTTCCTGAGCTGTCTTTGGCCCCACCATTCGCGCCGTCTGGAAATAGAGCTTTTGGATCACTTCCTTATCGGACGGCACACGGACGGAATTTTCCTCTCCGCGCTCAATAAATATTATCGCGCCCAGAGGATAGGTTTCGTTGAGAGCTATGCCGCTGCCACCGTCAAACGGAGTGCCGCAGGCGAGTATCCTGTCGTCATAAATGCGCAAAACGGGCTTGTCGTCGTTCATGATGTGGACTTCATCTCCGAACGCGTCCAGCCACAGTCGCGTGTGGGTCGACTTGCCGACTCCCGAATCAGCGGAAAAAAGATACGCCTTTCCGCCGCAGATCAGCGCCGAGGAGTGCACCAGCATTGCGCGATGCCTGATTATCGAACGGTTGAATATACCCGAAACGCCGAAGCTCTCCGCCTGAGAAAAGGTTGTTTCCTTCACCATCTTTTTCAGGAGGGACTCCGCGTCCTCGCGCGTGTATCTGAGTGTAATATCGGTTGCTCTGTCGCCGTCGTAGGAAAAAGGCTCCAGAAACGCCTTGAATTCCTCGGAAAGAGGAGTGTATTCGGTCACAAGGTCAGCTATCAGATATCTCATTTGCTTCTCTTCCTCCCGGGCTTGATCATGTGGTAGATTTTTCGGATATTGTCGTGATAGTACACGTTGATTTCGGCGCCGATCATCAGGCAGACGATGCAGAAATACAGCCAGATCATGATTATCGCCAATCGGGTCAATCCGCCGTAAATCGAAAAGCCGTTGAAATCGTCGACGTAGATCGAGATTCCGAGCGAGAGCACTACCCAAGAGACCGCGCAGAGAAACGCTCCCGGGAGCTGGTAGCGGAAGCAGTACTTCTTCCTGACCTCGCGCGTAACGTTCGGGATATTTCTGTAAATCAGCGCGAACAGCACCACAAGATAAGCGAATATGATAACATAGCGCAGCTTGTAGATTATGCCGACAAAGCTCGGAAGCACCGTGAGGTAATCCTTCATGATGCTGTTGAGCGTTGAGCCGAGAACCACGACGATTATCGTCGCGAGAACTATCAGGAAGAATACGACCGTATAGACCATCGAGCGCAGACGCACAAAAAACCAGTTGCGGTTCTCGTATGTGTCGTGAACGCGGTTGAGTCCGTTCGTTATCGCCTGTATACCCTTTGCCGCAGACCAGAGAGTGACCACGATCGTCACAAGACTGATTCCCGCCGTGTTCTCGTAGACATTGCTCATGAAATCCGACATATAGCTCGACGCGGTTTCGTTGAGGATAATTCCGAAAAACTTGTCGAGGGTCTCCTCGGGAATATGGAAACTCTGAAGAATCGACACGCCGAACATCGCGAGAGGTACGCTCGACAAAAGCAAAAAGAACGCCGTCTGTCCCGCGATGGCAAACACATTGTCGTGGTTGATCTTGTCGACAAACGGCTTGAACGGAGCGTAAAGCCTTAAAACAAAATCTATCAGCTTACGCATTGCCGTTACCGTCTTTTCTTGACTGTACATTGTATGACATTCGGGTGAGAGCCTTCTCGCTCAGGAAGTGCTCAAAGAACTTGACGACCTTCATGCCCGCGCCCGGGATAATCACCATCTTGCCCTTCTGAGCCTTGTCAAAGGCATAGCGCGCCACGTCGCGCGGATTAAGACCGCCGACAGAGAACTTTACGTTCGCGACGTCGTTGAAGCTCGTGTTCACAGGTCCCGGACAAAGCACCGAAACCTTAACCTTGCTGCCCGAACGGCGAAGCTCCTCGTGAATCGCCTCTGTGAGGCGGACAACGTAGTTCTTTGAGGCATAGTAGCTTGAGAATGTCGGCCCCGCGGAAAAGCCCGCCATCGAACCGACGTTGAGAATCAGTCCGCTGCCGCGCTTGAGCATATCGCCGAGAAACAGCTTTGTCAGAATATGAAGCGAGCAGATGTTGGTGTGAAGCAGCTGCAATTCCCTGTCGAGAGGGGTGTCGCTGAATTTGCCGTAAACGCCGAAGCCGGCGTTATTGATCAGTACGTCGATCTCTTCCCCGTCGATGCTGAGGTGCTCGTACAGGTCGAGCGCGTCCTGTTCACGCGAAAGGTCAATTGTAATTACGCGGACGCGGACGTTTGAAAGCTCGTCCCTGAGCTTGTACAGCTCATCTGTGCGCCGCGCACAGATAATCAAATCATAGCCGAGCTCCGCCAGATACCGGGCAAATTCCCTGCCGATGCCTGAGCTTGCGCCTGTGATCAATGCCTTCATTCCTACTCCTTCTCAGCGGTCGCGCACAGCCATGTGGTACCGCTCCTCACATATGTACGGATATTCTGGTAACCCGCGCGGTCGAGCATTTCCTCAATGCCCTCGCGCGTTACCGCCTCGATATTGAGGCGCTTCTCAACAGCCTTCCACTTGTCGGGATTTTCGGGGTCGGCAAGCATCTCAAACACGAGCAGCAGCCTGCCGCCGCACTTCATTGTGCGCGCGATCTCCTTCAGATCTCCGAGCTTGTCGGGCCAGAAATAATATGTTTCGATCGCCGTGACGGCGTCGAATTTTTCATCTTCGAACGGCAGAGATGATACGGAAGCCTGACGGATCACCGCCTTTTTGCAGAGGACGTTTTTACGGTTGAGCTTCTCCGCCTTTTTTACGCACAAATCGGAGTAGTCGATTCCGTAGACCTTTCCGCCGCCTACCATATCACACAGCTTGCTGACGGTTCTTCCGCCGCCGCAGCCTACGTCGAGAACGACGCTCCCGCTTTTTATCGGGAAATGAGTGAGCGCCCAGTCAGTGAGCTCGTGATGACCCTTGTTCATCGAACGGATCATCAGCTTACCCCAGAAGCCGTCGGGCTTCACCGCGTTTTCGGTGAGCTTATGATATTTCATATTTTCACTTCTTTCAAAAATATGCCTTAATATTATTATAGCTTTTCGCGTGTCGGCGGTCAAGAGAAATCATGCCGTTTATTCCGACAACAGCCGACTGTTTTTGATCCGTTTTTAAGCGCACACAAGGCTTTTGCGCGCATATAATACTCAGGGATTGCGCGTCAGCAAAGCTACGCTCTCAACATGCGCGGTTCGGCTGAACATATCGCAGGGAGTGACCTCGCGCGTGACATATCCGCGCTCCGCGAAATATTTCAGATCCCTCGCGAGCGTCGCGGGGTCACAGGAAACATAAACCACACGCTCGGGCTGCATCTTCGCGACGGTCTCAACAAGCTCATCGCCGCAGCCCTTCCGCGGCGGGTCGAGAATCACAACATCCGGCGATACGCCCTCCTGTCTGAGCTGCTCTGCCGCTGCCGGCGCGTCGGCACAGATAAAGCGCGCGTTCTTCACACCGTTGCGTTCGGCGTTGAGCTCCGCGTCGCGCACAGCGTCGGGAATGATTTCAACACCGATCAACGACGCGCAGCCGTCAGCCATCGTCAGTCCGATAGTTCCCGTGCCGCAGTAAAGGTCGAGCAGGTTTTCGCTTCCGCTGAGGTTCGCGTACTCCCGAGCCTTTGAGTAGAGCTTCTCCGCCTGAGCGCGGTTGACCTGCCAGAACGAGAACGGCGATATGCGGAAGCGCTTGCCGCACAGCTCGTCCTCAATAGTACCCTCACCGTAAGCAACACGGTTTTTGCTGCCCAGAATTACATTTGTTTTTTCTCTGTTAGAATTAAAAATAACGGTTTTCAGATTTGGCAGAGCTTCGCGGAGGTTCTTGAGCAGTATATCCTCGTGCTTCAGTCCGTTGCCGTTGACAACATAGCATACCATCAGCTCGTCGCTGATCTCGGCGTAGCGTATATACAGGTGCCGCAGCCTGCCCTTGCCCGTCGTTTCGTCATAAATCGGAACGTCGTATTTCTGAGCGAACTCACGCGTGATTTTTATTACCTCGGCAAACTGCTCAGGCTGCAGCGCGCAGTCGCCGCAGTCGACAATACGGTGGCTGTGAAATGAGTAAAAGCCGATTTGAACATTGCCGTCGCGGTCTTTGCCCACAGGAAGCTGCGCCTTGTTGCGGTAGCGGTCAGTGCGGTCACAGGCGATTATCGGCTTGATTTCGGTCTGTATTCCGCCTATGCGCTCTACCGCGTCACGAACCTTAATCTCCTTGATACGGCACTCCTCGGCGTAGGTGATATGCCGCCAGACGCAGCCTCCGCATTTTGAAAAATTCGGGCAGTCCGGCTCGATTCTCGCGGGCGAAGGAGTTATGATCTCCTCGAGCTTTCCGAAGGCATAGGTCTTTTTTACCTTAAGGATCCTCACGGTCAGCTCGTCGCCGATCGCGGACATAGGCACAAATACCGCCAAGCCGTCCTCGGTTCGTCCGACTCCGCTGCCCTCGGCGGTGGCGGAGGTTATTTTGAGCTGTATCAAATCGTTCTTTTTCAACATAGACGGTTTTCCTTTATCAATAGTATACTATATTCTAACATTGCGCGGCGCTTTTGGCAACCGATTTGATGAAATTTGCATTTGGGACTTTATTTTTCGCGTTTTTCGCCTTATAATAAGAGTAGATTAATTTGATATGGGAGTGTTTGGAATGAATTATGATGAGCTTTTGAATCATATAAAAAGAATCCATTTTATCGGAATCGGCGGCAGCGGAATGTGCCCTCTCGCCGAGATCCTCAGGAGCGAGGGCTTTGAGCTTTCGGGCTCCGATATGAACGAGGGCGAGACCCTCGACCGCATCAAGAGCTACGGTATTCCCGTTTACATGGGTCACGCCGCGGAGAATATCAAGGGCGCAGAGCTCGTTGTTTACTCCGCCGCTATCAAGGAAACCAACCCCGAGAGAAAGGCCGCCGCAGAACAGGGTATTCCCTGCATTGAGCGCAGCGTTATGCTCGGCGTAGTTACAAGACGCTACAAGAGAAGCATCGCCGTTTCGGGTACGCACGGCAAGACCACAACCACCGCGATGCTCTCGCAGATACTTATCGGCAGCGGCTTTGACCCGTCCGCGATCATCGGCGGCAAGCTGCCCTTCATCGGCGGCAACAGCTACGTAGGTCAGAGCGATATCATCGTCTGTGAGGCGTGCGAGTACGTGGACACCTTCCTCGAGCTCAATCCCTTCATCTCAATTATCCTCAACATCGACGCCGACCACCTCGACTACTTCAAGAACCACCTCGACTACTTCAAGAACCTCGACAACATCAAGAAGTCCTTCAAGAAGTTTGCTGAGCTGACCACTGGTCTGCTCGTTATCAACGGCGACGACGAGAACACCCTCGACGCCGTCAGGGACGTAAAGCTCGATAAGATCACCTTCGGCTTCGGCGAGAACTGCGACTACCGCGCGGTCAACCTCAGCGCCGACAAGGGTGTTCACGAGCAGTACGACCTGCTTTACAAGGGCGAGAAGCTCACGAACGTGAAACTGATTGTCCCCGGCAAGCACAACGTCTACAACTCTCTCGCGGCAGCGGCGACGGCTCACTACCTCGGCGCTACAGCGAACGAGATCTCCGAGAACCTTCACAAGTTCGGCGGAGTTCACCGCCGCTTTGAAATCCTCGGCACACCCGACGGAATCACCGTCGCCGACGACTTCGCGCATCACCCCACGGAGCTCACAGCCACCCTCAACGCGGCTATGAACATGGGCTTCCGCAAGGTCTGG
>CADASG010000011.1 GCA_902790475.1 uncultured Ruminococcus sp. | reverse complement strand
GCGCTCCCGACTATCCTCGAATCCATCCTGAACGCAGTCATCGAGCTGCTGCCGGTCATCCTCGACGCGGTGGTTCAGCTGATTACGGGTATCGTGAACGCCCTGCCTGAATTGATACAGTCTATCATCGAGGTACTGCCCACGCTGATAGACAAAATCATAACGGCGATTGTGAACCTGATACCGACTTTAATTCAGGCAATTCTCGACTGTCTGCCCACTCTGATCAACGGCCTGATTCAGTTGATTATGGGCATCGTAGGCGCACTTCCCGAAATCATCAAATCGCTGATTGAAGCTCTGCCTCAAATCATCTCATCTGTGGTGACCGGTCTGATTCAGTGTATCCCGCAACTCATTATGGGCGCGATACAGCTGATTCTCGGACTGGTGCAGGCAATCCCCGAAATCATCTCAGCTCTGATAGACGCGCTCCCCGAAATCATCGAATCCGTTGTTACAGGTCTGATCGAGTGTCTGCCGCAGTTAATTGAGGGTGCCATTCAACTGACAATCGGTCTGGTCAAGGCGATCCCGCAGATCATTGTCGGGCTGATTAAAGCTATCCCGACCATCATCACAAGCATTGTCGAGGCGTTCGGAAAAGGACTGAGCAAGTTTGTGGAGATTGGCGGCAAGCTCATCTCCGGCTTGTGGGAAGGTATCAAAAATGCAGGAAGCTGGCTGTGGGACAAAATCACCGGCTTCTTCGGCGGTATTGTTGACGGTATCAAAGGCTTCTTCGGTATCCATTCGCCGTCCACCTTGTTCCGCGACCAAATCGGTAAAAACCTCGCTCTCGGTATCGGCGCGGGCTTCAGCAGTGAGATGAGTGATGTTGCCAAGGATATGGAAAAAGCCATACCGACTGATTTCGATACCGATGTACAAATGACTGCTTCCATGAACAGCTCGGGCTTCGGTTCGGCTGCGGGTACGATCGGCGGAGCTTTGCAATCTATTGTTAATAACATTACATTCGGTGATGTGACAATCAACAGCGATACGGATATTGACGAAATCGCACACAGGGTGTCCGACGTTATCGTATCTGACATTATAGTGAAAGGCGGTGCTTACGCTTAATGGCATATGACTTCAAATTCGGGAAATATTGGCTGTCGGAGCTTGGCGCGACTTCGGCAGAAGAACCTCCCGTTGAAATCGCGCAGAGAGATATTACTCTCATATCCGTCCCCGGCAAGGACGGAAAGGACTGTATCGACAATAAGCGATACGACAACGTGGAATTCAAACGCAAAATCGCTTTTGTCGGCGGTCGGGATATTAAGGTCAAGGAAAAGGAAATACAGCTGATCAACAGCTTTGCGTATATGCAAGGCTATCAGGATTTTGAGGACAATTCTCATCCGGGGCTTGTTGCAGAAGCGGCGCTCAGAAATTTCAACGATGTGCAAAGAACCCTTCGCACAATCCACACGGCAGAATTATCCTTTTCACGAAAACCGTTCTGGTATCTGAAAACGGGGCTTGAAGAAATGCCTCTTGATATAAACGCTCTGATTTCTGACGGAGTGGAGATCATCAATCCGTTTCCCGCTGCCGCAAAGCCCTTGTATCGTTTCAATATGAACTTTAACGGAACGGGCGAAACAACCACCTGCCGTGTATCTCTATCCGTTACCGCGAATTATGACGGTGTTTATGAAGAAAGACGGATCAGCAAAAGCGGAGTACGAATCACTGCAACACACCATTTTGTTGTGCTCGATTTGGAGAAGCAGCACGCAACGGTTCAGGATGAAAGCGGTGACATTTACAGCTATATCGATATGGACCTGCCCGACCCGATCGGAGAAGGCAGAGCAACTATAAAAATCATCTACCAAAGCAAAACGGTGGGTCTCTCAATCATTCCGAGATGGAGGTGTCTCTGATGCTTCCCAAGCTGTACGATGAGCTGACGACGAGCGCTTCGGGTTACAGCAAAACCTTTCTCGGCACCATAAACCACTGCACCAAATGCAAAGTAACGGAAGTGCGCAACGGTTCCTACACCTTATCGTTGGAAACTACTGTCAACGACGACTGCGCCGGTATGCTGACCTCTCAGAAAATCATCGGCGCAAAGGCCAACCCGTTTGATAGCGACCAGCTTTTTGAAATACAAAGAACAGAACGAGGTACTGACGGCATCATCAAAGTCGAAGCCAAACACGTTAAAAACTTCTGCTGTCAGATATGCTCCGAAGGTGATTACAGTGACGAACACACAGACGCACACGAGACAGGAACGCCGGCACAAATATGGAATAAATTAAAAAGCGATTATATCAGTACAAATATTCCGTTTACTTTCAACTCCGATATTACTGTCTCGCGCAACTTTTCTCTGGGAATCAACACTGCCGAATCACTGGGTAACATCCTCGGCGGCAAAGAAGGCAGCTTCCTTGATGTGTGGGGCGGTGAGTTCCATTGGAACAACTACACCATCGAATTCCTGTCCTCGCGCGGCAGAAGTACCGGATATCAGATTCGCTACGGTTCCAATATCTCTGATGTCAGGCAGGTCGAAAGCTGCGAATCGACATACACACATGTATTGCCTTACGGCAAGGTATCCAACGGCAGCCACAAGATAAACTTTTATGCGCCGCTTTATACGATACCGAACACTCAATCGCTCTATACCAAAGTATTCATGCTTGATTGTACCGATCTGCTTGATAATTATGAAGTCGGCGATAAAGGTACAGGGTACGATATTTGCCGTACAGCTATGACGAACTATGCGCGAACCTATGCCGCCAACAATAATCTCGGTAAGCTGTCTGTCAGCATCAGTGTAACACTGCGCGCAGAGCTTGATGAGATGCAGCAGATCGGTTTGTGTGATTCCGTCAGTGTTATTTTGGATAATTTCGGAACGAAAGCCACCGCGAAGATTACGGAAGCGACATACGATTCCCTGTTGGAACGGTGGGACAAATTGGTTATCGGAGACGCGCGTGTCACGGTTGCCGATGTGATTATTAACAGAAAGAGGTATGTTAAATGACAATTGACAAAAACATAACGGTTGATCTCAATCGGGTGCAGCCGTTAAAAACCATTCAGATACACGAAGGTGATACCAACAGCGTCCGCCTCGTGTTTACGCTGACGAAGGACAGCGCGGACGTCGATCTGTCCTCTGTTTCCATCAGATACGACGCAGTGATCGGAGACTACCTTGCAGAGCAGGACGCTCCCGGCTCTATTGAGGACGGTAAGGCTGTCGTTCCCGTGACCGCGAACATGACTGCCCGCAGCGGTATTCTCAAGGTGGATGTGAAACTGGTGGAGGGCGACTCCGTCCTCTTCACACAGACCATCAAACTGCTCGTGGAGCGTTCGGTCATCAACGGCGATACCATCATCGATATTTCCGGCACCACAATCGACCAGAAGCTCGATCAACTGACGCTGCAGTTTGAGGGTTTTGAAAACAACTACTACACAAAAGCCGAGGTGGACGCGGAGCTTGAAAAGCACTACACCAAAACCGAGACGGACAATCTGCTCAAGGGAAAGGTAAAGTATGAGTATCACCAAGGCATTCACGCGGAGGATCTGGACACCTATACCGATGCGCAGACGCTCTACCGCATCTATTACGAGGGTACATATCAGTTCCTGATCTGCACCTCCGGCACGGGCGGCCAGTTCCGCTTTACAAAATTCGGTGATATTTTCTACCGCGTTTACAACATGGGCAGCAACACTTGGGGCGAGTGGAACAAGATCAACGGAAGCAGTGAGATTACCTCGCTGTCGGGCGAAAAGCTTATTGACGGCACTGTCTCCGACGACAAGCTGATCGACGAATACTTTCGCCTTTTCATCAACGCCAATCTCGATGAAGCGGGCAGCTTCCTGAAAATCGGCGTATATACAGGCAGGGCTACCGCATCATGGCAGACCGACTACGGTATCACGGGTAAGTTTGTCCTGTTCCATGAATATGAGCGTCAGCTCCTTTACTTTGAGGGCTGCAACCGCACGTTCATCAGGACCCGTGCGATGTCCAACTATCCCTTCGAGGATTGGGTTGAGATCACGCCAATCACCGAAGGCACCGTCAACACCATCATCGACACGAAGCTCGGCTCTTACTATACCAAAACTGAGACCGACGCCAAGCTCGCGGAGAGGATGAAGGTTAAAACACAAACTCTGACTAATCTGAATCAGTGCGACAGTCTGACCGACCCCGATACGCTGTACCAGATCAAATACGCGGGTGTGGAAGAAATCCTGCTTAACACCTCCAACTCGAGCGGTCAGCTCCGCCTGAACAAAAACGGATACATTTATTTCCGCAACTACAACGCGTCCGCAGGTACTTGGGGCGAGTGGACAAACGCGATGAAAAACATTCCGCCGGGAACCATCACCACCGCGATGATCGGCAGACTGTGGCTGCCGTATGACAACTTGGATGACCACTATATCCGCTATTTCGATTACACGGAATTAGGAACAATGGACGAGCTGACGGATTACGGTATTTACACCGGCATTACGGATGAAACATGGCGCAGTCAGTACGGAGTAGACGGTCACTATCTGCTGCTTGTAACAGAAAACACACAGCTGCTTATGTTCCCGTTATCCAACCACGTTTTCACAAGAGAACGTCCCAACAACGGAGCTTGGGGCGACTGGACAGATATTTCTCCCGCAACAGAGGCGGCTATTTCCACTATTGCCGGAGAGGTCGCTGACAGCAAGCTGACCAAGTATTACACAAAGGCAGAAATGAACTCAAAGCTGTCTGAGAAGGAAAATATCTTCGTCAACACAAACGCTCAGCTTTCCGATTGCGATAATTACTACGCTACCGAAACCCTCTACCGTCTGATTATCAACGGTCAGGAACATCTGCTCGTTAATGCGGGATCACACGCGACGCAATTCCGTTTTACAAACGGCGAGGTATTCGTCCGCAGATACCGCAACAGAACATGGGACGAATGGCAGAATCTCCTGACGCAGATTCCCGACGGCGCTATCACCGGCGATATGATCCAACAACTCACCATCCCGGCTGACAGACTTGAAGATATCTACCCTGCGCTCCACTATGCCGATGAAATCGGCGGTGAAGGAGATATCAACGACTGGAGCAACGGCATCTATATCGGTACACTCACCGAGAACTGGCGTGCGCGTTACGGCGTTTCGGGTCATTATATTCTCATCGCCGACGGTATGCAGATCATGTATATCCCCGAAGCCAACCGTGTCCAGTTCCGAGAGAGAGGTCACATGGGCAGGTGGGACAGCTGGGAGGTCATCGACCTGTGCTCCTATGCGGTCGTTCACCGTGAAGTTCACGGCGAGTCGGGATATATTTCCGAGAACTACGCTTGGTACACCGATTCCTCTCAGGGTCTTTCACTCACAGGAACATACACCCTTGTCGGCGACTTCTGCACGATAAACGGCACGATCCCGCTAATTGAAGGCTGGGAAACCGTTTACTACTCTCTGCCGTGCAACAGTTTGTTTTCCGCATGTACCGTTGCGCGATGCGGCAATGATGTGTTTACGGTCGCCACCAACACGCTGGACAATGTGTCCGTCATCGAGATCAAAAAGATCGGCGGCGGTACTCTGCCGTCCGGCACCCTTAGCTTCACACTGACATACAGATATTTTGAACCGGAAATCGGAGGTTAATGCAATGAAAATTCAGAAAGACTACTCACTTGAACAGCTGACCGCAGAGTCGGTCAATGTGGTGGAAATCTCCATCGCAACCATCAACAAGAAGCCCCACGAGATCGGCAGAAGCCGTATGGCGTATGTCAACTCACCCACGGGGCGCAAGCAGCTCACGGAAACACTTCCCGAGGAATATGTTAAGGCGGTGTTGGCGCTGTGGGGTGAAAATCCCACGGTGTCCGATCCGACCGCTTAAGGAGGCAGAGTGAGATGACGGAGGCTATTGTATGCGCGGTGATTGCCGCAATCGCAGCAGTCACGGTCGGCTTGATCAACGCTTTTTCCCAGAAGAAAACCAAGCAGGACTTAAGCGCGGAATTTCAGAAAGAATTGCAGGAAGCGCGCGAAAAGGAAAGAGCCCGGCAGAA
Source organism: uncultured Ruminococcus sp. (assembly GCA_902790475.1). GTDB lineage: Bacteria > Bacillota > Clostridia > Oscillospirales > Acutalibacteraceae > Ruminococcoides. Next base: position 40,764 of record CADASG010000011.1, on the reverse strand, counting down.
GTACGAGGTCTNNNNAGGAAGAAAAAGTCAAAAAAGAAATCCAGCTTTTTCTCGCCAAACAGGGCGTGAACAATATCATCACTTAGCGTTGGCACGTTCGCGTGTCAGCGCTTTCCTTTTTGAAATGGAGGAATTACCCTTGACAAAGAAAACATTCAAAACGTGGGCAAAATATGCGGGCATTCGCGCCTTTAAAACCGTGATTCAGGCAGCTGTCTCGTCCATCGGCGTACAAGCTGTTCTGACTCAGGTTGATTGGATCATGGTCGCTTCGATGTCCGCAACTGCGGGGTTGCTCTCGCTGCTCACATCACTTGCGGGCTTGCCCGAACTGAGTCTGCCCGAAGAAGAAAGACACAACGTTCAGTAATGGAGGTTCACTATGAGTTTAGTTGGTAAAAAAGGCGTCGACATTTCGTCCAACAACGACAGTGTCGACATCGCAAAAATCAAAAGCGTCGGATACGATTTTGTGATGATCCGCTGCGGATTCGGTGAAAACATCACTTCTCAAGATGATAACCGCTGGGAGGAAAACGTCAGAAAGTGCGAGGCGGCAGGAATGCCTTGGGGCGCGTACTTCTATTCCTACGCCTGCAGCGAGGCAAGCGCCAAGAGCGAACTCGAACACGCGCTCAGGCTTCTCAAAGGCAAGAAGCCCACACTGCCCGTAGCGTTTGACATGGAGGATGCGGACGGCTACAAGGCTCGCCACGGCGGTTGGAACAAAACCAACGTTGATCGTGCCTGCCGTATCTTCTTGGAAGGTATCGCCAAGGCCGGCTACTACCCGATGCTTTACGCAGGCTTTGAGGAGATGAATAATTACATCTCTGCTGAGGTCTGGAACAAGTACGATATCTGGTTTCCGCATTGGGCTTCTGCCTGCGGATACAAAGGAAAGAACCTGTGTATGTGGCAGTACGGCGGTGAGACAAACAAGCTCGAAAGCAACTCGATTCCGGGCGTCGGCGTCATAGATAAAAACATCTGCTACAAGGATTATCCTGCCATAATCAAGCAGGGCGGTTATAACGGCTGGGCGAAAACAGGCTCGACCGCAACGACTACCGCAAAAGCGACTGTAACAGAGGCACAGCTTAGACAGAACGTTGCGGACATCATTAACAGCTGGCTCGGCGCTAAGGAAGGAGACAGCGTTCACGCTGAGATTCTGCGAATCTATAACGCACAGAACCCGCTGCCGGTCGGCTACAAAATGCAGGTACACGACGCTTGGTGTGCCGCAACTGTATCTGCAGCATGGCTCAAAGCAGGTATCGCTCAGTACACAGGTACCGAATGCGGCTGCGGTCGTTTCCGCGATGACGCGATCAAGCGCGGTATCTGGGTTGAGGACGACGCTTACAAGCCCAAAATCGGTGACGCGGTCATCTATTACTGGTCTGACAACGGCGTCGGTGACTGCAAGACAGGTGCAGATCATATTGGTCTTGTGACAGCGGTAAGCGGCAACACCTTTACCGTCACCGAAGGAAACACAGGTAACGGTATTGTAGGCAAACGAACCATGCAGGTCAACGGCAGATACATCAGAGGGTTCATTGCTCCGAACTACGCGGAGATCGCCAAAAAGGTCAGCGGTGTTGTAACTGTCACCAAGCCATCGACTACTACGACTCCCACTGCCACCTCAATCCCCGATATCTTCTACCGGGTTCGTGTCGCCGGACACTGGCAGGCACAGGTGAAGAACGGAGCCACAGCCGGTATTCGCGGAAAGGCAATCACCGACATCGCAATCAAGGCGGCAAAGGGCAGCGTCAAATACCGTGTACACATCAAGGGCGGTAGGTGGCTCCCGTTCGTCACGGACTACGATGTTAACGATGCGAAAAACGGTTATGCCGGAATGGGCTATTCCATTGACCTCGTAGAGGTGTATTACTTCACCCCAGCTGATGTTGTAAAAGGTGTCGGCTATCTTCGTGCCAAGTACCGCGTTTCTCCCACAAACGGTTCGTTCTACGCTTATCAATATGATAACGAAACAAAGAACGGGCAAGACGGCTATGCGGGATACACCGGCAAAGCAATTAACCAGTTTCAGCTTACTCTCTCAAAATAGACTAATCACTGTATTTATGCCTCATCACCTCTTTCGGTGGTGGGGCTTCTTTTTATTTTACCTCAGTTTTTCCTGAAAGACCATAAACTGAGAGTCAGAAACTTAACTGTGAGTTTAAGTTTGCAAGGATGAAGGAAAAAGGATAGCGCCCAAACTATGTACTTTTGGAGCACTTTCCAAATCTGTTTATTCTACGTCCTCATGTGTTAGCTTACCGGTTTTCTTATAGCGCAGCCCTTCTTCCGAGCCATAGATTTCTTCGCCAATTAAATATTCGCTGTGATAGAAATCCGTGGGTGTCATTTCAAGGGCTTCTATAACACGGCAAGCTATCTCAAATGATGCTCGCCTGATTTTCCTTTTGCCGCTTTCAAACTGCTGATAGCTTTGAAGCGGGATTTGGGCTCTGTCGGCAACAGCCTGCTGTGTCAAGCCCAGAATAACACGGCGTTCACGCAAAGCGTTTTCCGGTTTTATATTTACCATACGAAAACCATCTAAATTAATATTTTCCATTACATTTACCTCAATCAGATATACAGTCAGTTGCCTGTAATGTTATTATACAGGCAGTTGACTGTACTGTCAACAATTATTTATTCGTATCTGTATTTTTTTGAAAAACACTCGCCAAACCACACCCTAAATGTCCGTATAGTGAAAGGATGTGGTATCGTGACCGAGTCAGAAAAAGAAGAATACACAGCGGGCATTATTCGATTCAAAAGTTCTCAGCAAGTTGCTAAGGAGTGGCTTCGAGTAGGGTTGGTATCAAAATCGGAGTACAAAAGGATGAATACAATTCTTGCCAAAAAATACGGCATATCTTTGGATAGTTTTTTCTGCAAATAGGCGTGGATAATATTGTCTTTTAGAGTTAATATCTTGGTAATATTGATGCTTAGATAATTAAAACAAATGAAAAGGAGTTTTGCATTATGATGACAAAAACTGAGAAAATGAAGGTTAGGGCATGGCGAATCAAAGGCGAGTCGTATAGCGAAATTGCTGAAAAGCTGAATGTGACTTTTGGTTCCGTCAGAAGCTATTGCTACAGAAACGGTATGAGTGACGCCGAAATGAAGAATTATTCTTCCTGTATTATTTGCGGTAAGCCGGTTGAGTGGAGCGGAAAAGGCTTAAGAAGGATGTATTGTTCTCAAAAATGCCGGGGCATTTACCGACGCGCCACGGATACCTGCTCCAAAACCACATACCGTCACGTGTGCCAAAACTGCGGAAAAGAATTTGAAACATTGAGTAATAAAAAGCAGCGTTTCTGTTCACGGGCTTGCTTTTACAATTCTCGCAGAGGAGTAGTCGCATGATTGGCTATGTTAAGCGTATTATTGCTTACAAAACGTCGCTTCACATCGTAAAGGATTGGCGAGTAATGCGCCTTATCAGCAAACCGGAATACCGAAAATTAAGCACAGTGCTCGCCAAAAAGTACGCGATATCTTTGTGTAGTATTTTCCGCGATTTGAGTGGATAAATCAGGTGTTTAGAGGTAATATACCTATGATGAAGGAGGTGATTTTATGGCGAAAATCGAAGTAATCCCTCAGACTGTAAAACGCAAACAGGCTTTGCGAGTGGCGGCGTATGCACGGGTTTCCGAAGCCAAGGAAGAGTCCATTTTGTCGCTCTCGGCACAGGTGGATTATTACACAAAGCTTATCAATGCAAACTCCAAGTGGACTATGGCGGGAATCTATGTTGATGAAGCGCTGACCGGGACTAAGGAAACAAGACCGAATTTTATGCGGCTGATGACCGACTGCCGCGCCGGAAAGATCGATTGTGTTATTACCAAAACAGTTTCGCGTTTTGCTCGGAACACGGTCACGCTGCTTTCCGCGTGTCGTGAGCTGAAGGAACTCGGAATCGATGTTTACTTTGAAGCGCAACATATCCACTCGAACAGCGGTGAGGGAGAGCTGATGCTTTCACTGATGGCTTCATTAGCGCAGGAAGAAGCTCGTTCCGACAGCGAAAACATGAAATGGGCTGTGAAAAAATCATTTGAACAGGGAAAGCCGTGGAACGCCATTATTTACGGCTACAAATTGCTCGAGGGTACCTTTACGGTAGTTCCCGATGAGGCTGAGGTCGTCAGGAGGATTTTCGGTTACTATCTTGACGGGCTTGGTTCTTGTAAGATAGCTCAGATTTTGAACTCCGAGCGTGTACCGACGCTTCACAATTCGGCTTGGCGGGATAACACTATCATTAGTATGCTGACCAACAGAACCTATACGGGCGATCTGCTTTTGCAAAAGACTTACAGCGAGAACTATATTTCAAAAAGGAAAATGATGAACAACGGCGAACTGCCGATGTACATAGTGGAAGAAGCCCACGAGCCTATTGTTGACAGGGCGACCTTTAATGCTGTCCAACGCGAGTTAGCGCAGCGTTCCGAAAAGTTCAAAGGAAAAACCAACCGGCGCACCGATTATACTTTTTCAGGAAAAATCGTATGTGATTACTGCGGAGACAGATTCTCACGCAGAACGTTCCGAAATAAAGTAACGTGGATTTGCACTACTTATAAGCGCAAAGGAAAATCGGTATGTCCCTGCTCAAAACAGATTCCCGATGAAGTTCTGACATCCGTTACCGCTGAAGCGTTGGGGAACGACTGTTTTGATGAGGCGGAGTTTACCGCCCGAATTGACCACATTTCAGCCTGCCCGGAGAATCGCCTTGTTTTTCATTTTAAAGACGGGACGTCGGCGAAAAGAACTTGGCAGGAGCGTTCCCGTTCGGAGAGCTGGACTGAGGAAATGAAAGAGCAGGCACGATTAGCGGCACTAAGGAGGTACACATAATGCCAAAGATAACAAAAATTGAAGCAACGATCGATTTGCGAACACACGCGCCAATCCAAAAGGTGAAAAAACGACGAACAGCGGGTTATGCACGAGTCAGCACGGGTAACGACGAGCAAGCCACGAGCTATGAAGCGCAGATGGAATATTACACGAAATACATTCAGTCAAATCCCGGCTGGGAGTTTGTCGGTATGTACACTGACGAAGGTATCAGCGGAACAAGCACCAAGCAGCGCAGCGGGTTCCGAGATATGATAAAGGACGCGCTTGACGGAAAGATTGACCTTATCTTAGCAAAATCCATCAGTAGGTTTGCACGAAACACCGTTGACAGTCTTGTGAATATCCGAAATCTGAAAGACCACGGCGTAGAGGTTTATTTCGAGAAAGAAAACATCTGGACGTTTGATGAGAAGGGCGAGGTGATGCTCACCATCATGTCGTCCCTCGCGCAGGAAGAATCGCGCTCCATCTCCGAGAACGTAACTTGGGGAAAGCGACGCAGTTTCGAGGAAGGTAAATATTCGGTTCCCTTTAAACGGTTTCTCGGCTATGAGCGCGGTTCCAACGGTGAACTTGTTATCAACAAGGAACAAGCGGCGATTGTCAGAAACATATACCGCTGGTTCGTCGAGGGCAGGACGGTCAATCAAATCTGTCAGGAATTGATGCGCCAAGGTATAAAAACGCCCGGCGGTAAAGAAAAATGGCAGAGTTCAACCGTTTTCAGTATCCTTACCAACGAAAAATATAAGGGCGCCGCCATGCTTCAAAAATCATATACAGTCGATTTTTTGAGCAAAAAGAAAAAGGCAAATAACGGGGAGCTTCCAAAATACTATATAGAGGACGCTCATCCCGCTATTATACCTCCTGCCGATTGGGAGATCGTTCAGGATGAACTCGCCGCTCGTAAACGGTTCGGAACGGGTATCAGCGCTCAGTCGTTTCTTTCCTGTAAGCTGATGTGTGAGGATTGCGGCGGGTATTACGGCTCCAAGGTCTGGCACTCGACGAGTTCTTACAGAAAAATCATATATAGATGTAATAGGAAATACGATAACGACGTTCGCTGCAAGACGCCTGTTCTGACCGAGGAAGAGGTGAAGGAGCTATTCATAATGGCATACAACGAGTACATGGGTGACCGGGAACGCATTATTTCCGATGCGGTGCTGTTGTGTGAGGAATTATCCGACACCTCCAAAATCGAAGCGAAACTTGAAGTTCGCAAAAAGGAGTTGGGCGAATCAGCCGATTTGTACAGGCTCCTCATTACCAACGAGTCTTCAACGTCGGATGGGGATGATTTTCAGAGTAAAGAAAAGAAAATCTATCAAGAATATTCAAAGCTCAGTGATGAGGTTTCCGATCTCAGCGACAGGCTTGCCGAAATCAACTCCCGGCGTTATAAGCTTGAGTCCTATATCGAATCGATGAGAACCAGACCGAATCTTCTTGAGGAATGGGATGCGGGGCTGTGGGTGACGATGATTGACCACTGCGTAGTTCACCGCGACAAAACCGTTACCTTTGTATTCAGGGACGGAAAAGAAATAACCGAATAAACAAACAAGACCCCTTGACCGCTACGGTTGAGGGGTTTTCTCGTGCAAGTGATGATTTGTAAAAGTGAACAGATTTGAGAAAAACTCAAAAAAGCGAACAAAATGCGAACAGCAGGAGGCTCTTGAAAAACCGAAAGTGAACACTTTTACAACCGTGAAGTTCATTATCCGATTTTCAAGCATATCTTTCGGATACCCGACAGCAAGGCAAGAGTGCGAAAAACCGCATAGATAAAAGAAAAACCATACCACGGACAACGTATCCTTGGTATGGTCTATTTGTGGAGCGGATGATGGGAATCGAACCCACACGATCAGCTTGGAAGGCTGAAGTTCTACCACTAAACTACATCCGCTTATTTCAACTCTGTTATTATAACACTGTTTTTGCAGAATGTCAAGAAAAAATTTAGGCGGCTCGTTTGAGCCGCCGTTTGAGGTAAGGCTGTCGCCTTGCCGAGATTTTTTGGGCAAGCTGACGGAATAAGATTCAAGCAAGCCGTGCGCCTTGAATTGTGCGGTGTTGCCTTAAACACATATTCTTCAACGCTTATTCTTCGCTTTCATCTGAGGTCTCGGGGGAGATTTTTTTGACTACGACACGCATTATGCGCTGGTTCTCCACTTCCATCACGGTGAAGCGGAAGCCGTCCGCTTCAATGCTTTCGCGTTTTTTTGGAATGGTGCCTGCGTGCTCCAAAATAAAGCCGCCCACGGTAATAGAGTCGCTTTCGATTGCGTTCTCGTCCATTCCGAACAGCTCCAGCATCTCTCCGAATTCAATATCGCCGTTTACCAGGAATTCGTCATTGCCGATCTTGTAGTGGCTGCGCTCTATTTCTTCGTCCTCGTCCCAAATCTCGCCGACGATTTCCTCGAGCAGATCTTCCATTGTTACGATGCCCAGCGTGCCGCCGTATTCGTCAGTGACAATGGCGATGTGATCTTTGGTTCGCTTAAAGGTGCTGAGGATCTTGGAAAGCTGCAGGGACTTGAATATAAAATAAGGTTTTGTCATAATATCGCGCACATTGGGTATCTTGCCGTCGGCAAGCAGCTCCAGATAGTCGCGCGTATGTAGGATTCCGATAATGTTGTCAATCGTGTTTTCGTATACCGGGATACGTGAATAGCGGTTTTCTATGATGATGTTTTTTATTTTTTCTATGCTGTCGTCGATGTTGATAAATACCACGTCAACGCGCGGAGTGAGGATCTCCTCGGCAGTAGTTTCGTCAAAGTCCAGCGCAGAGCGCACCATTTCGCTTTCGCTTTCTTCCAAAACGCCTTCTTCCTCGATGCTCTCAACAATATATTTAAGCTCGTTTTCGGTAACAGATGGCGAGTCGTTGCTGCTTCCCGCGATCCTGAGGGCAAGCGCTTTCAGCTTCATAAATACAAATATCAGAGGAGCTAAAAGTATAGTCAAAGCCTTTAGAAAAGAGGCGGTTTTTACCGAAAAAGAGTCGCAGTGTTCTCTCGCGAGACATTTTGGGATAACCTCGCCGAAGGTCAGCACCAGCAGAGTCGTAGCGCCCGTGGCGATTGCGGAGCCGATATCGCCGAAGAGGCGCAGACACAGAACCGTGGCAATGGACGAGCAGCCCAAATTTACAATATTGTTGCAAATCAAAATAGCGGTGAGGGCTTTGTCAAAGTGTTCGATGACATAAAGTACGCTGCGCGCCTTTTTATTGCCGCTCTCCACATTCTGTTGAATACGGATTTTGTTGACAAAGGAAAATGCCGTTTCCATGGATGAAAACAGCGCCGATAATAATACCAGCAGGGCGATCATAACGCCCATGATTATGTCAGAATTCAAAAGAATATCAACTCCGAAACAAGAATATAATATATAAGTCTACTATAATTCTTTATTATAATTATTACTTTTAAGAAATATAGGGGCAAAAACTTGAAAAAACTTGCGGTTGCTGATATAATAATAAATTGAAAACATATTGATCGGGCGCATGAAGGGCATTTTTGCGGAAAGACTAATCCGCGGAGGTGCGTATTATGTCAAGAAAACTCATGACGCGAGGTATGCTTCCCGAGACGGGAGACGAATTTGTGAAGAACCCCTGTGAAGAACCTTTGCCCGAACAGGGAGAGGAGCAGGATCGTTTCTCCGATCTGGGCGCTGTCTTGGTAAAACACCGCGGCAGACTGATGTACTGCCTGACGATCATCGGACAGGTGGAGGGTCACACGGTACTTCCTCCCGGAAATAAAACCACCAAATACGAGCATGTGATACCGCTTCTGGTTTCGGTGGAGGAGGATGACCGGGTTGACGGACTGCTTGTGATGATCAACACGGTAGGCGGCGATGTTGAGGCAGGTTTAGCTATCGCTGAGGTGATCGCAGGAATGAAAAAGCCTACGGTATCTATCGTGCTGGGCGGAGGTCATTCGATCGGGATACCGCTGGCAGTGGCTGCAAAAAAGAGCTTTATCGCAAAAAGCGCGTCCATGACGATCCATCCCGTTCGTACTACGGGACTTACGGTAGGAGTGGCGCAGACCTTCGCGTATTTTCAGCGAATGCAGGACAGGATCACAGAGTTTATAGTTGAGAACTCAACTATCGACTACAGCCGTTACAATGAGCTGCTGCTCAATACGGGGCAGCTTGCTATGGACGTCGGCACGATCCTCGACGGCGAGGAAGCGGTGGACGAGGGCTTGATCGACGCTGTCGGTACGATCTCCGACGCGCTTGACGCGCTGGAGATGCTTAAATAGCGGCTCAGCGCGGCGCTATTCGGTTAATACAGCGGCTTTTGCCGCATTACATAATAAAGGAGAATACATAATATGACGATTATTGACGCGATTATTCAGGGAATTGTTCAGGGCTTAACAGAGTTTTTGCCCGTATCCAGCAGCGGACATCTTGCTATTACCCAGCACGTAACGGGAACAGCGGGAGATGGCAATTTGTTCTTTAATGTTATGCTGCATGTCGGAACGCTTGTTGCGGTCATTGCCTTTTATCACAAGCTGGTGTGGAGCCTGATAAAAGAATTCTTTTCCATGCTCAAGGACATTTTTACAGGCAAGTTCAAGTGGCGTGAAATGAACTACGAACGAAATATGATAGTAATGCTGATCATTGCGCTGTTGCCGCTGTTTTTGATGTTCATTCCGATCCCCGGTACGGATATGAAGGTCAAGGATTTGGCTGATGTGTTTGCAGGAAGTCAGATTTTGCTTGTCACGGCGATTTCACTGATGATCACTTCCGTGCTGCTCAGCCTCGGTATTTACTTCAACAATAAAAACAACGGCGCAGGCTTTAAGCACATGCGCGGAAGCTCGGGCGAAGCAAAGGGCAGAGAAAGCTACACACCGCTCGATGCGCTTTGCGTGGGCTTGATGCAGGTTGCCGCAGCTTTGCTGCCGGGTGTATCGCGCTCCGGTTCAACGCTTGCCGTCGGAGAGATGCGCGGAATCAATAAGCAGAAAGCGCTGGACTTTACCTTTGTCATGGCGATCCCGTCAATACTGGCGGCGGCATTGCTCGAGGGAGTAGACGCTGTGAAGAACCCCGAGTTGATCAATGTGGATCTGCCCGTGCTTATAGTGGGCGTGGTCGTGTCCGCGATCGTCGGATACCTGGCGATAGTCCTTTTTAAGTGGTTCTTAAAGTCCGATAAAATGATGATATTTGTGGTTTATACCGCGATCGTCGGTATCGCTCTGCTTGTGATTTCGATAATTGAGATCAACATGGGACAGAATATCTTTACCGGAATGCCGGCAAAGCTTTAAAGTAAGCTAAAACAAAGGAGTGAAAGGTTTGTCAGCGAAGAAGCAGACAAAGAAAAAAACAGGGAATACCCGCGCCAAATCGGGCGGACAGCATACTGCAAAGCGCACGTCACAGCCGGCGGCAAAACGCACGGCGCAGCCTGCGTCGGTCAGCTTAAGCCCGCGCGTCAAGTCCATCTTGTATATGGCGACGGCGATAGTATTCGCTATCTTGGTGTTTGTTCCCGGCAGTAATATCTGGCGCGCCTCTATTCGGCCGTTTTTCTTCGGTATGCTCGGATTGGGCTTGCTGCTTGTTCCCGTGCTGTTCATTTACCTTTGCGTCATAAATGAGAAGGAAAAACAGGTCGCGCATTTCGGCGCTAAAATCGCACTGTGCGTGCTGACCTTCCTGTTTGCAGGTGCTATGGTTTATATTCTCGGCGGCGCTAAGTACTCGACTCAGAACTTCCTTGCGTGTATCGGAAATCTGTATATCGAAGCTTTTAACAGCACGAAATACATACCCTCCTCCTGCGGACTGATCGGCGGTGTTTTCGGATATCCGATCGTGGCGCTCTGCGGAAAAACCGTAGGAGCGATTCTATGCTTTATCATTTTAGCGGCGCTGATTTTCCTTATAGCCAACCTCAGTGTAAAAGACGTGGCGCGCGCCGCTGCGCGAACCTACAGCCGCGCTCGTCAGGCGCACGAACGTCACCGTGAGCGCGTAACGGAACGCCGTCATACGCATCCGGAGCAGCCCGAAAGACGTGAAGCTCAGCCTGCCGTGCAGCCCACCCGTGCAAGAACACAGCAGCAAAACGAGCGTCCTAAGCAGGGCGGTTACAGTAAAATTGATATCCCGATTTATATTCAGGGTGAAAGGGATAACGTCGGTATCGATGTCCCGATGGACGAGCCTAAGTCGAAAAAGAAGAAAAAGAAACGCGCCGATAAAAACGGAGTAGATACCGATGTGGTGGAAGCTAACGAGCAAAATGCCGTTGATTTGGCTGATGACGTGGATTTCCTCAATATAATCAATAAGGCGACCAAGCCGATGGGCGAGAGCGCCGATACGACGATCGGTCAGATCGCCGATGATATCACAAAGGACAAGCAATCTGGCAAGGTCGCGCCCGGCGCAAAGCAGGCAGATCCTCAGACAGTTCCCGTCAGAACTCAAAAAAAGGAGAAAAAGACCGAGGAACCGTCGGAGTTTGCAAATTTAGGATATCAGCCCGACGCAGCTCCGGAAAAGCATGAAAAGGTTTATCATTTTCCTCCTGTTCAGCTTTTGTCCCCGAATACGAACAATAACGACGAAAGCGCGCGCGCAGAGCTTGCGCAGAATTCGCGCAAGCTGATCGAAACGCTCCGCAGCTTTGGTGTAAACGCTTCGATCACAAATATTTGCAGAGGACCCTCGGTAACGCGCTATGAGCTGCAGCCGGCGCCGGGTGTTAAGATCAGCAAGATAACCAACCTTTCCGACGATATCGCGCTGAACCTTGCCGCCAACGGCGTGCGCATTGAAGCTCCCATCCCGGGTAAAGCAGCGGTGGGCATAGAGGTTCCAAACAAGGTCGTAAGCATGGTTACCATGCGGGAGCTGATAGATTCCGACGTGTTCCGTTCGCAGAAAAGCAAGCTTGCCACAGTGCTCGGACGCGATATCTCAGGCGAGATCGTAGTTGCGGACATCGCCAAAATGCCGCATTTGCTTGTAGCCGGTACAACCGGTTCGGGTAAATCGGTGTGCGTGAATTCCATGCTGATAAGTATTCTCTTCAAGGCAAGTCCCGATGAAGTTAAGCTGCTGCTTATCGACCCTAAAATGGTTGAGTTCTCAAAGTATAAAGGAATCCCGCATTTGCTGGTGCCGATTGTTTCCGATGCTAAGAAGGCGGCGGGCGCGCTGGCATGGGCAGTTAATGAAATGCTGCAAAGATATAAGATATTCTCCGAGTTCGACGTGAAGGATATCGACTCTTATAATTCTTTGATAGAAAAAAATCTTCGATATATCGAAAATAATCCTCCGGTCGAAAACGAGGAAGGCGAGATGGTACAGCCGACTCTGGAGGTGAACGGACTGCCCGTTTCCCGCGACAAAATGAGCCGAGTGGTTATCGCGATAGACGAGCTGGCTGACCTTATGATGGCTGCTCCGGGAGAGGTCGAGGACAGCATATGCCGTTTGGCGCAAATGGCGCGTGCCGCAGGTATGCATTTGATCCTCGCCACCCAGCGCCCGACCGTCAACGTGATCACAGGCTTGATCAAGGCTAACGTGCCCAGCCGTATCGCGTTAAAGGTCAGCTCAAATATGGACAGCCGCACGATTTTGGATACGGGCGGCGGCGAAAAGCTTATCGGTCGGGGCGATATGCTGTTTTCTCCCGTGGGTGCGCCAAAGCCCCTGCGTGTGCAGGGCGCTTACGCTTCCGACGAGGAAATCGACCGTGTGACCGCCTTTGTCAAAAAATCGTTCAAGGCGGAGTATAATCAGGAAGCAGAGCAGGAGATCCGCCGTATTGCCGCTGAGGAGATCGCTCAGGGCAAAAAGGGTAAGTCGGACTCCTCCGATGGCAACGGTCCCGATGTGGACGCAAAGATGGAGGAAGCGATACAGTGCGTGATCGAGGCAGGACAGGCTTCCACCTCGCTGATCCAGCGCCGTTTAAAGGTCGGATACGCGCGTGCAGGACGCATGATCGACGATATGGAGCAGTTCGGAGTGGTTGGACCCCACCAAGGCTCCAAGCCGCGCGACGTGCTGATGACCTACAACGAATGGCTCGAACGCAGAAACGTCCTTCAGAATCGGGAAGATTAAGTTAGTAGTAGTGGTTAGTGGTTGCTTGTTAATGCACACTAACCACTACGACAAAGAAAGGGATCATAAATGTTCTTACCCATGAATGCCGCGGAAATGCGTGAACGCGGCTGGGATGAAGTTGATTTTGTATATGTCAGCGGCGACAGCTATGTAGATCATCCTTCGTTTGGCGCGGCGATCATTACGCGCGTGCTCGAGGACTGCGGCTGTCGCGTCGCTTTTTTGGCGCAGCCAAATTGGAAAAATGACCGCGATTTTACGCAGTTCGGCAAGCCGCGTTTGGGTTTTATGGTTTCCGCAGGCAACATAGACAGTATGGTTGCGCACTACACCGTTGCAAAGCGCAGGCGTCATGACGACGCATACACGGCAGGAGGTAAAAACGGAAAAAGACCCGACCGCGCCGTGACCGTCTACTGCAATATTCTGCGCAGGCTTTATCCGGACAGCCCTATAATTATCGGCGGCTTGGAGGCTTCCCTGCGCCGGTTTGCGCATTACGATTACTGGAGCGATTCGGTCATGCCGTCGATCCTCTTTGACAGCCGAGCGGATATTCTGGTATACGGAATGGGCGAGCTGCAAACCGTGGAAATCGCCAAGCGTCTGTCCGACGGCTATCCCATTGAAGCGCTGCATGATCTGCGCGGCATTTGCTACAGGATCAAGACCGAGGACTATACCCCGAAAAGCGCAGTCGATCTTCCAAGCTATGAGCGCGTAAGGGAGAACAAGCGCGACTACGCGATCGCGGCACGCAGGGAGCTTGACGAGGCTGACGCGGTGCGCGGAAGAACGTTGATCCAGCGCCACGGCAAGTATCTGCTGGTGCAGAATCCGCCGATGCCTCCGCTTGATACCAAGCAGCTCGATTGGGTCTACTCACTGCCGTATGAGCGCGGCTATCCTAAGTGTTATGACAACCTCGGCGGCGTGCCGGGATTAAGCGAGGTGCTGTTTTCCATCACGCATAACCGAGGCTGCTTCGGAGCGTGCAACTTTTGCTCTCTCGCATTTCATCAGGGTCGTGCGGTCACCGTGCGAAGCGAGGAAAGCATTGTCAATGAAGCAAAAAGCTTTTTAAAGGACAAGCGATTTAAAGGTGTTATCAGCGACGTGGGAGGCCCCACAGCAAACTTTCGTCTGCCGTCCTGCGAAAAGCAGAAAAAAGCCGGGCTGTGCAAGGGCAGACACTGTCTTGCACCGAAGCCCTGCGCCAATATGCAGGTTTCTCACAGCGAGTATTTGAATATCCTTCGCCGTCTGCGGCAGACAGAGGGTATTAAAAAGGTGTTTATCCGCAGCGGTATTCGCTTCGATTATTTGATGGAGGATGAGGACGACGCTTTCTTTGAGGAGCTTGTGCGCTGGCACATCAGCGGACAACTGAGGATTGCGCCCGAGCATTGCTCGGCGGCGGTGCTTGATAAGATGGGCAAGCCGCATATCGGCGCATACAAGCGCTTCTGCAATAAGTTTTACGCGCTGACGGAAAAGGCAGGCAAGGAGCAGTATGTGGTGCCTTACCTTATGAGCTCACACCCCGGTTCGACTTTGCGTGACGCGGTCGAACTTGCGCTGTTTTGCAGAGATCAGGGGATACATCCAAAGCAGGTTCAGGATTTTTATCCTACGCCCGGCACGATCTCCACGGCGATGTTTTACACGGGGCTTGACCCTTATACGCTAAGCGAGGTGTACATCCCGAAAACCGAGGAGGAAAAGTCAATGCAGCGTGCGCTGCTGCAATACTTTATCCCTGCCAACAAGCCTCTGGTCATTAAAGCGCTCAGAAAAGCGGGGCGAACGGATTTGATCGGCAGCGGCAAAAAGTGTCTGGTCACGCCGCCCGCAGGACAGCATCCTCCGCAGAAAAAAGGCGGCGGAAAAAAGGATAAATTCGCCCGCTACCGCAGAAAGAAATGATTTCTGTGAAATGCTCTAATGAAGAATACAAAATTTCGACAAAAAACTTGACGTTTTCATTTAAAAAATATATAATAAAAGAACAGTGCCGAGGGCACTGCAGTTTGTATGCGAAAGGATTAAGATAGATGGGTGTTTATGAAGAACTCACTGCAAGAGGATTGATCGCTCAGGTAACAGACGAAAAGGAGATCCGAGAGCTGGTAAACAGCGGCAAGGCAGTTTTCTATATCGGCTTTGACCCCACTGCCGACAGCCTGCACGTCGGTCACTTTATGGCGCTGTGTCTGATGAAGCGCCTGCAGATGGCAGGCAACAAGCCGATCGCGCTTATCGGCGGCGGCACGGGCTTGATCGGCGATCCCACGGGCAGAACCGACATGCGTCAGATGCTGACAAAGGAGACCATTCAGCACAATGTTGACTGCTTCAAGGAGCAGATGAGCAAGTTTATTGATTTTTCCGACGGCAAGGCGCTTATGGTCAATAACGCCGAATGGCTGCTTGACCTCAACTACGTGGAGCTGCTTCGCGAGGTGGGCGCGTGCTTCAGCGTCAACCGTATGCTTTCCGCGGAGTGTTACAAGCAAAGATGGGAAAAGGGACTTTCGTTCCTTGAATTCAACTATATGATCATGCAGTCATATGACTTCTATGCTCTCTATCAAAAATACGGCTGCAACATGCAGTTCGGCGGCGACGACCAGTGGAGCAATATGCTTGGCGGTACCGAGCTTATCCGCCGCAAGCTGGGCAAGGACGCTTACGCTATGACCATTAACCTGCTGCTCAATTCAGAAGGCAAGAAGATGGGCAAGACCCAGTCCGGAGCGGTTTGGCTTTCCGCCGAAAAGACCAGCCCCTACGATTTTTATCAGTACTGGCGCAATGTTGATGATGCCGACGTTATCAAGTGCCTGAAAATGCTCACCTTCCTCTCGCTTGAGGAGATCGACGAGCTTGCAAAGCTTGAGGGCAGCGAGATCAACAAGGCAAAGGAAGTTCTCGCCTTTGAGCTGACTCAGATGATCCACGGCAAGGAGGAAGCGGAAAAGGCTCAGGAGGCGGCAAGAGCGCTGTTCGGCAGCAAAACCGACACCGACAATATGCCCTCCACTGCGCTGAGCGACGAAGACTTCACCGACGGCACTATCGGTATTTTGGAGCTGCTGAGCAAGTGCAAGCTCATTCCTTCCAATAAAGAGGGAAGACGCCTGATCCAGCAGGGCGGCGTTTCGGTGGACGATGAAAAGGTATCCGATCCGCTGACAAGATTTGACAAATCAGCCTTTGAAAAGGGCTACGTCGTGATCAAAAAGGGCAAAAAGACCTTCCACAAGGCGACATTATAAAAACGGAAACGGCAGTTGTGAAAACTGTGAAAATAATTTTATGAAAGAAGGAAACACACTATGAAAAAATTTATTGCTGAATTCAAAGAATTCATCAGCCGCGGCAACGTACTCGACATGGCAGTCGGCGTTCTCATCGGCGGAGCGTTCAGCGCTATAGTAACGGCGCTGTGCGAAAAAATCATTACTCCGCTGATCGAAGTGATCATCGGCGCTATCGCAGGCAAGAGCATCGACGAGATGACCAGCGTTCTCAACGTAGGTCCTATCGAGTTCGGTTCTTTCCTCTCTGCTGTTATCAACTTCATCATCATGGCGTTCATCATCTTCCTCATTGTCAAGGGCTTCAACAAGATGAGCAACCTTCGCAAAAAGGAAGAGGAAGAGGAGCCCACCACAAAGGTATGCCCCTTCTGCTGCAGCGAGATCGACATCAAAGCTACACGCTGCCCCCACTGCACCAGCGAGCTGAAAGACTGATCATACTTATCTGAATCAAAAAAGCCGTTTTCCCGTTGAGGAAAGCGGCTTTTTTCACCGCCGGAAAGCGACCCTAAACTAAATCTTATTGTACATATTCGCCAAAACCTATGATAAAAATTTGGATTGCGTATACGATATTTATGTGATAATATAAAAGCACGAAGTATACTATACCTATGCGGCATAATAAACCCGCGCTTAAATCAAAGGAGGATATCGTATGACAAAAACCATGAGAAAAATCACGGCGATACTTCTATCAGTGATTCTGTGCTGCGGTGCGGTGGCATCCTTACCTGTAACCGCGTTCGCAGCGGAAATATATAGCGCCGTCGGTGCAACAAGCGGCGAAACAGGAAAATGTACGTGGAATTTTGACGAAGCAACAGGTACTCTCACTATCAGCGGCAATGGGTATATGGAATCATATTATTCGTATGTTGCTGCTCCGTGGATAAGCTTATCTGTCAAACATGCAGTGATTGAAAACGGCGTGACGACTATTGGTGAATCTGCGTTTTCCGGTTGCTCAGGATTGACAACCATCACCATTCCCGACAGCGTAACAAACATTTCCGACTTTGCGTTTAAAGACTGCACAGGATTGACAAGCGTCACCATCCCCGGCAGTGTGGAAAGAATTGGCGCGGGTGTGTTTCACGGCTGTACGGGACTGACAAGTGTTAGCATTCCATACAGCGTGACAAGCATTTCTGACTTTTTGTTTAAAGACTGCACAGGACTGACAAGCGTCGCCATCCCCGACAGCATGAAAATTATTGGCAGATATGCGTTTTACAACTGCAAGGGACTGACAAGCGTTACCATACCGGACAGGGTGACAATTATTGGCGAGGGTGCATTTGAAGGTTGCAAGAGATTGACAAGCGTTACCATCCCCGACTGTGTGACAAGCATTGGAGGGTTTGCCTTTGGCGGCTGCAAGGGGCTTACGAGCGTCATCATTCCCGACAGCGTAAAAAGCATTGGTTATGAAGCGTTTAGAGGATGCACAGGACTGACAAGTATCATCATCTCCGACAGCGTGACAAGCATTAGCTGGGGTACGTTTTCCGGCTGCACAGGATTGACAAGCATCGACATCCCGGGCAGAGTGACGACCATTGGCGAATCTGCGTTTTCCAACTGCACGGGACTGACAAACATCACCATCCCGGGCAGCGTGACTGAAATTGGTGCATATGCGTTTTCCGGCTGCTCGGGACTGACAAGCATCGACATCCCGGACAGCGTGACTGAAATTGGTGCATATGCGTTTTCCGGCTGCAGGGGACTGACAAGCATCACCATTCCGGACAGTGTAACGGAAATTGATGCATATGCGTTTTCCGGCTGGACGGAACTGACAAGCGTCACCATTCCGGACAGCGTGACAAGCATTGGCGAGAAAGCGTTTGGGTATATTGATTACTTTGGATATAGGAAAAATCCCCTCTTCACCATTTACGGAAAGAAAGGCAGTCAGGCGGAAAGCTACGCTAACGAAAATGATTTTACCTTTATCGAAACAGAATCCCTAACGGTTGTTACCGGCGATGTGAACGGAGACGGTAAGGTCAACGGCGCGGACGCAGGACTTCTCAATCGTTACACCTCGGGCTGGGAAGGTTACTCCGATAAAATCAAGGACATGGATGCCGCAGACCTCAACGGAGATGGCAAGGTGAACGGTGCCGACGCCGGTATCCTGAACCGTTACACTTCCGGATGGCAAGGCTATGACAAATACATCAAAACGGTAACGAAGTGATTTCGTACCCCGTTTATTGAAAAACAAATAATACAACGGTCAGACAGGATGATCTCTGTCTGACCGTTTTTTCTTTTTGCTGTCATTTCGAGCGGTGCCCGTAGGGCAAAATCACGAAGTGATTTAGCCGAGAAATCTCACAGTTAAGGAAGAATGCTTCTGATACATGCGGATCTCTCCGCTTGCTGTGTACGGTCGAAATGAAAGTGGAAAACTGACGTTTCTTGCGTAACAGCGCCGGTGTTCCCTCCGGAAATGCATTAAAAAATGATTATAATACATCCTGCCGCTACGCTGATCGCCATTCCTGCCAGCACGTCGCGTATAAAGTGCGCTCCGGCAAGTACGCGCGAGGTTGTGATAAGAGCGGCGATAGCAAGGGCAATGATCCCGAAAAAAACGTTCAGGCTCAAAACCGCCATGGCTATGATAAAAGCGCTTGCAGTGTGGCGGCTCGGCATACTTTTGCCTTCGGTTTTTTTGTGGAACACCGAGTCTATGCCGTATACTTCATAGGGGCGCGGTTCGTTGATGATATAGCGCAGCACGCTCACGCCGATCAGCACTCCCAGCGGAACAAAAATCAGCAGCAACAGGCTTTGCTCCTGTCTGAAAAACTTATAAATCAGAAGCGCAGGATATGCCAAAAACAAAAAGTTCGGAAGTATATTGTAAATAAAAAATAAAACTCGGTATGCAGTTTTGTTGTTTTTGAAAAACGTGACGGTACGTTCATAATTCTGTCTGTTCATGCTTCTATCATAGCACAGGTTTTACACAATTTCAACCTTATATTTTTCAAACCAGTAGTCAAGCTCGATGATATAGGCTAAAATCTGCGGAGCCTGCATAAGCTGCCCGTACCATGGAGTTGTGATGGACTGCGGATTTTTGATTATGCGCCCGACAGCTGTTTTATCAAGCATTTCAGTGAGCGCATTTTTCTTTTGAAGAATCATTTTGACGCGTTCGGCACAGATGTTGAAGTATACCGGATTGTGAGTTTTGGGGTAGGGGCTTTTCTTTCGCCAAACGATTTCACGCGGAAGCATATCCTCAAACGCCTTGCGGACTATACCCTTTTCTCTTCCATTCCACGCTTTGAGCTTCCAAGGCATGTTGTAGGCGTAGTCAACCAGCCTGTAGTCGCAAAACGGCACGCGCACCTCCAGTCCGCTGAACATGGAGCAGCGATCCTTGCGTTCCAAAAGACACTGCATGAACCAGTAGAAATTCAGCGCGAACATCTCTCTCATACGGCTGTCACGACTGCTTTCTCCCTTTAGCTTCGGCGCGGCTTGAATGGTGTCCAAATAACGCTGCCGCACATATTCCTCGCCTCGCGGAAGCACTCCTTTTTTCAAGATCCCGCGCCTTACCTCCTGAGTTCTCGACCACGGAAAGCAATCCTCAAACAGTATATCGCGGTTGTGATACCACGGATATCCGCCGAAAAGCTCATCGGCACATTCGCCTGACAGCGCTACCGTGTAATCTTGTTTGATTTCGCGGCAGAACAGCAGGAGCGACGAATCAACGTCCACATAACCCGGAAGATCGCGTGCTTCCACACTGTCATAAAGCGCGTCGGCAAGCAGGGAATTATCGAGTATGATCTCCCGGTGTACAGTGCCTGCGTCTTTGGTCATCATGTGGATATACTCCGAGTCGGAATTTGGCTGAAACACGCTCTTTTTAAAGAACTTGGCATTGTCGCGGTATTCCACCGAAAACGTGTGGATCCTTCCCAACTTGCGTGTACGGTTATAATTCGCGGCAGTTTTGACGATAATGCTGCTGTCCAGACCGCCCGAGAGAAAAAAGCAGAGCGGAACGTCGCTGACAAGCTGCCTTTCGATAGCGTCGGTCAGCAGCGCACGGGTGCGTTCGATCGTTTGCGATTCATTGTCCGTGTGCTCATGCGCGGTCAGGCTGTAATAGCGTTTGCGGAGCAGCCTTCCGTTTTGATAGACCGCGTACTCTCCCGGGTTCAGCTCATGAATATCTTTAAAAATTCCGCAGGAGGGTGTTCGAGCCGGCCCCAAAAAGAAGATCTCGTTAAGCCCCTGTTCGTCGATACGAGGCTTTACAACGCCGCTTTTAAGCAGTGCCTTGATTTCGGAGCCAAAAACCAGACCGCCGTTGTATTCGCTGTAGAACAACGGCTTAACGCCGATTCTGTCGCGGCAAAGAAACAGGCTTTTGTCCGCAGCGCAGTATACAGCAAACGCAAAAATGCCGTTAAGCTTTTCGGGCGCTTTAACGCCGTAGTGAATGTACGCCTTCAGCACTGCTTCGGTGTCGCTGTGACCGCGAAAGTGAAAGCCTTTTGCACGCAGCGACTCGCGCAGCTCGGGCGCGTTGTACAGTTCGCCGTTGTAAACAATGACATAGGTTTTGTTTTTGTAGCGCACAGCCATCGGCTGTTTGCCGTTTTCGCGATCGATAACCACCAAACGACGGTGGATCAGCGCCGCGTCACCGTTGACATAGATCCCGTTTTCATCGGGACCGCGCCTATCCAGCGTTTCCGACATTGCGTTCAGCGTGCCGATACGCTCGATCATTTTACAGTCCTTTTCTATCCATCCGGCAATTCCGCACATAGAATAACCTCCGTTTATATAATAATAATTCTAACTTTGTTTTTTCAAGGCAGATAAAAAGCCTATTGCGACTGATATCAGCATGATCCCCGACAATATGCTGCCTCCGTAAAGCTCTCCCGCGGCTGCGGCATGAGTGGAAAAAACAGGTGAGGGCATCGGAAATATCCGCAGCAGCAAGTGGGTGAAAAATGCGCAGAGTAGCCCCTGCATAATTCTAAATATGAAAAATAACTCTTTGCGTACGCGCACCTCTCCCAGCGCAGCGAAAATCTGACAGTGGATGCATAATCCTCCGAATCCTGCTGCGAACGCGACGAATTCTACGGCGCTGTTATCTCTCAGTATCTCCGCAGCTGCGCAAACCTCAAGCGCGGACGTGATCACTGTATGCGCCGTTTCGTTTTTTAACAGCGTTTCAAGAATACCGAGCAAAGCCGAAAACAGTGTAACAAAGCCGACGATTACCACCGTTGCGCGCGAGGCTGAGTATACCGATGTCGTCATAGCCTGTGAGAAGGGCATAGAAGCGGTTTTTGATTCCTTTTTAGAAATATATTCCGCAGTGGGATAAAGCCGATTCGCTGCAATTCCCAATAGCAGCGCCGAGATGATCTGCGCGGCAAAAAGAATAGCTCCCAACTGCGGCGAGCCGTACAGTCCTCCTCCGACGTAATTCAAAAGGAAGCCCGGTCCCGCGCCAACAGCGAAGAGAGCCGCTTTACGCGCTTCTCTCTCGCTTAATTCTCCATGAGAATAAAGCTCGCGTATCCCAGCCGCTCCCGTTGGATAGCCGCCGATCATACTCAACAAAAAAATCGGGGCAAAGCTTCCGCTTATGCCAAACAGCCGCCGGGTAGGTGCGCGCAGTCTGTGACCCAATCGCGCGCATAAGCCCGTATTGACGGACAGCTGAGTCAGAGTCATCAGCGGAAACAGCGAGGGTACAAGTACCTTTAAGCACAGTGTCAGTCCGTGCGCTGCGCCGTCCTTGCTTTCCTGAGAAAATAAAACAGCCAGAGCCGCCGCCGCTCCAAGGCTTAATCCTGCCGCGTTTTGCAGGATTTTTTTACAGCAAATCATTTTCACCGGTCGATCACCCGTATAATATATATGAGCGGTTTTGCATAAAGATTAATTTGAGGTGATAAATATGAGCGGCAGTCGTTCCATAGATTTGGATTTGGGCAGTGCTCCTGTGATAGAAATGTTGTCAAACCGCCGCGTGACCGTCGAGGGTTCCGCAGGGATTTTGCATTATAACAGCGACAATATAAAGATCAATACCAACAAAATGGTTTTGTCCTTTAGCGGCAGGGGACTCAGGGTGCGCTGTATCACTGCCTCCTGTGTGGAGGTCGAGGGTTTTATAAGCCAAATAAATTTTTACTGCTGAGGTGAGCGTATGCTGATGAATATATTTCGGTGTGTAAAGGGTTATGTGGCGTTTGAGGGAAAGGGTAGGTTCCCGGAGCGTTTTCTCAATCTGACGGTTCGTTCAGGGGTCAATCTTTGGGACGCGCAGCCTTTGCCGGGCGGCTTAAAGGGAAAGCTCAGCCTCAGCGATTACCGCGGTATACGTCCTTTGGCACGCAAAGCCGGGCTTACGCTCCGTGTTACCGAGCGGCACGGTATACCGTTTTTGATTGCCCGATATCGTTTTCGCGGCGGCATTTTGGTCGGCGCAATGCTCGGATCGGTGTTGCTGCTTTTTCTCTCGTGCTTTGTGTGGTCGGTGGATATCAAGGGCTTGAGCAACGTAAGCGCTTCACGCCTCGAGGCGGTTTTGGCTGAGAACGGGTTATATCAGGGACGCATAAAATCCGGGCTTGACGTAAACAACGTCAGACGGAAAACTCTGCTGAGTGTAAGCGAGCTTGGCTGGATGAGCGTGAACCTCGACGGCTGCCGCGCTGTGGTCGAGGTGCGTGAAAAGGCGAATAAGCCGCCTGTCAATACCCATCAAAATCCGAGAAATGTAAAGGCGGCGGCTGACGGAGTGATTACCGATATGAGAGTACACAACGGTAAGTCTGTGGTCACCGAGGGAAGCGGCGTTATCAAAGGCGAGCTGCTTATAAGCGGAGTTTCCGATACAGAACAAAATACTGTTCGCTACGTTTGCGCAGACGCTGAAGTATTTGCAAATGTTAATTCTAAAAAAGAATTTTTAATTCCGCGGTCATTTGATTATTATTCTTTATCAGAAAATAAGTCTGTTCGCAGCCGTTTTGGTTTTCTAAATCTCAGTTTGCCGGCAGGTTTTTCTCTCAACAATTATAAATATGTCGCTTACACATCAGACGAAAAAAGCTTTTTCTTAAATGACCGTATATTGCCCGTTACGCTTAGTGAGGAGACCGCCCATGAGCTTGAATTCCAAAAAGCGGATCTATCGCTAAAACAGGCGGAGCAGGCTGCTGAAAACGAGCTGGCACTGTACGAGATTTTCGAGAAAGGGCGTAGCAAAGTTGTGAGCAAAAAACTGAAAGTGATCCCGAAGAACGGCGAATACAGTTGTCTTGCCGTCTATACTTTTAATGAAAATATCGCCAAACCGGTTGATTTCAGCGTCAAAGAGGAGTAATATAGTGGATAGTGATCAGCGGTTAGCGATCAGCGAGAAGTACTGTCAGCTGACTGCTCCAAAGAGGTGTATTTATGAGGATCATGTGTATCGGTGACGTTGTGGGCAGTGTGGGATGCCGGTTCCTGCGCTCAAAGCTGCCCGCGCTCAAAAAGGTCAAGGGCATTGATTTTGTTATCTGTAACGGAGAAAACTCCGCAGACGGCAACGGGCTGACCCCGGTTTCAGCCGATTTTCTGTTCTGCAGCGGTGTGGACGCGATAACGCTGGGCAACCACGCGTTCAGGCGCAGAGAGGTTTATGATTATCTTGACAACTCGCCTTTTGTCGCCCGTCCTGCGAATTTCCCTGACGGCACTACTCCGGGAAGCGGTATCATCAATATCGACACAGGCAGGACTATGGTCACCGTTATAAATCTTATGGGCAATATATTTATGGAAAACGGTATGGCGTGCGCCTTCGAGACGGTTGACAGGCTGCTAAGACAAGCGGAGAGCAAGGTGATCATCGTTGATTTTCACGCCGAGGCTACCAGTGAGAAACGCGCTATGGGCTACTACCTTGACGGAAGGATCAGTGCTTTGTTCGGCACGCATACCCATGTGCAGACCGCTGACGCTCAGGTGCTGCCTAACGGCACGGGATATATAACCGACGCCGGTATGACAGGCGTGATCCATTCAGTGCTCGGCGTAAAAACCGAGATCATAATCGACAAGCTCAAAAGCAAAATGCCGCGACGGTTTGACCTTGCCGACGGTGAATGCAGGCTTGAGGCGGTGATCTTTGACATTGACGAACGCAGCGGACACTGCAAAAGTGCTGAAAGTATCCGCGTTGAATAGACTTTTTTTTATAATTTAAATGATGAATAGCTATTGAAAAAATTGACGGAAAACTGTATAATAGAAAAGAATGAAATAAGCGTTATTTTTTCAGTACATAAAAGGATGTGCATTTATGATCAACGGAGAAATTTTAAAACAGGCTGTGATTTCAGGCGCACATAATATCAGTTTGCAAAAGAATCACATCAACGACCTGAATATTTTCCCTGTTCCCGACGGCGACACCGGTACCAATATGTCCATGACTATTATGGCTGCCGCGAAAAAGCTTGAGGAATACGACGGAGTCAACGCCGGCGAGGCTGCGGAGATAACCGCGTCCGCCATGCTGCGCGGCGCAAGAGGCAACTCGGGCGTTATCACCTCTATTTTGTTTAGAGGCTTTGCGCAGGGACTCAAGGGAATGGAAGAGGTAAACGGCAAGAATATCGCAGCTGCGCTGGGAATCGGCGTGGAAGCCGCGTATAAAGCCGTTATGAAGCCGACCGAGGGCACGATCCTCACTGTAGCGCGAATGGCTTATGAAGCAGGCGTAGAGGCTGCCAAAAAGGATACCTCGGTTCTGCACGTATGGCAAACAATTACAGACGCTGCCAATGAAGCGCTTATGCTCACACCGGAGCTGCTTCCTGTCCTTAAAAAAGCTGGCGTGGTAGACGCAGGCGGCAAGGGTCTTTGCTCTATCTTTGAGGGTATGCTCACCTTTATCAGAGACGGCGTTATGGTTGAATTCGACGAAACCAACGAGCCGACTCTGGAAACCTTTGAAAGCGCCGCAGCCGAGTTTGACGACGACATAGAGTTCACTTACTGCACAGAGTTCATTGTGGGAAGAGATCCCGAAATCGAGACCGATCCCGAGGAGCTTCGTGAGTTCCTAAAAACCATCGGCGACTGCGTGGTGGTTGTAAATGATGATGAAATAATCAAGGTTCACGTTCACACCGAGGTGCCGGGCAACGCGCTCTCAAAGGGCATGGAGTTCGGTCAGCTGCTCACCGTTAAGGTCGAGAACATGAAGGAGCAGCACAAAAACGCCAAGGCAGCGAACCAAAAGACCAAAAAGCCTGCTAAAGAGACCTTCAAGCCCGTTGAACCGACCGAGGAATTCGGTTTTGTTGCGGTTGCAGCAGGTGAAGGCATGAAAAAATTGTTTACTGATTTGGGCTGCAACAACGTTGTTTCCGGCGGTCAGAGCATGAATCCCAGCACCGACGATATCTACGCGGCTATTCTGGCGACTCCTGCCAAAAACGTTCTTGTGCTTCCCAATAATAAAAATATTGTGCTCGCGGCTGAGCAGACGGTGCCTATGGTGACCGACAGAACCGTTACCATTGTACCCACCAGAACCATCCCGCAGGGCATGACGGCGCTGCTGAATTTCGATCCCGAGATTTCCGCAGAGAGCAACGCTCAGCTTATGATGGACGCTGCTCGCGGAGTAGGAACCGGTTTGGTGACCTTTGCGGCACGCAACAGCGAATTCGGCGGCAGGAAGATCAAAGAGGGAGACATTATCGCGCTGGAAAACGGTAAGCTGACTATCACCGAAAAGAACGCCGTTAAAGCGCTTGTCAAGCTCGCTAAGAACATGGTAAAGCGCGACACCTCCTTTATCACCCTGATTTACGGCGAGGACGTTTCCGAAGATGACGCGCAGAAAGCTTACGAGGAGCTGCGTGACAGATTCGGCTCACGCACCGATATCTCGCTTGTCAAGGGCGATCAGCCGATCTACTACTTTATCCTCAGCGTAGAATAATTTCACTAACTATTGTAGCGGTTAGCGGATAGCCCCCGGCTACTCCGCTGACCGTTTTTTGTTTATCACTATGCCAAGCTTATATAAAACGCCGCTCACAACGCTTAACGGCGTGGGTGAAAAACGCGCCGAGCTTTTTGAGAGGCTGGGAGTTCGCACGGTAGGCGAGCTTATCACCTTTTATCCCAGGACTTACGAAGACTGGAGCGTTACCGAAAAAATTGAAAATACCGAGAGCGGAGGTCTTTATTGCATCAAGGCGGTCGTGGGGATCCCCGTATCCGATTCGCGGCTGTCTGGCAACCGACTTCTGAGCAAAACCGTTGCGTATGACGATACGGGCAGTATGCAGCTGGTGTTTTTCAATAACCGTTACATCAGCGCCATGCTGCGGCAGGGCGAAGAATATTTCTTTTACGGAAAAATAAACATTGACTCCTACGGCACGCATATGCTGTCTCCTGCTTTTGCGAAGTCCTCCGAGGGCACTAAGATACACCCGATCTACCGTCAGACAGCAGGACTTGTCACCAAGACGATCCGCGGCTGCGTTCGTCAGGCGCTGGATATGCTGCCTCCTCAAGTCAATGACCCCATTCCCGAACAGGTACGGCGTCATTTTTCTCTGATTGAACTGGGGCAGGCGTTGCGCGACGTTCACTTTCCTTCGGATCGTGAGGCGCTGGACAGCGCGCGCAGACGGTTGATTTGCGAAGAGCTGTTGGTGCTCAATCTCGGAATGCGTGATCTGCGTACTCACAGCCGTGGAGTCAGCGGCGTGAAAGTGTCGGCTGACTATTCCGACGAATTCGCTTCTTTGCTGCCCTTCACCATGACAGGCGCACAGCAGCGCGCCATATCGGACTGCGTGGCTGATATCACGCAAAAATCCGTTCCCATGAACCGTTTGGTGCAGGGAGACGTAGGCGCAGGTAAAACAGCAGTTGCCGCCTCAGTCTGTTACACCGTTATAAAAAACGGCTATCAGGCGGCGTTTATGGCGCCCACCGAAATATTGGCTCGGCAGCATTACGAGACTTTTTGCCGTTTTTTTGAGGGCTCCGACGTGAATGTTGTACTGCTCACGGGCGCGCTGAAAGAAAAAGAAAAGCGGCTCGTGCGCGAGCAGATCGCCAACGGCAGTGCGGATCTTGTGATCGGCACTCACGCACTGATCACCGACAAAACCGCCTTTGCCGATTTGGGACTTGCCGTCACAGATGAACAGCACCGTTTCGGCGTCGCTCAGCGAGCGAAGCTGATCGGCAAGGGAGAGAATCCCCACCTGCTTGTTTTGAGCGCCACCCCGATACCGCGCACACTGGGCTTGATCATTTTCGGAGATTTGGATATTTCCGTGATCGACGAGCTCCCTCCGCAGCGCAAGCCCGTAAAAACCGCGGCAGTCAATACCTCGCGGCGCGCAAGCATATACCGTTTTATAAAAAATGAGATCGCCGAAGGGCGTCAGGCATATATAGTCTGTCCTCTTGTAGAGGAAGGCGAGCTCGATAACGTGGCTTCCGCCGAGGAATACGCCGCCGACCTCATGCTCAGGGAATTTGCCGATATCCCCGTGGGACTTGTTCACGGACAGATGAGATCTGATGAAAAAGAATCGGTCATGGCGAGATTTGCGGCAAACGAGCTGAGTCTGATCGTTGCCACCACGGTGATAGAAGTCGGCGTAGACGTTCCAAACGCCTCGGTAATGGTGATAGAAAACGCCGAGCGCTTCGGTCTGTCACAGCTTCATCAGCTGCGCGGAAGAGTCGGCAGGGGAGAGGCACAGTCCTATTGTATCCTCATCAGCGACAGCCAAAATCAAAAGACCGCGGAACGATTAAAGATACTGTGCGAGACCAACGACGGTTTCAAGATCGCCGACGAGGATCTGCGCCTGCGAGGACCGGGCGACTTTTTCGGAAGCCGCCAGCACGGCTTGCCGCAGCTGAGCATAGCCGATTTTGCCGACAGCAAAAGCCTTGAGTTGAGTCAAAAGGCAGCTGATTATATAATTGACGTTTACCGCGATTTGCGCCATGACGATCTGCGGCTGCTTAAAGCGGAGGTCGACAGGCTTTTTGACCGCGGAGGACAAAACAGTCTGAATTGATTTTTGATATCCGCCGTTACTAAAGACAACACCGCACACCTGAATTATGCGGTATTGCCTAAACGGTTATCATATTAACAGGAGTGAAACGAATGAAAAGATTACCCCTCAGGATTATTTCCGTGCTTTTGGCGCTGATGACGCTTTTGTCGTGCGCGGTGATCGGCGCGGGAGCCATCAGCTATCCGAATGATGTCAAGTTTAAGTCCAAGCGTGTGTTAATGGTCAATATGGACACATGGCAGACGGTTTTTGAGCAGAACGCCGACGAGCGCTGTTTCCCGGCTTCCACTACAAAAATCATGACCTATATCGTAGCATATGAGCATGTCACAGATATTGAAAAAACACGCGTACCCATAAAAAAGTCTATCATCGATCAGCTTAAAAACACAGGTTCTTCCATGGCGCACCTCAGCGACCATGTCGGCGAAAAAATAACCGTCAAGGATCTGCTGTACAGCATGATGGTACCCTCCGGCAACGACGCGGCGCTGACCCTGGCGGATTATGTGGGCGGCGGCGACATCAAAAAATTCGTCAAAATGATGAACGAAAAGGCGGAGGAGCTCGGCTGCAAGGACACTCATTTTGAGAATCCGGACGGCCTGCACGACGAGAATCATTACACTACGGCGCGTGATTTATATGTGATCACCAAATACGCTTTGACGCTGCCCGATTTTGAAACTATAAGCAACGCCACCGAATGGCTTTGCGAGGGCGACGACAGCCCCGTAGTCACCACCAACTATATGATTGACAAAAACCGCGGCGGCGAATACTATTATATGTATGCCAAGGGTATCAAGACAGGCACCACCGACCAGGCAGGCAGATGTCTTGTCACTTCCGCAAGCGCCGACAAGCATTCTTATCTTTTGGTACTGCTCGGCGCTCCCTACGAGGAGGGCAAGTACGAGGAGTACGACACCTTTACCGATGCTGCCGATCTGTTTCGCTGGGCGCTGACAGCGCTGGAGCTTCAAACCGTAAAAACCAGCACTACCCCCATTTGTGAGCGTGACGTAAAGCTGGCATGGGGCAAAAACAGCGTTACTCTTGTTCCCGAAAGGGATCTTAACGCGGTCGTTCCAAAGGATATCGAAGAGAAAAATGTTGTTGTAAAAACCCAAATCGGAGAAGAAAAGGAGGGTGAGGAGTTACCGCTGGAAGCGCCGTTGTCTCCCGACAAGGCAGTCGGCACAGCTACCGTTTACTACAGAGCGGACGAAAAAGCCGAGCTGCAAAAGCTGGCGACCGTTAATCTTGTTCCTTCCGAGCAAATTGACCGCAGCGGAGTTCTCGCTGTATTGGATGTGATAAGTACGATTTTTCAATCGTACTGGTTTCTCATGATCCTGGTAATTATTATCCTGATTCTGATCATTTATATCATCGTGGCAAAAATCCACCGCAAGCGCATGGCTAAGCGCCGCAAGGTAAAACGCTATCGCAATTTCTAAGCTTTGGTAACTATTAACGAAAAACCACTGTTAAATTTGGCTATTTCACCGTCAAAAAAACCGAAAAAAAGCAACTTGCACAATTCACCCTTGCCGATATTGGGCAAAGGGTGAATTTTTTTATTTTCTTCTAAAATTGTTGTTTAAAACTCACAAATATGGTATAATAGCAAACGGATATTTGCTATATTTATCTAAAAGAATATTGTTTTGAACGAGTTTATATAACGAAGGGAGTTTTACCATTGAAACAATATGACGCGAAAAAAATTCTTAACATTGCGCTGGCAGGTCACAGCGGCTGCGGCAAAACAAGCGTAGCTGAGAGCATTCTTTATCTTGCAAAGGCGAGCGACAGACTCGGCAAGATTGCAGACGGAAATACCGTTCTTGACTTTGACAGCGAAGAGATCAAGCGCCAGGCGTCCATCATGACCGCTGTTGCTCCGATAGAGTGGAAGAACACAAAAATCAACCTTATCGACACCCCCGGTCTCTTTGACTTTGCAGGCGGCGTTGCCGAAGGTATGCGCGCTGCGGATACTGCGCTGATCGTAGTTTCGGGCAAAGACGGCGTAAACGTCGGAACCGAAAAGGCGGTTGAGGCTGCGGATAAGGCAGGTCTTACCAAGATGTTCTTTGTCAACGGTCTTTGCGACGAGGACGCGCGTTTTTATCGCGTATTTGAAAACCTGAAATCCACCTTCGGACCCTCCGTGTGTCCTGTTGTGGTTCCGTATATCGTAAACGGAGAGGCAAACACCTATGTTAATCTTTTTGATTACAAGGCTTATGAATACAGCTCCGACGGTACCGTTAAGCAAACCGCTCTCCCCGACATGGGCAGCCGTTTGGAAGGTCTGCGCGAGGCTATCAAGGAAGCGGTTGCAGAAACCAGCGAGGAGCTTCTCGACAAGTTCATCATGGGCGAGGAGTTTACTCCCGAGGAGATCATTCTCGGCGTCAGCCAGGGCGTTAAGGACGGCTCCATCTGTCCCGTATTCTGCGGCGACGCACACAATACCTTTGCTATCGACCAGTTCCTCAACAGCCTCACATGGCTTGCGCCCTCTGCGGCTGACAAGGGCGATGAGATCGGCGTAGACGTAAACGGCGAGCCGGTTGAGATTTCCGTAAACGAAAACGGCGCTGCTGCCGCTATCGTGTTTAAGACCGTAGCTGACCCCTTCATAGGCAGACTTTCCTATGTCAAGGTAGTTTCCGGTAAGATCTCTCCCGATGTTCCCGTTATCAACATGCGCACAGGCGCGCCCGAGCGTATAAGCAAGGTTCTTTTAATGACAGGTAAAAAGCAGAGCGATGCCGACTATATCGGCGCAGGAGATATCGGCGCTATTCCCAAGCTTGCAACAGCCAAAACCGGCGATACTCTTTGCTCACCGCTTCGCAAGGTTATCCTTGAGGGTATTGATTATCCCGTTTCCAGCTACTCCATGGCGATTTATCCTGCCAAGAAGGGCGACGAGGATAAGGTAGCTCAGGCAGTTGCCAAGCTCAGCGACGAGGATCCCACCATCAAGTTTGTACAAAACCATGAAACTCATGAAATGGTTGTTTCTGGTCTGGGCGAGCAGCACCTTGACGTTGTGATCTCCCGACTCAAATCTAAATATAATGTTGACGCTTCACTTCAGAAGCCGAAGATCGCGTACCGTGAGACGATCCGCAAAAAGGTTTCCGCACAGGGCAGATACAAGAAGCAGAGCGGCGGTCACGGTCAGTTCGGCGACGTTTGGATCGAGTTTGAGCCGTACGATACCGACGGTCTTGAGTTTGCAGAGCGCGTTGTAGGCGGCGCCGTTCCCAAGAACTTCTTCCCGGCAGTAGAAAAGGGTCTGCGCGACTCCATCAAAAAGGGCGTGCTGGCAGGTTATCCCACCGTCGGCATCAAGGCGACCCTCTATGACGGTTCATATCACCCCGTAGATTCCTCGGAAATGAGCTTCAAAACAGCCGCTTCTCTGGCTTATAAAAACGGTATCCCCAATGCAGCTCCCACACTGCTTGAGCCTATCGGAAGCCTCAAGGCATACGTTCCCGACAACAACATGGGCGACGTTATGGGTGAGGTAAACAAGCGCCGCGGCAGAGTTATGGGTATGTCTCCTGCAGCAAACGGCACTCAGGTAGTTGAGGCTGAGGTTCCCATGGCTGAGATGGCTGACTTCGCGACCTTTATCCGTCAGATCACTCAGGGCAGAGGAAGCTTTGAATTTACCTTCGCACGCTACGAGGATTGTCCTGCGACCGTTGCTCAAAAGGTGATCGAGCAGGCTAAAGCGGAAGCAGAAGATTAATTTTCGATTAATATAAATTCGATAAAAGAAATAAAGCAAAACCGGGCTGTTTCACACAGTCCGGCTTTTTTCACGCTTAAAACTATTGCGCATTTTTTTGATTTCGGTTATAATATTATTATCAAATGTAAAACGAGGCAAATGTATGTTAAAGCTGCGGAGATTTTTGGCTGATTATAAAAAAGAGGTCGTCATCGGACCGATCTGCAAGCTGTTTGAAGCGATATTGGAGCTGTTGGTTCCTCTTGTGATGGCGGATATCATCGACGTGGGTATCAACACCCTGCATGACAGCGGATATGTGCTCGGAAGAGGTGCGCTTATGGTGCTGCTTGCTGCAATGGGACTGACAAGCGCGTTGTTCTGTCAGTATTTCGCATCCAAGGCTTCACAGGGCGCAGGCACCAAAATACGCCGTGCGCTGCTAAAGCACATCAACTCTCTCAGCTACGCGGAGCTTGACAGGCTCGGAACGCCGTCGCTGATAACGCGCATGACGAGCGATGTCAATCAGGTTCAGCAGAGCATTGCAATGTCAATTCGTCTGCTTACACGCGCGCCGTTTATTATTGTCGGTTCGCTGGTCATGGCTATGACAATTAATTTGCAGCTCTCGCTTATTTTCTTTGCCGCGTCGGTACTGATAGCTTTGACGCTCTATGTTATCACGCGGAAAAGTGTCCCTCTGTTTTCCTCCGCGCAGAAAAAACTCGATAAAATAGGACTGATCACCCGTGAAAACCTGTCAGGAAGCCGTGTGATACGCGCCTTTTCCAAACAGGAGATAGAAAACCGCAGGGTGGATGCCGCCACAGACGATCTGGCTCGAACCTCAGTCCGCGTCAGTAAGCTCAGCGCACTGCTCAGTCCCGTAACATATGCCGTTACGGACGCTGCGATCATAGCTATTGTCTGGTTCGGTGCGGTCAAGGTGAATGCCGGCGATATGCAGACGGGAGATATAGTGGCTCTGGTAAGCTATATGACCCAGATCCTGCTGGCAATGGTCGTTGTCGCCAATCTGGTTATTTTGATGACAAAGGCAAGCGCCTGTGCAGAGCGTATCAATGAGGTTTTTGAAACTAAGCCCTCCGTAAAGGAGAACGCGATACAGAATATTTCCGTAAACGAAAAATGCGCAGATATGATCCGTTTTGAAAACGTAAGTTTTCATTACAATGACGGTAAAGATGTGCTCACCGATATAAGCTTTGCCGTACCGCGCGGCGCTACTCTCGGTATTATCGGCGGTACGGGCTGCGGCAAATCGAGCCTGATCCGGCTTATACCGCGGTTTTATGACGTCAGCGGCGGAAGCGTTTTGATAGACGGCGCTGATGTGCGCGACTATCCATTTGCACAGCTGCGCCGAAAAATGGGTATCGTTCCGCAGAACAGCGTGCTTTTCGCAGGCACCATCCGCGATAATATGAAGTGGCGCGCTCCCGACGCGACTGATGAGCAGATAATCGCCGTCTTAAAGACAGCGCAGGCGTATGAGTTTGTCAGCCGCTTGAGCGACGGACTTGACAGCCACGTAGAACAGGGAGGGCGAAATTTCAGCGGAGGTCAGCGCCAGCGCCTTTGCATCGCCCGCGCATTGATAGGTTCACCCGAGCTGCTGATCCTTGACGACAGCTTTTCTGCGCTGGACATGGCTACCGATTCCGCCTTGCGAAGAGCTTTGAAGCAATGCGCCGCAGACATGACGATGATAATAGTCACGCAGCGCTGCGCTTCTGTCAGAGAAGCGGATATTATCATTTGTATGGATGACGGACGTATCGCCGGCTGCGGCACGCACGAAGCATTGATGCGCGACTGCGGCGTTTACCGTGCAATCTGTCTTTCTCAGCAATCTGCGGAGGTGAGCGCATGAAAAAGTCTGCCTCCGTCAAAAAAACACTTGCGCGTATAAAGCCTTATCGGATTCATTTGTTCGGAGCGCTGCTTAGCGCGGTCGTAAGTATTTCGCTGACGCTGCTTATCCCCGTGCTTATCGGTAACGCGCTGGATGAGATCGTCGGCAAGGGGTCGGTCGATTTTGCCGATGTTGCGCGTATCCTCGGCTATATCGGCTTTGCCATCGTCGGTGTGAGCGTATGTCAGTGGACGATGAATTGCTTGGTGAATACGCTCAGCTACTACACTGTTCGCGACCTGCGCCGCGATATCTTTCGGAAGCTCAACTCGGTTCCCCTGTCCGCAGTTGACAGCCATCCCCACGGCGACTTGATCAGCCGTGTTATCAATGATGTTGACGCGGTTGGCGACGGCTTGACTCAGTTCTTTTTACAGCTTTTTTCAGGTGTGATAACCATTGTCGGTACCTTGATTTTTATGCTTGCGATTGATTGGAAAATAGCGCTTGCAGTTGTGGTGCTAACGCCTCTTTCACTGTTTGCGGCAGGGTTTATCGGAAAGCTGACTCACCGCAGATTTACCGAGCAGCAAGTCTTGCAGGGCGATATCTCCGCTTTCGTTGAGGAGCATGTGGGAAACCAGCGCTTGATACAGGCGTTTTCATATGAGGAGCGTGCGGAAAAGGGTTTTGACGAGCTCAATACAAAGATGTACTCTGTAGGATTTAAGGCTCAGCTTGCAGGTGCGCTGGCAAATCCCACTACCCGTTTTGTAAATGCGCTGGTCTATGCGGCTGTCGGTATCTTCGGCGCTTTGTCAGCGATAGGAGGAGCGCTCAGCATCGGTCAGCTTTCCTGCTTTTTGACCTACGCAAATCAGTATACCAAGCCCTTTAACGAGGTGACGGCGGTGCTCACCCAGCTCCAAACTGCGCTGGCTGCTGCCGGTAGGGTGTTTTCACTGTTGGAGGCAGAAGATGAACTGCCCGAAAAAGACGGCGGATTTCGCGCGGAGAATTGCAGGGGAGAGGTGTCCGTCAAAGATGTAAGCTTTTCTTATTCACCCGATAAACCGCTGATCGAGTACTTTTCCTTGGAGGTGCCGGTCGGCTGTCATGTGGCGATCGTCGGTCCCACGGGCTGCGGAAAAACTACGCTGATAAATCTGCTGATGCGTTTTTACGACGTTGATTCAGGCAGTATTTCGGTAGACGGCACGGATATTCGCGACATGAGCCGCCGTGAACTGCGCAAATGCTACGGAATGGTGCTTCAGGACAGCTGGCTGTTTGAGGGAACCATAATGGATAATCTGCGCTACGGCAATGAGCAGGCAGGCGACGATGAGGTGATATCCGCCGCAAAAGCGGCGTATGCTCACAGCTTTATCCGCAGAATGCCGCAGGGTTATCATACCGTCATCAGCGAGGGAGGGGGCAATCTCAGCCAGGGACAGAAGCAGCTGCTCTGTATCGCCCGTGCTATGGTCAGCAACCCCAAGATACTGATTTTGGACGAGGCGACGAGCTCAATTGATACCCTGACCGAGATCCGCGTGCAAAAAGCTTTTGCAAAGATGATGAAGGGACGCACCGCTTTTGTGGTCGCTCACCGTCTTAGCACGATTCGGGAAAGCGATATGATTTTGGTTATGCGCGACGGAAATATCGTAGAACAGGGCAGTCATGACGAGCTGATCGCAAAAGGCGGATTCTACGCCGAACTGAATCGAAAAAGCGTATAAAAATAAAAAAGCGGAAAGACTTGCGCACGGCAGCCTTTCCGCTTATTCTTTTGTTATGTTTCAATCATGTGTCAATCGACAATAATTGATTTGCCGCTCATTTCTTCGGGCTGAGGCAGATCCATGATTTTGAGCATGGTGGGTGCTATGTCAGCCAGCACGCCGCCCTCGCGCAGTTTGCAGTCGTAACCGATAACGCAGAAGGGAACGGGGTTGGTCGTGTGCGCCGTAAAGGGCTTGCCGTCCTCGTCAAACATCTTGTCTGCATTTCCGTGGTCGGCGGTGATGATCGCCGCGCCGCCCTGTTTGAGGATAGCGTCTACCACCTGTCCTGCACAGTCGTCAACCGCTTCAACTGCCTTAACCGCAGCGTCAAACACACCGGTGTGTCCAACCATGTCGCAGTTGGCGTAGTTGAGGATTATCATATCATACTTGCCGCTTTCAATTGCGGGAATGATTTTTTCGGTGACCTTGTAAGCGCTCATTTCGGGCTGCAGGTCATAGGTGGCGACCGACGGGGATTTCACCAGGATCCTGTCCTCGCCGTCGTAAACCTTTTCCACGCCTCCGTTAAAGAAGAAGGTCACATGGGCGTATTTTTCGGTTTCGGCGATGCGAAGCTGTTTCATTCCTAAGCTTGAAATGTATTCGCCCATGGTATTGATGAGAGTTTGAGGCTTAAAGGCAACCTCTACATTAGGCATGGTCGCGTCGTACTGCGTCATGCAAACATAGGTGAGAGGGAAGAAGCCGTTTCTGCGCTCAAATCCGTTAAAATCGGGATCAACCAGAGTGCGCGTGATCTCTCTTGCGCGGTCGGGACGGAAGTTGTAGAAGATAACACTGTCGTTCGGCTTGATCTTAGCGCCGCCTTCAATAACGCAGGGGATCACAAATTCGTCGGTAACGCCCTGCTCGTAGCTGTTCTTTACCGCGCAGACGGGGCAAGCAGCCTCGACGCCTTCGCCGTATACCAGCGCGGCGTAAGCCTTTTCAACGCGCTCCCAGCGGTTATCTCTGTCCATTGCGTAATAGCGTCCCATCACTGTGGCGATCTTGCCGACTCCGATCTCGTCAAGCTTTTTCATGGCGTCCTCTATGTACTCCGCCGCTGAGGAGGGAGGTACGTCGCGGCCGTCCAAGAAAGCATGGATATATACATTTTTCAGTCCCTTTGCCTTGCAAAGCTCTACAATACCATAGAGGTGGGTGATGTGGCTGTGAACGCCGCCGGGGGAGAGAAGTCCCATCAAATGCAGGTCGGAGCCGTTTTGAAGCGCGTTGTCGATCGCCTTGACTATCGGCTCATTGTCTTTGAGCTTGTCGTCGTTAATGGTTTTTGTGATGCGGGTCAGCTCCTGATACACAATTCTGCCTGCGCCGATATTGGTGTGACCAACTTCGCTGTTGCCCATCTGTCCGTCAGGCAGACCGACGTCCATACCGGAAGCGCCGATTTGAGTCAGGGGATTCTCCTTAAACAGACGGTCAAGGTTAGGTGTGTCGGCGGCGAGAATGGCATTCGCCTTTTCCTCGCCCTTTTTGCCGATGCCGAAACCGTCCAGAATCATCAGTATTAAAGGTTTTTTCATGCTATTATCCTTATAAATAGATTTGTTATTATTTGGAAGCCGCTTTAACAATAGCGGCGAATTTTTCGGCTACCAGTGAAGCGCCGCCGATAAGACCGCCGTCAACATTTACCTTGCCGAGCAGCTCGTCGGCATTGCCGTCGTTCATGCTGCCGCCGTACTGAATGGTAACAGCGTCTGCCGCTTCCTGATTATACAGCTTAGCAATCTGAGCACGGATAAAGGCGCAAACCTCCTCCGCCTGATCGGCAGTAGCGGTTTTGCCGGTGCCGATAGCCCATACGGGCTCGTAAGCGATCACAACATTTTTAAGCTCTTCCTCGGTAACATCCCACAGGTCAAGCTTGATCTGACGCGCGATAACTTCCTCTGTGATGTCGCACTCGCGCTCCCAAAGCAGCTCGCCTACGCAAACAATGGGTTTCAAGCCTGCCGCAAGCGCAGCCTTGGTTCTCTTGTTTACGGTCTCGTCGGTCTCGCCGAAATACTGTCTGCGCTCGCTGTGACCCAGCACAACGTATTCCACGCCGATTTCCTTGAGCATACCGGTCGAGATCTCACCTGTGAATGCGCCGCTTTCAGCCCAGTGAACGTTCTCCGCGCCGATCTTAACATTGCTGCCCTGTGTTGCTTCTACGGCAACAGCAAGGTCAACATACGGTACGCAGGCGATTACCTCGCAGTCAGCGTCAGCTACTAAAGGCTTGATAGCTTCAAGCAGCTCTTTAGCCTGCGAAGGGGTTTTGTTCATTTTCCAGTTGCCCGCGATTATTGCTTTTCTCTTTGATTTATCCATTGGTGATCCGTCCTTCCGTTAATAAGGTGATTATTTATCTGCGATAACAGCAATGCCGGGCAGGGTTTTACCCTCGAGATACTCCAGAGAAGCGCCGCCGCCGGTGGAGATGTGGCTCATCTTGTCGGCAAAACCGAGCTGGATCACAGCAGCTGCGCTGTCGCCGCCGCCGATGATGGTGGTTGCGTCTGTTTCCGCAAGAGCTTTTGCTACTGCGATAGTGCCGGCAGCCAGAGTGGGATTCTCAAATACGCCCATAGGTCCGTTCCAAACAACGGTTTTGGCGTTCTTTACAGCCTCAGCGAACAGCTCCTGAGTCTTTGTGCCGATATCCAGTCCTTCCATGTCTGCGGGGATGGAGTCAACGTCAACTACGGAAACCTCGATGGGACCGTCAATGGGATCGGGGAATTCAGCTGCGATAGTGGTGTCAACGGGGAGCATAAGCTGCTTGCCGAGATCCTCAGCTTTTTTGATCATTTCCTTGCAGTAATCGATCTTTGTGTCGTCAACCAAAGACTTGCCGACCTCTTTGCCCTGAGCCTTGAGGAAGGTGTAAGCCATGCCGCCGCCGATGATAAGGGTGTCGCACTTTTCCAACAGATTGGAGATAACATTGAGCTTGTCGGCGACCTTAGCGCCGCCAAGGATAGCTACGAAGGGACGAACGGGAGTTTCTACCGCGTTGCCCAGATAGTTGATTTCCTTCTGCATCAGATAGCCTACTGCAGTGTCCTTGATGTGGTCGGTCACACCTGCGGTGGAGCAGTGAGCGCGGTGAGCGGAGCCGAAAGCGTCCATTACAAATACGTCTGCAAGTGAAGCCAGCTCAGAGGAGAAGGGCTCCAGATTTTTGGTTTCTTCTTTTCTGAAACGGGTGTTCTGCAGAAGCACAACATCGCCGTCCTTCATTTCTTCAACCGCTTTTTTAGCGTTCTCGCCTACTACCTCATCGTCGTCGGCGAATACTACGTCCTGACCGAGAAGCTCAGACAGGCGTACCGCAGCGGGAGCCAGACTGAATTTTTCCTCGGGACCGTTCTTCGGCTTGCCCAGATGTGAGCAGAGGATCACCTTGCCGCCGTCGGCGATGAGCTTTTTGATGGTAGGCAGCGCTGCCTGAATACGGTTATCATTTGTGATAACGCCGTCTTTGAGCGGCACGTTGAAGTCAACGCGCACCAGTACCTTTTTGCCTTTTACATTGATGTCATCAACAGAAACTTTGTTGAGCTGCATAGTTAAAACATCCTTTCTTATCGTGAAATAATTGAAATGTAGGATTGCTTACATTCATTATCATTATACTATAATTTGTAAGTTATTACAATAGCAAATGTAAATTTTCTTTCGATTTTGTCAGTTCCTGCATTTTATAAATATCCGTTGGAAAAGCGGACGCCGCAAAAAGCCGCGTCCGCGTGGGTCACTTAAACATCTTACCTAAACATCTTACCTAAACATATACTGAGCCGTGTCAACGATATTTTCAAAGGTTTTGTAGGCGCGGTTGGCTTTCTTTCGCAGCTTTGGATTATCGTCCGCAGCTTTTTTGCCGAGATATCCCACCGCTACGCCTGCCGCCATGCCGATAGCCGCTCCTTTGGCGATATTCATAATCGGATTTTTCGTCATTTTTCTTCTCCTTAATTAATTATCGCAAGAAAGACTTGCAATCTTATTGTCGGTCATTTATAATGAATTATGATTTGAAATAAAAGGACTGACAAAATTTGGCAAAATTGAATTTGGTATTGGTAGAGCCCGAGATTCCGCAAAACACAGGCAATGTGGCGCGCACCTGTGCCGCTACAGGCGCGGCTCTGCATTTGGTAAAGCCGCTTGGCTTTGCGATAGACGACAGAAAGCTAAAGCGAGCGGGTCTGGACTACTGGCATTTGCTGGACATCACCTATTATGAGGGGCTTGATGATTTTTTTGAACGCACCAAGGGAGGAAGCTACTTTTTCTTTTCGACCAAAGGCAGACGCCGTCACAGCGACGTTGACTATCCGGATAACTGCTATCTGCTTTTTGGCAAGGAAACGCGCGGTCTGCCCGAGCATTTGCTTCTGCAGCATCCGAACGAAACGCTGCGTATCCCGATGATCGACGAGGCAAGAAGTCTGAATCTGTCAAACTCTGTAGCGATAGCCGCCTATGAGGTCTTACGCCGCTGGGATTATCCCGAGCTTCAAAACCAAGGCGAACTCCACCGCCACAGCTGGGACGACGCATTAAATAATTAATGTAAAAATCTATGCAAACAGAATGTTGTTATTTAAAATATGCAGCAAAAATCATGAAAATAATAAAAAAGCCGTCAGATTGACCCGACCCCCGATAGTTAGACCAAGAATCTAATTTTCGGAGGTCGGTAATTTTATGTCCAAATATAGTTATGAATTCAAGAAAAAGATAGTTAAGG
>CADASG010000010.1 GCA_902790475.1 uncultured Ruminococcus sp. | reverse complement strand
ACGACAACATAGTCGATAGCGGGCTCGAAGCACGCGTAGGTCGTACCCGTAACGGCGTTTTTAATTTCACTGAGGGTGTAGCCGATAGCGATCTTGGAAGCAACTTTGGCAATCGGGTATCCGGTAGCCTTTGAAGCGAGCGCCGAGGAACGCGAAACACGCGGATTGACCTCGATTACGGCGTATTCAAAGGTCTCGGGATCGAGCGCAAACTGACAGTTGCAGCCGCCCTCTACCTTAAGAGCCGAGATGATGTCGAGCGCCGCGGAACGGAGCATCTGGTACTCCTTGTCCGAGAGCGTCACAGCGGGCGCGATAACGATTGAGTCGCCGGTATGAACGCCGGTATGAACGCCGACGGGGTCGAAGTTCTCCATAGAGCAGATGGTGATTACGTTGCCCATGGAGTCGCGCATTACCTCGAACTCGATTTCCTTCCAGCCCGAGATGCACTTCTCGACCAGAACCTGGGTAATCGGAGAAAGCTCAAGACCGTTCGAGGTGATTTCTCTGAGCTCCTCCTCGTTATTAACAATACCGCCGCCTGTGCCGCCGAGGGTAAATGCGGGACGGATAATGACGGGGTAGCCGATTTCGTTTGTGAACTTAACGGCGGATTCAACGTCGTTTACGACAAGCGACGGAATGACGGGCTGGTTGATGGACACCATTGTGTCCTTGAACAGCTGTCTGTCCTCCGCCTTGTCGATAGTTTCGGGCTTCGCGCCGAGCAGCTGAACGCCGTGCTTCTCGAGGAAGCCTTCCTTCGCGAGCTGCATTGAGAGCGTCAGACCTGTCTGACCGCCGAGGGTCGAAAGCAGGCTGTCGGGCTTTTCTTTGATGATAATGCGCTTTACCACATCGAGGGTGAGCGGCTCGATATAGATTTTATCCGCCATGGCGTTGTCGGTCATGATTGTCGCGGGGTTGGAGTTTACGAGGATAACCTCAAGACCCTCCTCCTTGAGGGCGCGGCACGCCTGGGTGCCGGCGTAGTCAAATTCGGCAGCCTGTCCGATGACGATGGGACCCGAGCCGATAACCATTACTCTTTTAATATCCTTTTTCAGTGGCATACTATCAATCCTTACTTTATAGAATGTTCAGCTATTTTTGAATATTTCTGAGATTACTTCTTGTTGTCGTCCATCATCTTGAGGAAGCGGTCGAAGAGGAACGAGGTATCGAGCGGACCGCCGTGAGCTTCGGGATGGAACTGCACCGAAAAAGCAGGGAAGCTCGTGTAGGTTACGCCCTCGCAGGTGTTGTCGTTGCCGTTTACGTAGCTGACCTCGCTGTCCTCCGGCAGGCTGTCGGAAACAACCGCGTAGCCGTGGTTCTGAGAGGTGATGTAAACCTTGCCTGTCTCAAGCTCCTTGACGGGCTGGTTCGCGCCGCGGTGACCGTACTTGAGCTTTTGAGTCTTTGCGCCGTGTGCGAGCGCGAGAAGCTGATGACCGAGGCAGATACCGAACATCGGGACCTTGCTCTCGGTGAGCTTTCTGAGCTCCTCGATGACAGCGGTGTTCTTTGCGGGATCTCCGGGGCCGTTCGAGAGCATAATGCCGTCGGGATTGAGCGCGAGGACTTCCTCGGCTTTGGTGTGAGCGGGAACAACCGTCAGGTTGCAGCCGCGCTTGTTGAGCTCTCTGCCGATGTTGTGCTTTGCACCGAAGTCCATGAGAACAACGTGGTACTTCGCGTTTTCAACGGGGAAGTTCTCGATCTCGGAGATCGTGGTTTTCTCAACCGCCTCGGTGATGACAAAGCCCTTGAGCTCATTGAGGATCTCGTCGGTCACCTCGGGTGTGTACTGAATACGGCAGTTCATAACGCCGTATTCGCGGACGATTCTGGTGAGCGCGCGGGTGTCAAGGCCGCAGATACCCGTAACGCCCTTCTCTTTTAAAAAGGTGTCAAGATCGCCCTCACTGCGGAAGTTGGACGGCGCTTGACACCATTCTCTTACAATATAACCATTGAGCGCGGGAGTAGGGGTCTCGAAATCCGAACGAATGACGCCGTAATTACCGATAAGAGGGAATGTGTGAAGAACCACCTGACCAAAGTAGCTGGGGTCGGTGAGTGTTTCAAGATAGCCTGTCATAGCGGTTGTAAAAACAAGCTCTCCCATAGTTTCTTTTTCGGCGCCAAATGCCTTGCCCTCAAAAACCGTTCCGTTTTCGAGCACTAAATACGCAGCACGACTCATAGTAACAATCCTTTCAAATAGTGGTTTATTCAAAACGGGCGGATAAACTCGCCCCGGAATTGACGTTTAATATCAGTTCTGATAGGTTCTGATGACCTGTTTTGCGACGGCAAGCTTGCTGGTCTGCATATCCATCGCCTGCTTCTCGAGGTAGCGGTGAGCCTGTTCCTCGCTCATATTCAGGCAGGTGACGAGCAATATCTTGGCGCGGTCGATGATTTTGAGATCCTCAACCATATGCTTGAGCTTGTCGTTCTCCTGCTCCACTCTGAAAAGACGACTGCGGAAACAGTCCGCGAAGAGCAGATAGTGATGAAAGAGGTGCCTGTTGATCGGCTTTGAAATAAC
The DNA here is from genome assembly GCA_902790475.1 of uncultured Ruminococcus sp. Lineage (GTDB taxonomy): Bacteria > Bacillota > Clostridia > Oscillospirales > Acutalibacteraceae > Ruminococcoides. The sequence goes on along the minus strand of CADASG010000010.1, from coordinate 32,588 downwards.
GAGCACGCCCTTTTCGTTGAGCATATCGCTGACCTTCTCTGCGCTTGCCTTAGGTACGATAATCACCACGCTCGCGCGCGTAGTGTTCGCAAAGCGCGTTGCCAGCGCAATGCCGTTTTCGTCCGCTAAAGGAGCGTTGATGCATACGAGGTCGAATTCCTCATCCTGCTGCTCAGCGCTGTAGGCAGCGTATGAAACGGTAATATCCTCGTAGCCCTCCTCTTCGAGGAGCTTTGAAAGAGCGGCAGCACTTTGCTCGGAGTTTGTTACAAGCAATGTTTTTTTCAAACTACCACCACCGCAGAATCATTCTTCAACATCATATTTTACCTGATTTCGCGTACAGTTTATTTACATAAAGGAATTAAAATAAGATTTCTTGATTTTTTTCTTGTCACCTATCGGTAAATCTACGGTTTTTCAGGCTTCAACATTTCAAACAGGCGCTTTCTCTTTTTAGCAAGATTTATCATCAATTGTCTTTTTTAAATAAAAATCAGGACTCTTTATTGTCACTTGTTGGTTTGTCGCTTTTAATTGCATAGTTTTATGCAATTATTTGCACTTTCGGCGTGTAAATGAGGACGCCCCACCTCAATAATAAAAATCAGGAGGAATAAAATGAACGATTATATCGCGGAAATCACACTTGATCTCAACTGCGAACGAAGCTGCAAAACGGTAATGCTGACGCAGTTTGACAAGGGTAAAAAAATCCATCTGTCTGTCACCGCAAACGGCTCTCCTTACCCGGTCAGCGGCTGTTCCGTGGTGATGAAAGGCGTTAATTCCGACGGCAGCAGAGTTGCAGTCAACTGCGAGGTCGAACAGGACGGAACCGCCACCGCCGTCACCGACGACATCACCTTCGCGGTAAAGGGATTCGCCGCGGCGAGGTTCGTGATTTCCGACAGTCAGAGAACTTATAACACACAGAGATTTTTAATTTATGTTGACGATGCGCTCGACACGGACGTCACCTCAGACCCGGCCTACTCAATTCTCGACAGACTTATCCGCCGGGTTCAGCTTATCGACGAGCACGGAGGAATAATTGTTGATGACGAGCTCAGTGCAACAAGCACCCACCCTGTTCAGAACCGGGTGATAAACTCCGCTCTCAGCACAAAGGCTCCAATATCAACCGCCTTCACAATTGACAGTACGACAACCACTGTTGTGTACAGTGCGGACAACCCGAAAAAAATCTACACCAACGCCTTTGTAAACGGCAAGAACGCGTTTGTGCTTACAACGGCAAACAACTACTATCAGATCGCGCTTTGTTATGACGGCACGGAATACAAGCGTGAGCTTACCGCCGGCGGCGCTGTAACGTATACCGCATGGGCTGTTGTTAATAACGAAAGCTCAAGCAACAAGCAAAGCTCAATTACAGCCGTCAACAAAGCAAGCACCACGCTGTACCCGTCAATCAAGGCGGTTGTTGATTATCTTGCCGCGAATTGCGAGGCATTGTCGAACAAGCTGACCTCAGCGGACGGCATTGACGAGAATTCAACAGATACGGAGTACCCCACCGCGAAGGCTGTGTTTGACTTAGGAGTACAGATCGTTGACAGCGTTAATGAAGATATTACGGAAACGAACGCAAACCTCTCCGACCTCAAGGCGTATATCGGCTACACAAGCGGCGATATCCTCGGTCTGCATGCCGATTTTGAGAACAAGGTATTTACAAGGCTCGGTGCTGCTGTCGGTCTGAACGCGGGCAGTGATTTCAACGCGTTTCCGATGTACGGTCAGCGCAGGCGCGTGGTTGTCGATTCGAACGGCGTTATTGATGAAACCGAGTCGCCGGAGAATATCACTGAGAACGATACAAATGTCGATGTGATGGTATATCAGCCGAAGTTCTACTACAAGGTCGTACCGCTAAAGCTCGAGAAGCAGTCCGGCGGCTTGGGATATCATATCCGCAAGGCGAATTACTACATCAGCTCAACACCGCACGCAGGCTTCAAGCTTCACCCGCTGTTCTATGACGGGAACGGCAACGAGATCGACTATGTGCTGTTTTCGGCGTATGAAGCGTCGTATATGTGGCGTAGGCAAGTCAGTACAAACGGTTACGTTGATACCATTTTCCACGACGGTACAGACACTGATACAACGATTGATACCAGCGCGGTTCTGAAATCCTTGCCGGGCGTCAAGCCGATATCCGGTCAGTACAAGGCGATGAACAAAGTCAATTTGGAGAACTGTGCACTGAGAAAATCGTCTAACTGGCACCTCGACACAATTCAGTCTGTTTCCGCAAATCAGCTGCTCATGGCGATTGAACTGGGATCCTTCAATACGCAGACAGCAATTGGAATGGGTATAGTCTATAACGCAACCAGCGGTTCAGACAATTGCTCATCACTGACCGGTTCCACCTCCGCGCTCGGCAACGTTACGGGTATGGCAGGAGAAACAATATATGATGTCGCCGGAACTGAAACGCCGTTCAACACTAACGGCAAAGTCGCGGTCAGTTATCGCGGAATGGAAAACCCTTGGGGAAATATCTGGAAACAGGTTAACGGTATTAATTTCTGGGGTGACGGCAACATGGGCGGCGGTCAGGCGTACATCTGCAGCGACTTTAACTTCGACGAGAGCAAGCACATCGGTAACTACAAGTCCACCGGTTTTTCAATCGTGAATGTAAACGGTTGGGTATCTGCATTTGGCTATGGGAACGAAGAATATGACTGGTTGTTCATTCCATCTGAAGGAACGGGAAACAGTTCACTTCCGGTCGGTGACAGCTGCGCATGCACTCAGAACCTGAACGGAAACCGCATCGCTGTGTACGGAGGGCGTTGGTCCTCAAGAGAAAGCGGAGGCAGTTTCTATTGGGCGTGCAGCTTCGTTCCCAATTATAAGAATTCCGAGATCGGCGGCAGACTGCTGTTCGTTCCGACGGCGACAGTTTAAGGAGAGATATTCATGACAGATTACGGTATTGTAAAAAGCACGGTCAGACCCGAAGCGAAGGTCGTTGACGAGTATTCGGTGTGGGTGAATACCGACATTTCGGAAATCAATGACGGCTGGGAGTATCACATGGTTCAATACATAAAAGACGAGTACATCAAGCTGATGGACGAAGCAAACCAAAAGGCTCAGGCAGACCTGGAGTATATCGCCATGATGACGGAGGTGGATCTTGAATGAGTAAGCACTTCAAAAAGGTAAAGGGCTACTTTGACAGCGGCTTGTGGAGCATCGAGAGAGTCCGAAACGCCGTTGTCAAGGGCTGGATCACCGCAGAGGAATATAAGATCATCACCGGCTCGGATTGGGAATTCTCCGTGTGAAAAGCAGAAACCGGCTCCGCGAAAACGCGGAGCCGGCATTTTACCCCAAAAATCCGGCTTCAATCCTGCAAAATCAGAAATATTATCCGTTTTTATCTGAACACACTACGCATTATTAACACATCTGTCACGCATAATAGCATGTTTTAGAAACGCTTTGTCTATTGCTATTTTCTATGTTTTGTGGTAAAATTACAGTGATAAATAAGCAAAAGCAAAAGACAGTGAATTACTATTTTCCAATTAGCAATTATCTCAAAAACCCTATCAATTCCTTTTGCTTTATTATCCGCATGACAAATAGCAAAAAATAGTATTATTTTTATGTTGATGTAACAAAAACGCGCTGTCAACCTCACTAATTCCCTGAAATCCATTGACTTTTGAATTTCACAATGATATTATCGTTATGTTACATTATATATGAAACATTCTTTTTTCGGCATTCGCCGCGTTTTTATGTTTATCTGATACGGGCTGTTCCGAATCGGATTTTTGTTCAAACACCGAATAATCAGGTAATACTGCGATAATCCATGTTTTTTCTCGCAGCAAGCTTATGGTTTGTATTATTGGGAGTGAAGGGTTTTCAATTCACTCTCATTTTTATGGTAATAAGTTTTGGGAGGTCGTCCTAATGAAAGGAATCATTTTAGCAGGCGGAAGCGGCACAAGGCTGTACCCGCTGACAAAGGTTACATCAAAGCAGCTCCTTCCAATTTATGATAAGCCTATGATTTATTATCCGATGTCCGTTCTTATGAGCGCGGGCATCCGCGACATCCTCATCATTTCAACGCCGCAGGATACGCCCAGATTTAAAAGTCTTTTGGGTAACGGAAATCAGTTTGGCGTTAATTTGCAGTTTGCCGTTCAGCCCTCTCCGGACGGACTTGCGCAGGCATTTATTATCGGCGCGGACTTTATCGGCAAAGAAAGCGTCGCGATGATTCTCGGCGATAACATCTTCGCCGGACACGGATTAAAAAAGCGTCTGAGAAAGGCTGTAGAGAACGCCGAAAACGGAAAAGGCGCGACCGTCTTCGGATATTACGTTGACGACCCCGAGCGATTCGGAATCGTTGAATTTGACAACAGCGGCAAGGCTGTTTCGATCGAAGAAAAGCCCGAGCATCCAAAGAGCAATTACTGCGTAACCGGACTGTACTTTTACGACAACAGGGTCGTCGACTACGCCGCTGGCCTCAAGCCTTCACTACGCGGAGAACTCGAGATCACCGACCTTAACCGGATCTATCTCGAGAATGAGGCGCTCAATGTCGAGCTTCTCGGTCAGGGCTTCACGTGGCTCGATACGGGAACCCACGAGAGTCTTGTTGAAGCCACGAACTTCGTAAAGACAGTCGAGGATCACCAGCACAGAAAAATCGCGTGTCTTGAGGAGATAGCTTACCTCAACGGCTGGATCTCAAAGGAAGATGTCATGGCTGTATACGAGGAGCTTAAGAAAAACCAGTACGGTCAGTATTTAAAGGACGTTATTGACGGAAAGTATCTTGACGTGCTGCACTAATCAGTTTTGTGAGGTTATTGATATGACAATTATTGTAACAGGCGGAGCGGGCTTTATCGGTTCAAACTTCATTTTTCATATGCTCAGCGAGCATCCCGGCTACAGGATAATCTGTCTTGATAAGCTGACCTACGCCGGTAATCTTTCAACCCTGAAATCAGTTATGGACAACCCCGACTTCAGATTCGTAAAGGCGGATATCTGTGACAGAGAAGCAGTGGAAAAGCTTTTTGAGGAGGAAAAACCCGATATTGTTGTTAATTTCGCAGCGGAAAGCCATGTTGACCGCTCGATCGAGAATCCCGGGATCTTCCTCCAGACAAATATCATCGGCACCGAGGTTCTGATGGACGCCTGCAGAAAATACGGCATTCAGAGATATCATCAGGTTTCCACCGACGAGGTTTACGGAGATTTGCCGCTTGACAGACCCGATTTGTTCTTCACCGAGGAAACCCCGATACATACAAGCTCTCCTTACAGCAGCTCAAAGGCCGGAGCGGATCTGCTTGTTCTCGCATATCACAGGACTTACGGTCTGCCCGTTACCATCAGCCGCTGCTCCAATAACTACGGCCCGTACCATTTCCCCGAAAAGCTCATCCCCCTTATGATAGCAAACGCGCTTGCAGACAAGCCGCTCCCCGTTTACGGCGAGGGAATCAATGTCCGCGACTGGCTTTATGTCGAGGATCACTGCCGTGCGATCGACCTGATCATTCACAAGGGCAGAGTAGGCGAGGTATATAATGTCGGCGGACACAACGAGATGAAGAACATCGACATTGTCAGGCTCATTTGCAAGGAGCTCGGCAAGCCCGAAAGTCTTATCACATATGTCACAGACCGCAAGGGTCACGATATGAGATACGCTATCGATCCGACAAAGATTCACAGCGAGCTCGGCTGGCTGCCTGAGACCAAATTTGCGGACGGCATCAGGAAAACCATAAAGTGGTACCTCGAAAACCGCGACTGGTGGGAAGAAATAATCTCCGGCGAATATCAGAACTACTACGAGAAAATGTATGCAAACCGATAAGGAAGTTTAGCAATGAAAGTATTTGTTACAGGAGTTTGCGGCCAGCTTGGGCACGATGTTGTCAATGAACTGATCGGCCGCGGCTGTGAAGCGGTCGGAAGCGATATTACGGAAAAATATTCCGGAGCTGACGACGGCAGCGCTGTTGTTTCCGCACCTTACGAACAGCTTGATATCACCGACAGCAAAGCAGTAACGTCTGTGCTGACAAGAATAAATCCCGACGCGGTTATTCATTGCGCGGCATGGACTGCCGTTGACGCCGCGGAAGACGAGGAAAACAAGGCGAAGGTTTACGCCATTAACGCCGACGGCACAAGAAATATTGCCAAGGCATGCAAAGAGCTTGACTGTAAAATAATCTATATCAGCACCGACTACGTATTTGACGGCGAGGGAGTTGAGCCGTGGCAGCCCGACTGCAGGGATTATGCTCCTCTATGCGTTTACGGCGACAGCAAGCTGAAAGGCGAGCTCGCCGTAAGAGAGCTGACGGACAAATACTTTATTGTCCGCATTGCATGGGTATTCGGCAAAAACGGAAATAACTTTATCAAAACCATGCTTAGGGTTGGCAGGAATTACGGCACCGTACGTGTTGTCAACGATCAGATCGGCACGCCTACATATACATACGACCTAGCAAAGCTGCTTGCGGATATGTGCCCGAGCGAACGCTACGGATGCTATCACGCCACAAACGAGGGCGGATATATCAGCTGGTATGATTTCACAAAAGAGATCTATAAACAGGCGGGATACAAGACAAACCTTGTGCCTGTGACCACGGAAGAATACGGACTGTCAAAGGCAAAGCGCCCTCATAACAGCCGTCTGGATAAATCAAAGCTCACTGAAAACGGATTTGCACTCCTTCCCACATGGCAGGATGCACTTTCGAGATACTTAAAGGAGATAAAATACTGATGGGGCAGATTACAGTTGAAAAAAACGTCGGAAACATCGACGGCCTTTGCGTTATAACTCCTGCCGTTCACGGCGACAGCCGCGGTTACTTCATGGAAACCTACAATGAGAACGACATGAAGGAAGCGGGCATTTCAATTACATTTGTACAGGACAATCAATCCATGTCCTCCAAGGGCGTATTGAGAGGTCTTCATTTTCAGAAGCAGTTTCCTCAGACCAAGCTTGTCAGAGTAATAAAAGGCTCTGTGTTCGATGTTGCCGTCGATCTCAGAAGCGGCAGCAAAACCTACGGCAAGTGGTTCGGCGTTGAGCTGAGCGAGGAAAACAAAAAACAGTTCCTTATACCCCGCGGCTTTGCTCACGGCTTCCTTGTGCTCAGCGAAACAGCAGAGTTTTGCTACAAGTGCGATGACTTCTATCATCCGAATGACGAAGGCGGCCTTGCGTGGAACGACCCTGAGATCGGTATCGACTGGGCTTCGCAGGGTGTTAAGGGCGAATACGACGGCACAGCAAACGCCTCGGGATACGCTCTCGCAGACGGTACTCCTCTGAACCTCAGCGACAAGGATCAGATGTGGGCAGGAATTAAAGATACATTCAGGTTCTGATTTTTTGAAGGAAGGATAATATGAACAGCATTGATCTGACGAACAAAACTATTATTGTGACAGGCGCAGCGGGCTTCATCGGTGCAAATCTTGTTAAAAGACTGCTCGCCGACGAACCGACCGCGAAGATTATCGGTATTGACAGCGTGAACGATTACTACGACGTCAGGCTTAAGGAATACCGTCTTTCTGAGCTGAGCAGGAATGATAGTTTTACTTTTGTTAAAGGAAATATTGCAGACAAGGAATTGATTGAATCCGTATTTGAGAAATACAAGCCCGCTGTTGTTGTCAATCTGGCAGCGCAGGCCGGCGTCCGTTATTCAATCACCAATCCCGATGCTTACATAGAATCCAACCTGGTGGGATTCTTCAATATTCTGGAAGCCTGCCGTAATTATCCGGTCGAGCATCTTGTTTACGCTTCAAGCTCATCGGTTTACGGCTCAAACAAGAAGGTGCCCTACAGCACGGACGACAAGGTCGATAATCCGGTTTCGCTTTACGCGGCTACAAAGAAGTCGAACGAATTAATGGCGCACGCCTATTCAAAGCTCTACAACATTCCATCCACAGGCCTGCGTTTCTTTACCGTTTACGGTCCTGCCGGCCGTCCCGACATGGCTTACTTCGGGTTTACGAACAAGCTTGTAAACGGTGAAACAATCAAGATTTTCAATTTTGGCAACTGCAAGCGTGATTTCACGTTCGTTGACGATATCGTCGAGGGCGTGGTCAGGGTTATGCGCGGCGCTCCCGAAAAGAAAAACGGTGAGGACGGACTGCCGATCCCGCCGTATGCGGTTTATAACATAGGCAACAATCAGCCTGAGAACCTGCTTGACTTTGTGCAGATTTTGTCAGAGGAACTGGTTCGAGCCGGAGTGCTGCCTGAGGATTATGATTTTGATTCTCATAAGGAGCTTGTTCCGATGCAGCCGGGCGATGTTCCGATCACCTATGCTGACACAGATGCGCTTGAGAGAGATTACGGTTTTAAGCCGAGCACATCTCTCCGCGACGGTCTGAGAAAATTCGCGGAATGGTACAAAGAATTTTATATGTGAGGAAGAATGGGAAATGAACAAGAAATACACCATAGCAGTAGCCGGAACAGGCTATGTCGGACTGTCGATCGCAACCTTGCTTTCACAAAACCACAAGGTTTACGCAGTTGATATTATTCCGGAAAAAGTCGAACTTATCAATAAGAGAAAATCACCTATTCAGGACGATTATATAGAGAAGTATCTCGCCGAAAAGGAGCTTGATCTTACCGCTACGCTGGACGCCGAAACCGCCTACAAGAACGCGGATTTTGTCGTGATCGCGGCTCCTACCAACTACGACAGCAAAACACAGCATTTCGATACATCGGCTGTCGAAACCGTGATCAAGCTGGTTATGCAGTACAATCCCGACGCGATAATGGTCATCAAATCAACCATTCCCGTCGGTTACACAAAATCAATCAGAGAAAAGACAGGCAGCAAGAACATCATCTTCAGCCCGGAGTTTTTAAGAGAGTCAAAGGCTCTTTATGACAACCTCTATCCCAGCCGCATTATTGTCGGCACCGACATGGACGACGAGAGACTCGTCAGTGCCGCTCACACCTTTGCCGAGCTTCTCCGGGAGGGTGCGGTAAAGGAAAATATCGACACTCTGTTTATGGGCTTCACGGAAGCCGAGGCTGTAAAGCTGTTTGCCAATACATATCTTGCTCTCCGCGTCAGCTACTTTAATGAGCTCGACACATACGCAGAGATGAAGGGCCTTGACACCCAGCAGATCATCAACGGCGTTTGTCTTGACCCGAGAATCGGCACGCATTACAACAATCCCTCTTTCGGATACGGCGGTTATTGCCTGCCGAAGGATACCAAGCAGCTGCTTGCAAATTATCAGGATGTTCCGCAGAACCTCATAGAGGCGATTGTTGAGAGCAACAGAACAAGAAAAGACTTTATCGGCGACCGTGTTTTGCGGATTGCCGGATATTATGATTATTTCAACCGTGGAGATTTCAATGCTGACACGGAAAAGGAATGTGTTATCGGCGTATACCGTCTGACCATGAAGAGCAACAGCGATAATTTCCGTCAGAGCTCCATCCAGGGAGTTATGAAGCGCATCAAGGCCAAAGGCGCCACTGTGATAATATATGAGCCGACCCTCGAAAACGGCAGCACATTCTTTGGAAGCAAGGTTGTCAATGATATTGCAAAATTCAAGGAACAATCTCAGGCAATTATAGCAAACCGCTATGACAGCAATCTTGATGATGTTCGTTCCAAAGTATATACCAGAGACTTGTTTGGCAGGGATTGATTATCTTAAGGAGAAGAAAATAAATGCAATATCTTGATAAATATAATTTCTGGACAAAAAACGAGTTTTTTGATGCAGACACACGTTCCGAGCTATTAATGTTAGACCCCGAAAAGGATAATAAAGAAATCGAAGACCGCTTCTATCGTGACCTTGAATTTGGCACGGGCGGTCTTAGAGGCGTTATGGGCGCAGGCACAAACCGAATGAATAAATACACCGTCGGCAAGGCGACCAAGGGTCTCGGAAACTATCTTATTGACGCCTACGGCGAAGCTGTCTGCAAGGAGCGCGGCGTAGTGATCGGCTATGATACCCGCAATAACAGCAAGTTCTTTGCCAAAACCGCGGCAAATGTCCTGAGCGCGATGGGGATACGCGTATTTCTGCATTCCTCACCCCGTCCCACTCCTCAGTTGAGCTATTCCGTGAAGTATTTCAACGCATCCGCCGGTATAGTCATCACAGCGTCTCACAATCCAAAGGAATATAACGGCTATAAGGTCTACGACGAGTTCGGATGCCAGATTGTTCCGTGGCAGGCAAAGAAGGTTATCGCCTATGTCGACGCGGTAACTGATTATACCTCTATCAGCTTTGACGGCAATGCAGCGCTGATTTCCGTGGCAGATGTCACAGACAGCTTTGTGGAAGCGGTTCTGAAGCAGTCGCGCCTCAGCGACGCATGCGCAAAGGAGCAGCTCCGTATTGTATACACACCGCTGCACGGAACAGGCAACGTGCCCGTTCAGAAGGCTCTAAGCTCCGACGGCTTCGTCAATGTGGACGTCGTTGCAGAGCAGGCAGCAGCCGACGGAAACTTCCCAACCGTGGTTTCTCCGAACCCCGAGGATCGCAGAGCGCTGGAAATCGGTATTGCCGGGGCTTCGGAAACGGGAGCAGACATCGTTCTGGGCACCGACCCCGACTGCGACCGCGTCGGAGTTGCGGTCAAGACCGCCGACGGAGAATTCAGACTCCTTACAGGGAACCAGATCGGCGCGTTGCTGATGAACTTTGTTCTCAGTCATACCGATATTTCAGAATACAATAATCCCGCTGTTGTAAAGACGGTTGTCACCTCTGAGCTCGGCGCGGACATCGCAAGAAAGCGCGGTATTTTCGTGTTCTCTACCCTGACGGGCTTCAAGTTTGTAGGCGAGAAAATCACCCAGTTCGAGCAGGCAAAGCTCAACGGAAACTCAGAGCAGGATTTTGATTTCCTGTTCGGCTACGAGGAATCCTACGGCTATCTTGCCGGAACGCATTCCAGAGATAAGGACGCGGTCGTTTCTTCCATGCTCATATGCGAAATGGCCGCCGAGGCTAAAGCCGAGGGCAAGACGCTTCTCGATAAGCTGAACGGTATTTACGCGGAGTTTGGTTATTACCGTGACGCGCTCGATTCATTCACCCTCAAGGGAAAGGACGGTCTGGAAAAGATCAGCTCTATGATGGCAGAACTGAGAGCAGCTGAGCCGCCGTTTGAAAACACCGCCGAGACTATTGATTACAGCAAGCCCGTTGCCGCCGAAAAAGGCTTCGGAGAGTTGCCGACATCAAACGTACTTAAATATATCCTTACCGACGGATCCTGGATCGCTGTCCGTCCGTCCGGTACCGAACCGAAAATAAAAATATACTACAGCATCAAGGGCGCCGATGAAGCGTCAGCTGAAATCTGTTTTGAAAAGATACAAAAGACGATAGTTGAACGTCTTGGACTGTAAGGAGGGAACCGCGATGAAGAAATACGGTGTGATTATGGCAGGAGGCGGCGGTACACGTTTCTGGCCTCTGTCAAGACAAAAAACTCCTAAGCAGCTCCTCAATCTTTCAGGCAGGGAGCTGATGGTTAACGAAGCGATCGACCGACTTTCGTATACAGCCGATAAGAACGACATTTTCATTGTAACAAACTGTGCTCAGGCAGAGCCGATGCTGAAGGCAACCGCGGGAAGAATACAGCCCGATCACATCCTTTCCGAGCCTTCCGCAAGGAATACAGCCGCTTGCGTAGGCTACGCTGCGATGGAAATACTCAAAAAATACGGCGACGGTATCATGGTTATCACGCCTTCCGACGCCTATATCCGCGACAACGCCGTTTTCACAAGAGTTCTGGCGGAAGCGGTAAAAGCCGCAGAGGAACAGAACAAGCTCGTCACGGTTGGTATCACGCCGACCTTTCCCGCTACAGGCTACGGCTATATCAAGTTTGACAAGGCCTCGGCCGGTGAAGCGAAAACCGTTGCGGAATTCAAGGAGAAGCCCGACGAGGATACCGCGAAGCGCTATCTTGAGGACGGCAACTATGTGTGGAACAGCGGAATGTTCATCTGGAAGGCAAGCGTTATTCTCGATAAGTTCGAGAAGCTTATTCCCGATATTTACGCCGACCTTTGCAAGATAGGCGACGCAATGGGAACGGATAACGAGACTGCCGTTGTAAACGAGGTTTATCCGCAGATCAGAAAAATCTCTGTCGACTACGCGATTCTGGAGCCGTCGGCTGCCGAAGGCGATGTTCTCACGGTTCCCGGTGAATTCGGATGGAATGATGTCGGAAGCTGGGACATGATGAATGTTCTTCATCCTGAGGACAAAAACGGCAATATTCTGATTGGCGACACGGTTGCCGTCAACACCTCAAACACAACGATCTACTCAAGCGGCAGAACCGTTACCGCAGTTGACGTCGACGGTCTTGTAATAGTAGAAACACCTGATTCAATCATGGTATGCAGCAAAGAAAAGGCGCAGAATGTAAAGCTGATTGTTGATGAGCTTATTGCTCAGTCAAGGAAAGATTTGCTCTGATTTGGTGATACGGTATGAAGTGCCTAATATTAGCGGGCGGACGCGGCGAACGGCTCTGGCCTCTTTCAAGAAAACAATATCCGAAACAGTTTATTGAGATTCAGAAGAATCACTCCGTGTTTCAGGAGACGATTGCAAGAAATATCCCTTACTGTGATGAGTTCATTATCGTTACAAATGAAGAGTACCGCTATATCATCGCCAATCAGATGAAAGCGTTTCAGGGGATCTCCTACAGATGTATATTTGAGGAGCAGCCGCACAAGACAACCGCTGCTATTTTGCTTGCGTGCCTGAGCCTTCAACCCTCGGAATATGTTTTTGTTGTTGCTGCCGACCATCTGATCGATACCCGCAGCGAATCCACAAAGAAAGGGCTCAGCTACAAGGACGCTATCCTGAAGGCTAAGGAATACGCCTTTAACGGCGATATTGTCGTATTCGGCTCCGCAAATCAGGAAATCGAAAGGAAATACGGCTATATCAAGGCAGGAGCCAATGAATCCGATGTGCTCGGATTTATTGAAAAGCCCGAACGCGAAATCATATCCGGCCTGAAAAGCTCTGAGAATATTCACAGGAACCTCGGTATGATGCTTTTCCAGAACGGCAGCTTCCAGAAGGAAGTCCGGCGGCTTCAGCCTGCCATATTCAACCAGTGCAAGTCGGCGTATAAAAGCCGCAGAAAATCCGGAAGCGCTACATACTATCCCTTTTCCGTGCAGCGAATCATCGAGCCTGTTTCCATCGAAAAATCCGTAATGGAAATGACGAACCATTTAAAAATGGTAAAGGCAGGATACCAATGGCAGGATATCGGCAGTCTTGAGGATATTACAAAGACAGATTTTGAGTCGTTCGGAATCAGCATTGAGAATAATTGCTCCAATTCCGTTATTATCAACCAGTCGCCGCGAAGAGCAGTTGTCGTAAACGATCTGGACAATGTTCTTGTTGTAAATACCGACGACGCGGTCTATGTGGGCCGCTACGGCAAATCCGGCGATTTGAAATATATCATTCACAATAACCCTGAGCTTGATTATTATTCCGAGAAAGGAACTGTGTTTTACCGTTCATGGGGATATTACGAACAGCTCATCGAAGAAAACAATTACCGTATCCGCAGGGTTTATCTGTTCCCCGGAAAGACCATTTACGAGCATATCCATACTCACAGGAGTGAAAACTGGTCCATCTTAAACGGCAGGGTTCAGGTTACTCTGGACGGCTCATGCAGAACCTGCGGAGTGAAGGATAACATAGATATCCCCAACGGAGTGACCCACCAGATTTCAAATATCGGCGACGATGTGGTTATCTTTGTTGAAACCGCCGTCGGAGAGATCCTGCACGGCGACGATACGGTCTCGGTTCCCGTCAACGATATTAACGAAACGCAGCTTGGTTACAAGCAGGAGCCTATGCTCAAGCTCACTCCCGTGTTCAAGGATTATCTCTGGGGCGGAACAAAACTGCGCGATATTTACCGCAAGCCTTGCGATTATGATGTGATCGCCGAAAGCTGGGAGCTCTCGGCACACGAGGCTGGACAGAGTATTGTCGCGAGCGGAAAGCATAAGGGACAGAAATTCGGCGACTATCTCGAAGCCGTCGGCAAGGATGTCCTCGGCTGGAAATGCAGTCCGCTGCAATCATTTCCGCTCCTCATAAAGTTTATCGACGCAAAGGGCAGCCTTTCCTTGCAGGTCCATCCGGACGACGACTACGCGCTTGAGCATGAAAACCAATACGGCAAAAACGAAATGTGGTATGTCATTGATTCAGAGCCCGGCGCAGGTCTTTACGTCGGCTTCAACAGAGATGTGAGCCGTGAGGAAGTCAGCCGGAGAGTCAGGGACAACACCATTATGGAGGTTCTTAACTTCTACCCTACCAAGCCCGGCGATGTGTTCTTTATTCCCGCGGGGACAGTTCATGCTATCGGCGCGGGAAACCTGATCTGTGAAATCCAGCAGAGCAGCAACTGCACATACAGGCTTTACGATTATGACAGACGCGATAAGTTCGGTAATCCGAGAGAGCTGCATCTGGAAAAAGCTCTGGACGTTTTGAATTTCAAAAAATATGAGCCGCAGAGCTTTGGCAAAGAAACCGACGGAACCGGCACGGTTCTTGTCAGATGCAAATATTTTGAATCCACCTTATATGAAGTCAGCGGAGAAATAAGCGTCAGCCTTGATATCGACCGGTTTCATTCTGTCGTTTGTATCAAGGGCAGCGGACAGCTCAGGATCGGTGAGTTCATTATGGATATCAAAGCCGGTGAAAGCGTTTTTGTTCCCGCTCAAAAGGAATCACTCGTTGTTTCCGGTAAATTGTCAATTGTATTAAGTTATATATAAAATAAAAAAGGAGATAAAGAATATGAAAAAGGCACTTATTACAGGTATTACAGGTCAGGACGGATCTTATCTCGCAGAATTCCTTCTCGAAAAGGGATATGAGGTACACGGTATTATCCGCAGAGCGTCTGTTTCCACAACAGCGAGAATAGACCATATTATGGATAAACTGATAATTCATGAAGGCGATCTTTCCGACTCGTCGAGCATTATCAGAATCGTTCTTCAGGTTAAGCCGGACGAAATATATAACCTTGCCGCTCAGAGCCATGTACAGGTGTCTTTTGACGCCGCTGAGTACACCGGAGATGTTGACGCTATCGGCGTTCTTCGTATTCTCGAGGCAGTACACACCGCGGGACTTGACAAAACCTGCCGCGTTTATCAGGCTTCCACATCTGAGCTTTACGGCAAGGTCGAGGAGGTTCCTCAGAACGAGAAAACTCCCTTCCATCCTTATTCACCCTATGCTGTCGCTAAACAGTACGGCTATTGGATGATAAGACAGTACCGCGATGCTTACGGCATTTTTGCCTGCAACGGTATCCTTTTTAACCACGAGTCCGAGCGCCGCGGAGATAATTTCGTAACAAGAAAGATCACCCTTGCGGCCGGCCGTATCGCCTGCGGACTTCAGGATCACCTTGAGCTCGGCAATCTCGATTCTCTCCGCGACTGGGGTTACGCAAAGGATTATGTTGAATGTATGTGGCTTATTCTCCAGCAGGACGAGCCTGATGATTACGTTATCGCAACAGGCGTGCAGCATACCGTTCGCGAGTTCACCACACTTGCGTTTGCAAACGACGGTATCGAGCTTGAGTGGAAGGGCGAAGGTCTGGATGAAAAGGGCTACGACAAGAATACCGGCAAGATGGTCGTTTGTGTAAACCCGAAATGGTACCGTCCCACAGACGTTGTCAACCTCTGGGGCGATCCCACAAAGGCAAAGACAAAGCTCGGATGGAACCCCCAGAAAACAAGCTACGAGGAGCTCTGCGCAATTATGGCTGAGCATGACCTGCAGCTTGCAAAGGAAGAAAAGAGAAGGCTTGCTGCGAAATAAAATACTGAAATAACAATGAGGTATTCAGCATGAAAGCAATGATTATTGGTGCTGCCGGCTTTGTCGGCTCATATCTGTCAGAGGCAATCCGGACACTGATGTCCTGTGAGGTTGTTGCAACAAAGCTTGCGCATGAAAAAACAGATATTCCGGATGCTGAAATCATCGATCTCGATATTCTCGATCAGGATTCTGTTTACGAGGTTTTAGCCAAGGAAAAACCCGATTATATCTTCCACCTGGCAGCACAGAGTTCAGTCGCTCTTTCGTGGAAAAATCCAAAGCTGACCGTTGACGTAAATATTATCGGCGCGCTGAACCTTCTCGACGCAATCCGCAGGCTCGATTATTCTCCGAGGGTGCTGATTGTCGGCAGCGGAGAGGAATACGGACGTGTCGCAGAAGTTCCGATTGAGGAAAGCTGCGCGCTTAATCCGGGTAACATTTATGCCGTAACCAAGGCTTGTCAGAATATGCTTTCGACATTATATTCCAAAGCATATGGATTAAATCTTATTATGACACGGTCATTCAATCACATCGGCCCGAAGCAGATTCCTCAGTTTGTGGTCGCGGACTTTTGCAGCCAGGTCGCGAAAATCGAAAAAGGGCTGCAGGAGCCGGTTATCCGCGTCGGAAACTTATCGGCAAAACGGGATTTTACAGACGTGCGTGATGTTGTGAGTGCGTATTGCTGTCTGATCCAGCACGGCAAGCCCGGAGAAACATACAATGTGGGCAGCGGTCACGCAATTGCCGTCGAGGACATTTTGCGCGAGATACTCTCTCAGTCAAGCGCAAATATCAAGGTTGAGATCGATCCCGCAAAGCTCAGACCTGTCGATGTTCCGATAATTGAACCTGATACCAAAAAAATATTCAACGATACCGGTTGGACATCATCTATACCGTTGAAACAAACTATTTCGGATACTCTTGACTATTGGCGAAATACCATTACCGCCTGATTGATCACAACGTCGGTTTTTCGGGCGCAGGCGCAAAGCGTTTTAAGAGAGATTGGCTCTGCCGTCAGTAAAGCGGCGGAGCATCCGCTGCCTCTCAGGAGTACGGGCGAAATTTTATTTATGAAGGGAAAAGAATAATGGATATTAATAATGCGAGAATTTTACACATTTCAAAATATTATTACCCATTTCTCGGCGGCACCGAACAGGTTGCCAGGGATATTGTCAACGTATTATCCGGCACGGGTGTCGAACAGAAGGTAATATGCTTTAATGAAGACGCCACTGACGGCACGTTAAGCTGTTCTCACGACGAAACAAAAACCGATATCGTGGACGACGTCGAGGTAATCAGATGCGGTTACTTCACAAAGAAATCATCACAAGCGGTCTCGAGAACCTACGGCAGAGAATTGGACAAGCTTATGAACGGTTTCAAGCCGAATGTTATTATTCTGCATTATCCGAATCCCTTCGCAACTCATTATCTGTTAAAGTACAAAAAACGTGATTTCAAGCTGCTGGTATATTGGCATCTTGACATTACGAAGCAAAAGATATTAAAGCGGTTTTTTCACAAGCAGAATATCGATCTTATTAAAAGAGCTGATATAATACTCGGCGCTACTCCCAAGCATCTGGAAGAATCCGAGTTCACTCCCATGTTCGGGGATAAGAAATACATTCTGCCTTACATGATCGACGAATCAAGCCTGGTGATGAGCCGGGAAGAAATCGCTAAAGGCAATCAGATCAAGAAAAAGTACGGCAATAAGGTGCTGGGCTTATTTATCGGACGTCATGTTCCGTACAAGGGCTTGACCTATCTGGTAAAGGCATCCAAGGCGCTTACTGATACTAATATCCACTTCCTGATTGCCGGTTCAGGAGAGCTCACCGATAGTCTGACCGAAGAGGCAAAGGACGACGCCAAAGTCGAATTCTTAGGCAGAATCACAGATTCGGAAAGACGGTCGTATTTATATGCCTGCGACATCGTTTGTTTTCCTTCCATTACAAGAAACGAGGCATTCGGACTCGCGCTTGCTGAGGGTATGTATTTTGGACATCCCGCGGTCACCTTTACCATTCCGGGTTCGGGAGTCAATTATGTAAATCTCGACGGAGTAACCGGTATCGAGTGCCCGAATTGTGACGTTGAGGCATACGCAGCAGCACTGAAAAAGCTTGCCGACGACGAAGAGCTCAGAGCAAAGCTCGGAAAGGCCGCAAGACAAAGAGTGCTGGATAATTTCACTATGAATCAATTCTCTGATAATGTACGCACCTTGATTGAAAAATTATAAAGTAATTGCTTTTGGAGGAAAAATGAGACTTACCTTTATACATGACGGTCCGTTATTCTATAATGACGATGGTAATTATTTTGAATTCGCATACCATGAGCTGTACGAACGTTATTCTTTTTTGGCAGATGAAATCTATTTTATGATGAGAACAAAAAAAATAGATTCCGACAAAAACTTTACGCCTGTACCCGAACAGATCAAGGTGGTAAGCGTACCAAATTTCAAGAGCCCCAAGGTATACCTGAAAAACAAGAAAACAGCTTCCGCGATTGTTGAGAAACAGGTGAAGGAATCAGATTATCTTGTTTTGAGAACGCAAAGCTCTATCGCGCAGCTTGCTTTGAAATATATCCGCAAGTACAATAAACCGTATATAATCGAAAGCGTTGGCTGTTCGTGGGACAGCTACTGGAATCACGGCTTGCTCGGCAAGATGGTTGCCCCATACATGTACTTAAAGACCAAATCAGCTATTTCTCACGCGGAATATGTTTATTATGTGACGGAGAAATTTTTGCAGCGGAGATATCCCACGAAAGGAAAAACCGTCAGCTGCTCCAACGTAGTGCTTGACAAGCTGGACGAGGAAGCATTGCGGGCAAGGCTTGAAAAGATCGACCGTTTTGACCCGCATAAAAAGCTTGTCCTCGGTACCGCTGCAGCTTTGGATACAAGATACAAGGGTCAGGAGTATGTTATCGGCATAATAAAGAAGCTCGCCGACGACGGATACAACGTCGAGTATCATCTGGCAGGCGGAATGACGGGACAGCAGCCGAATTATTTCCTAAAGGAACTCGCCGAAGAGCTGGGCGTTTCGGACAGAGTCAAGTTTGTCGGAAGTCTTTCGTCATCACAAATGAATGATTTTTATGATTCATTGGATCTGTATGTTCAGCCCAGTAAGCAAGAGGGTCTTCCCAGAGCGGTAATCGAGGCGATGAGCAGAGGATGCCCCGCGATAGGAACCGATATTGCTGGAATTCCCGAGCTGATTCAGGAAGATCTGCTCTTTAAGAAGGGCAGCGCCGATGAGGTGTATTTGACTGTAAAACGTGTTCTCTCGAAGGACATGAAGAAGATTGCGGCCGAAAACTTTAACACAGCCAAAAAGTATGAGCGTGAAAAACTGGTCAAAAAAAGGCAATCATTTTATAAAGACTTTTTAAGAGCACAGTGATATAATGGAGACGGAGTAATGGTAGCTGATTTTCATAATAAGGAAGAATACTATAACATGTGTCTTGCTGTTGAAGAAATGGCAGGCAATTACAAAAAACTGTATCAGTCAAGGGAATACAGAAACGGTATGCGCCTGGCGGAATACGGCAAATTGATCAAAAAAATGAAGTTATTGTCAGCCGCCAAGAGATTATTCCGCCGGTCTGGCAATCTGGATCAATTCATTGACTGCGCGGATTTTGAATTGGAATGTAACTGTCAGGACTATTTTTCGGATAAACGAATCGTTGTATACACAGCTATTTTCGGTAAATACGACGCCTTAAACGAGCCGATGGTAAAGCCGGACAACGTGGATTATTATATTTTCACGGACTGCGACATTCCGGACGGCAGCAGGTGGATCAAGATGGATCCAAATAAGTTTTTGCCTGACAGCAGCATGACCAATACGGAAAAAAACAGATTTTTCAAGATGCTTCCCCATAAGATTTTTCCGGAATATGATTATTCCGTTTATATAGACGGAAATGTACTTGTTGTTTCCGACGTAACGCCGCTTACAAAAACACTTGAACGATTTCCGATTGCAATGTTCCAACATAAAAACAGAAATTGCGTTTATCAGGAAGCCGAAGCCTGCATTATCAAGAAAAAAGACAGCAAGGAATCTTTGGAGAAACACATAGAGCTGTTAAAATCCCATAACGTGCCCGAGCATAACGGACTCCTTGAGGCAACTGTAATATGCCGGAAGCATTCCGATCCGCGGTGTGTGTCGCTGATGGAAAGCTGGTGGGATGAATTCATGAATTATTCAAAGAGAGACCAGATATCCCTTATAGACTGTTTATGGCAGGCGAAGATTCTCCCCTCAGAAGTCGGAGTGTTGGGAAATAACTTATTCAACTGCAATAAGTTTATTATTTTAAAGCATGAATAGGAGCTTTTTGTCGTGAAAAAGGTAGTATTATTTGATTTGATGAGCGCACAGCCTTCGGGATCGTCAAAATTTCATGGAGGCGGCGAGTATATCAAAGCTATTTTTCGTGAAATGGTTAAAGAATATTCGGATAAGGCTGAGATTGTTCCGTTTTATAACAGCGACAAGTTCATTGACGAATGGATAATCGGGTTGATCAAGGCTTACAATCTGAAATGCTATGACATCAAACAGCATGAGGATCTGAAACAGATTTTTACCGAATTCACTCCTGATGTGTTTTTCTCCGGTTTGCCGGCGGTCTTCAAGAAAGAGTGGTTTCCCGAAAACGTCAAGCTGATCGGAACTGTTCACGGATTGAGAAAAATAGAAAAACCGCATGATGTTACAGAACCGAAATACCTTGATGGTAAAAATTCTAAAATATCAAGCATTAAATTGAAAATAAGGAAGTTTGTCGGAAACGGTGTAAAATACCGCAGCAAATTCATACTTCAGCAGAAATATGTATTAGACCTATTGGATGTAGTCATCACCGATTCCGAACATACTTACTATGCAATTAAATATTATTACCCCGAGTCTGTCAACAGCATTGACATCAAGGTTTATTATCCCCCCAACACCAAAACCGACATTGACTGTCAAAACAACAAGGCAGAAGTGACCGGCGATTATATTTTAATGCTGGGCGGCGACCGTTGGCTGAAAAACGTGTACCGCGCGCTTAAGGCCGTTGATTCTCTGTATGACAGGGGCTATCTGAAAGGCGTAAGGACAGTTGTGGTCGGAAAGACCTCTCAGTCGATCCGCTCAGAGATGAAGCATACCGGTAATTATATCTGGAATGAGTATGTAGATAACGATGTGCTTGAAAACCTGTACGCCAACTGCTCGATATTTGTATATCCTTCGCTGAACGAAGGCTTCGGCTATCCGCCCCTTGAGGCAATGCGCTACGGCAAAACCTGTGTTGTTTCCGCGGTTTGTTCTATGCCTGAAATTTGCGGGGACGCTGTTTACTATACCAATCCGTATGACGTTGAAGAAATAGCTAACAGGATTTTGAGAGCGAACGACAAAAAAATCTGCACCGAAAAGATAAAAGCGCAGTATGACCTTATTAATAACAGACAGAATATTGATCTTCAAAACATCTGTAAATGTATTTTAGGGTTGTGTCAGAAATAATGAAGGGAATATTAAATGAAATTAGGGGTTAAATCTTTTTCCTTTTATCCAAGTGATTTTTTTAATTTCTTGATGTGTGTAGTGTTGTTTACACCTGAAATTTTTAAATCATTAGGCGGAACATGGAACACACTGTATATTGCTGTTGGGTTTTTATCCTTGTTGTATATCATTGTACAACTGCCCTTCAGGTTATTACGTATGAATTATCCTACAAGCTCTGCTAACAGAATAAGCTTCAAAAACAACTCTATAATAATTGTGTTTTTGTGCTTTGCGTTATGGGTAATCATTTCTGATCTTGTAGCCAGATCGTTCAATGTCAGTATATTTCTTTTTGTGTCAAAAGTATTCTGCTTTTATCTGATGCTTGCCAATTCAAAACAAGAAAAGAAAATCAGATTGCTGAGCTGCGTCTATTTTTATTGTTACATTATTATTCTGATAAATGTTTTGACTCAGTTCATGTATCCAAAAGGTATAGTCAATGTTTCTCTTTTCTCTTGGCAAAACTACTATTTCCTGAAAAATGCAAATTCATTTATATTTTTCTATTTGTTTACCCTGTCACTGGGCTGCATTCTCTCCTTTTACTCCAGGAAAAGACTCAAATTAAGCGTATATATTCTTGTAGCCATTGAAATTATTTCTTATCTCAAAGAAGGCGCACAGTCATCGACAACCGGATTCATAATTATTGTTTTAAGCCTGTTGTTGAACTGTTTATTGATGACAGGTATCCTCAAAAAAATAATAAGATTTATTACTAAGCATTTTTTCATTTTCCTGATAGTGATTACTGCAATATTTCTCTCAATCATCTTCTCGGAATATATCAGAACCAATATTATTTTACCGTTAATAAGCCATCTGTCGTCAGATGAGTTTTCTTTTGAAGCCAGAATATACATTTGGGATTACTCAATCCAGAGCGTGCTTTCACATCCGTTCTTTGGCCTCGGTACGTCGTCAACACGGATTATAACAAGTATCCTTGATAAAAAAATGACCAGCAGCCACAATAACTATTTACAGATAGCTGTCTTTGCAGGATTTCCCGCGCTGGCGCTGTTCATCTCTTTTATTGTACTTACGATAAAGAAAATATATAATAAAAACCAGCTTTGGGTCAGTTCGCTTTTTATTGCTGTTTTCTTGTTTATGATAGTATTTTTGGTTGAACAGAACCCATTCAATGAGTTGTTTTTCTATCTCGCACTTATCAGCTTATGTGTTGACGGCAGCGACGTCTCAAAGAAACTTCCAGCAACGGAGGAAATGTAATTTATGTCCAGAGGCAAGGATCTAGTCAAAAATACCGGTATTCTGTTTGTAGCGAAAACATCTACGCAAGTTGTCAGCTTTTTTTTGCTGCCGTTGTATACCGCCCTTCTTTCTACCAAAGAATATGGTCAGCTCGACATTTACTATTCTTTGGTAATGATATTAATGCCTGTAATTACTTTACAGCTTGAGCAGGCTATTTTCAGATTTTTGATTAGCGTCAATGAAGAGGAAATCATCAGCAGTGTTATCACTTCCGCGTTATATACGCTTCTTATCTCATTCTCTTTAGTCAGTACGATTTATATTGTATTGGCACTGTTATTCAGATTTGAATATTGCGTTCCGCTGTACTTTTACTATGCCGGAATAATGTGCTCAACCGTGTTGTATCAGGTATGCAGAGGATTCGGCAAAAATATGGTGTATGGCTTTGCTACGTTTCTGATCTCATTAATTACAGTTTCTCTTAATATTGTTTTTGTTGCAGTATTCAAGTTTGGTATTCTGGGCGTAATCATTTCTACCGCTATCGCGCACATTATCGGTTCTGTCTATATGATTTTGAGAACCAAGGCGTATAAATACGTAAACAGAAAGTATATCAGCAAAGTCAGAACGATCGAAATGCTGAAATATTCGGTTCCACTGATTTTCAACCAGATTTCAAGCTGGGCAATCAATTACTCCGACCGCCTGATCATTCTCGGGGTCCTGGGTAAGAGTATGAACGGAATATACTCGGTTGCGAACAAGTTCTCCAATATTCTGAACACCTTCTTCAATGTTTTCAATCTGGCGTGGACAGAAAATGTAGTAAAGAATATCCACGACAAGGACGCTCTTTCCTACACGAACAGAATTATTACAATAACAATCCAGATGTATTTTTCACTGATAATTGGTATCATTAATCTTCTGCCGTTTGTTTTTGATATTCTGGTTAACGAAAGCTACAGCGAGGCATACAATCACGTTCCTATTCTGCTCACGGCCGCAGTATTTTCGGGATTGTCTGCGAGTCTCGGAAGCGTATATGTAGCCTTCAAAAAGACAAAGAATGTCGGAATTACAACTGTTATTTCCGGTATTGTTAACATCGGAGTTCATTTTGCACTGATATACTTCATTGGGTTATACGCGGCTTCTATCTCAACTCTGGTTTCGTTTATCGCATTGTTTGTTTACAGATACTTAAATATCCAAAAATTCTACAAAATTAAAATTTCTTACTCAAAATGTATTCTTGTTTTTGCAATATTGATATTCTCATGGATAGCATATGTTGTTAAAAATCCGATACTGATAATTGCCGGATTGGTTCTCAATCTTGCTAATATCGCGTGGATGTTCTTGCAAAGCAAGGCAGAAATTATGTCTATTCTGAAACGTCGCAGCAAAAACGCTGAGAACAAAAAATGACTTTCGTATAAGAGGATGTGACAAATCAAATGTTAGTTATCGGCAGAATATTCAGAAAATTATTTTCATATATCAGAATCGGCTGCATAAAGCTTTTCCGCAAAAACATTACCTTAGGCAAAAAGCTTTCTTTCAGAAAAAGATTTACTATTAACTGTTCACGGGAAGGAAAGCTTGCAATCGGCGATAACGTATTTTTTAATAATGACTGCAGTCTGAATGTCCGTCAGAGCGTAACAATCGGAAATGACAGCATTTTCGGTGAAGCAGTAAAAATATATGATCACAACCATGTTTTTAAAACCAAGGGACAAAAGGTTGCAGATCAGGGCTTTTCCTGTAAGCCTGTTGTTATCGGAAATAATTGCTGGATCGGCAGCAACGCGGTTATTCTTGCAGGTACAGAAATCGGAGATAATACTGTAATCGGAGCGGGTTGTGTGGTGCACGGCGTTATCCCGCCTGATTCGGTATTGAAAAACAGCAGTAATTATACTCTCGAAAAAATCAAATATACTACCGGGGAAATGATATGAGTAATAATTTGACAACTCCGAAGGTGTCTGTAATAATGCCGGTATATAATTCAAAACAATTCTTGCCGGAAGCTATCGAAAGCGTTCTTAAACAGTCAATGTCAGATTTTGAGTTGATATTAGTGAACGACGGTTCAACGGACGGCAGTGCTGAGGTATGTGACAAATACGCGGATACCGACGGCAGGATACGGGTAATACATAAGAAAAACGGCGGAGTGTGTTCTGCGAGAAACGTGGGTATTGACGCAAGCAGGAGCGAGTATGTCACTTTTATTGATAATGATGATTATTACGATACCGATTTCCTCGAGGTGCTGTTTTCAGGGATTATATCCGAGAACGCCGACCTTGCCAAATGCGGAAGGAAAAACATCAGAATTACCCCGGAGAATAAGATATTAAAAGAGACAGAGAACACATATCTCGACGTATGTCTGGACAAGGAAGAGTTTTCCGAGCAATATATCAGGATCAAGCTGAGCGGCATATACAGTTCAATTTGGAACGGTTTGTACAGAAAGAGTATTCTCGTTGAAAATAATGTAAGGTTTGATGAGAATGTGGTACACGGAAACGAGGACATCATATTCAACTCTGAGTACTCATTGTATTGCAGCAGATTTTTATTTGTACGTAAATCTCTTTATACTCACTTTTACCGGATCGGCCACAGCACCAGTACAAAGTTTTATGACGATCAGGTATCAACCAGAATTCAGGCGCTGAACATGGAGATGAACCTGACTCAAAACGAAGAAAGCAAAAACATTATTGCTTTGGAAGGAATAAGGGAATGTTTCCGCTTGCTGCTCCCGATAAAAGAGCATAAAAAAAGGCTTGAATACATTGATTATATCAAAAGGAATATGGATTTCAACGTGCTGAAAAAAAACAAGATCCTGAGTGCGGATTTGTTGAGCAAAGCAGCCAAAGTAGATCTGATTTTAATAAAAAATCGGGCATACAGGCTATACTTCTCCTTAAGAAAAGTAATGGCTTAACGCAGCAAATACAGTCTTTATTTGCTGATATCATCTTTTTTTCCATGAAGGATAACTCTCCGTTTTATAAAGGATCGAATTCATGAGTTTCAAACAGCTTTTTCAGCATCACAGCCGCATACGCCTGCCGTGAAAACAACATAGAAAGGACAGCCGGTAATGAATCACTGCGAAATCACAAAAAACGCTAAGGATTTGATTTATCTTGTTTCCTGTGCTGCCAATAGAATTACTCCGGACGCTAAGCGGTGTGCTGAAATGGATGATGCGTCGGTGTTCCGTTTGGCAAGCCTTCATATGCTTGCCGCAGCCGCAGCATGCGCACTCGAAAAGGTAATGCCGCTGCCGCAGCACTGGATAAGCGCAAAGGGCAATTCAAAGCGCAGACTCATTATTTATCAGGCAGAGCGCGCAAGGATACTGCGCGCTTTTGACGAACGCGGAATCTGGTATCTTCCGCTTAAGGGTATACTGATAAAGGATATGTATCCCGAATCGTCGATGCGCGAGATGTCCGACAACGACATACTATGTGACTCTGAAAAAATGTCCGAGGTCAGAGAAGTAATGGAGTCGTTGGGCTTTTCCTGTGTGCAGTACGGCAACCTGAAGCACGACGTATACCATAAGGATCCTTTGTGCTTTGAAATGCACGCTAACCTGCTCAACAGCGTCGAATATCCCGAGGCATATACATACTATAAAAATATCAAAGAACGCCTTATCAAGGACGACAGCAACCTTTGCGGCTATCATATGACCAATGAGGATTTTTATATCTATTGTATCAATCATATGTACAAGCATTTTTCAAAAGCAGGTACGGGACTGCGTTCGCTTCTTGATATCTATATCATCAATAAATCAATAGGACAGACGCTTGACCGCGGTTATATCAGCCGTGAGCTGGAATACTTCGGCGTCAGAGATTTTGAATCAAAAACGCGTCAGCTTGCTGAAAAGGTATTCTCCTTTCAGCCGCTTACAGACAGCGACAAAGCTGAGCTTGCTCTTTATACGGATTCAGGCACTTTCGGAAGTGTCGAGAACCTTGTAGTCAGATCGCTGAAAAATGAAGGAAGCAAGCATACTAAACAGCGCTATATTCGCAGGAGGGTCTTTCCAAACGAGGGACATCTGAAGCTGTATTATCCCGTTGTGTACCGCCACAGGGTTCTTTATCCTTTATTGGTGGTTTACAGACCGTTCAAAGGCTTGATAACACAGCGAAAAAAGCTCTTCGGAGAAATTAAAGCATTAAAGAAGTTTAAATCCACTGATGAAACAGGCGACTGTTAAAACAAAAATGCCGGGCTGCAAAACCAGCCCGGCATTATTTCTTTTCATTACTCTTAGTACGCTCCGTCTCCTCTGATTACCGCAGGTATCGTAAGAAACAGAATCTTGAGGTCAGTAAGAATACCTCTTTCTCTTATATATTTGTAATCCAGTTCAACCATTCCGCTGAAATCAATCTCACTTCTTCCGCTGATCTGCCAATAGCAGCTCAATCCGCCTATTACAGACAGGCGCTGCATCGAATAATCGGTGTAATTCTCAACCTCTCTGGGAAGCGGAGAGCGCGGACCGACGAAGCTGATATCGCCCTTGATAATATTGAAAAATTGAGGAAGCTCATCCAGACTGGTTTTTCTGATAAATCTGCCTACACGTGTGACACGCGGGTCGTTTCTCATTTTGAACATCTCACCTGAGGTGTCGTTTTGATCCTGCAAGGACTCAAACATCTCGTCCGCATCGGTTCTCATGCTTCTGAACTTGTAGAATCTGAATTCTTTTCCAAACAGCCCTACTCTGTTTTGAATGTAAAACACAGGGCCGCCGTCGTCAATCTTTATTGCAATCGCAATTCCGAGAAACAACCCAAAAAACAAAGTTACAAAAACCAAAGCAACCGTCAGATCGAACACACGCTTGATAAAATTATAGAATTTTTTTTCTTCAACGTAGTATTTAACCCCGTTGTGAACTACTTCTTTGCGCATAACCTTATTTTCCGAACTATCTTTTTTTCCTTTTGATATTCCTTTTATTGAGTCATGACTATAAAACAGTCTGTTGCTGCGGGCAGAATCAGTAACCGTATCCGTAACCATAGCCCTTACCGTATTTGTGCGATTTAACAGATTCGACGTTATTCACGATTACACCGAGAATTTTTCCGTTGTTTCTGCTGATCGTATCAATAACCTTTTTCAAATCAGGATATGTTGTGGAATTATGCTTAACAACCAGCACAACTCCGTCAGACTGCTTGATCAGAGGAAGAGAGTCGATTACGACGCCAACAGGAGGAGTATCAAAGATGATATAATCGAAATCCTTTTCGAGCTCCTTGACAAACTCCTTCATGCCTACGCTGGAAAGCAGCTCCGAGGGGTTCGGAGGAATCGCGCCATAAGTAACTGCGTAAAGATTAGTAATCTTTGTACTGCGGATTACCTCTTCCTTAGTACATTCGCCGTTGAGGTAATTTGTAACACCGGGAGCGAAACCGATGGACAAAACATTGTGAATCTGCGGTCTTCTGAGGTCGCAGTCAATAATCAAAACTTTGGTGTTAACCTGCTGTGCAAGGGCAATCGCGATATTGACCGAGGTAACAGTTTTACCCTCACTCTTATTAGCACTCGTGAAGCTGATTTTCTTACAGCCCTTCTTGATAATGGAATAAACAATGTTAGTTCTGGCTGTCTTATAGGATTCCCTGATTTGGAACGCGATTGCTTCCATGTTAAGCAGGTTATCGGTTCTTTTTCTCTCTGTTCCGTTATTATTTGCCATTATCCTTTGCGCCTCCGTTCTTACCCTTTTGGTTGATATATGTGTCAAAGCTGGGGATTGCAGCCAGTACGGGAATATCAAGGATTGTAGTCATCTCATCGTCATACTTTATCTTCTTGTCCATGAAGTATCTGATGAACGATACAGCAAGAGCAAGCACCAATCCTATTGCAAAAGCGATTATTACATTTCCGCTGGTGCTCGGGGAAGAATACTTTGTCGGCAGCTGTGCCTCATCACAAACCTTAAGCTTTGCATTTGACTTGAGATTTGAAATCGTTTCGGGTGCAACCTCTGCAATAGTATCGGCAATCAGCTTTGATTCTGTCGGCGATTCCGAAACAACGTTAACATCAAAGACCTCGGTTGTCTCATCGCTTTTGAATGAAATCATCTCGCTCAACGCGGCAGGAGTATACTTACCGCCAAGCTCTTCCGACAGCTTAGTATAAAAAGTATTTGTATCCAGCATTCTGAGATATGTATTAACCAGCTTAAGTGCGTAGTTCTGCATATTCAGAGAATACACCGCGCTGTTAGGTGAATCCGGCTGTATGTCAACTGTTTCTACATAAAGTGAAATTGTCGAGGTATACTGCTTCGTCACCAAGAAGTTAGTAACAAAGAATGAGCCGAGCGAAAAAACCAACACGGTTATTATAATGAATACCAGGTTTTTCCTGAGCACATCAAGAATCATTTTTGGTGAAATAAGGATTTCGTCTTTTTCTTCCATTCAATTCACTCACCTTTCAAAAATACAAGGAAAACCGCATAAACTCCGATTATGCCTGAACTTTATTATACAATAGCAATGAGAAAAATTCAAGCGCGATGCGGGGAAATAACCGCTTTTGTAAAAAATTCTCTGTTTGGCTGAGTTTAATTACAGCAAAATGGTATTTATTGTTAGTTTCTACCCACACCCTATCAGAGCGGTCTGCCCGTTTAGAGGCGCATGCCCTGCGCTGATTAATTCGCTTATTCTTATCTTTTCAATGCTTCAAAACGGAATTGTACGGCATCGCTGAAATAACAAGTAATTCCGCTTACTATCCGACAATAAAACAACTTTCAAAATATTTATGATAAATCACCATAAATACAGAGAAAAGTTGTTTTATAAATAATATTAATATTTTGTTGTTTGTTTAGTCTGTAGCGGAAACCTTCCTGATCTTATTACTGTAAATCACATACATCAAAAGAGCTATGATCAAGAAAAACGCGGTCAGTATCCATAACGCGATTGAAATGCTCGTTCCGAAAGAAACGGCTGTATCGTACAAGGCTCTCGATTCCAAAACAATATTTTTTAATCCGCCGGCAACCGACATATATATCGAAACGGCTAAAAGCGAAAGAAACGCTCCGGCGCACGAATAACAATAATATTTGAAGGTGCGGTGCTTCCATTTGTTACAAAAAAACAGAACCAGAACTATCGCCGCCATACCGGCGCCGAGTCCTGCAATAACGAACGGCATAACGCCCTTTAATTCCGCAAAGAGTTCCGATAATTTGTAGAACAGCGGAATTTCCAGACCGTTTGTATAAATAAGCACTGCGTTATCAACAAGATACTCTTTATTATTATCGTCATACTTTGCGTTATTTTCCGTAATATAACGATCGAGCTCCGATGAAAACTTCCGCTTAAACGCCGTGCCGTCAACACCGGCAGTCCTTCCGTTAAAGTATGCGTCCATATAGGTCTGCGTATCATTTGCAACCTGAATCGGGTCAACAACATTTTCAAAGAACTCGGGAGGCAAGCCTCCGGCGTTACCGAGAAAAACCAGCTTGTTTTTTATTTCATCCGCTTTATCGGTGAAATAATTTGATGAGTTCATCTGATCGATCCACGCGTTTTCATTGAGGAAAAACGCAACGGAAAGCATACAGACAGAATTCACAAAAAGAAACAGGGCAAGAATAAACGATAATACACAGAATACAACATTACGGATATTTTTTTTGGTTTGTTTTTTGCTCATAATATCTCTCACTCAGCTGTATTTTTTTCGATAGCCATGCCGTCAATCAAATCCGCATAAACAAATAGTCTTTTGCTTGAAACACCAACCTCATCAAACGGGTAGCACGTATACAGTATCAAATTTTCATTGTCGGCAGACAAATCATATGACGAGGTATCAAGCGCGTCCTTGACCGCAGTTTCCCTGATTTTATACTTGTAGTTGCCGTAGCTGGTTCTGATGATAATCTCCTGCCCGCGTTCGGCTTTTTTCAGGCCGTTGAAATACGTGTTGTTATGACCTGCGATCAGGGTTGTTCCTCCGTAGCCCGGGATAAAGCTTCCGTAGTATACGCCCGCGCCGTTGCTGAGGGCAATATCGCCGTCACCCATAAACAAAGGACAATCTATTCCGCAGCCCTTGATAATAACCTCGCCGAATTGAACTCCGTAGCTCGGGTATTTTACAGCTTCCGCTTTTATCACAGGCTCGCCCTTTTCATTTTTAACCGTATCTACAACATCACTTTCATTTACCGGTACAAAAATATTCTCGTATAAGGAAGAATAATCTTTTTCAGCGGCCGAGAATACGGTACCTGCCGCTGACTTTATTGAATCAGGCGTTAAGGCTATCACCGAGAAAGTTATCAGGAGAATTCCCAAACAAAATATAATGGGAAGAATCAAAAAACTCTTCCCTCCAAGTTTTTTACCGTGTCTGTGTCTGTTATGTCCCGACATTATAACCTCTTCCTTGCTGCAAAAACAAAACCGCCTGCAATAACGGAAACAATAGCTGCTCCGATAAGTACAAAGGGCGACAAATCGGCGGAAGCGCCTGTTATCTTGATCACTCCGCCATCTGTGGTTTTGCCGTTGATGCCCTCACCCTTATTGCTGCCTTTTTCAACAAGAGTGGGAACTGCCTTGAAAATAACCTCGCCGTTTCCGGACTTCAGGGTAACCTCACCTGAAGTCTTGTCATATGAAGCAGTACCGTTTATGGGAGCCACAACATCGGTAAGAGTTGTCATGAGTTCCTTTTTCTGTTCTGCCGTACATTTGGCAATATTCTCTGCGCCTGTAGACTCAAGCTGTTCCTTGCCGTTTTTGATAACAGCAATAATCTTTTCAGCCTGGTCTGCATCCATATCAATAGTGTTAAAATAATTCTCCGCCTGATTGACGAAAGCCTCGGGCCAGTACATATCCTTACCCTGCATTTCGACACTTGTCTTAAGCTCATCGAGAACCTTCCGCTCGTTGTCATTTACGCCTGCGGCAAACACCGTAACAGCTGAAACGGCAGTAACAAGAAGCGCAGCAATGATTGCGGATATTTTTTTCATCGTCTCATCACCTTCCGAAAAACACGCAGTTTTTCGATAGCAACCGCGTTTTGCGGTTATCCTATCTATTCTGACCCACTTCACGATTATATCACTGACGATGAAAAATGTAAAGTTAATAAAGAATTATCAGCGCTTTGCCCGTATTACAGAATGCGGGTTTTTTGACCAAAAAATCACTGTTTCTGACCTTTCCAGATTGTTTTTTATCCTTTTGGAACATCCGATTGGGTCAAATTTGTGCACAGAGCCAAAAACGTCGAAACAGAATCTTTCCATCTTGTCAGACCTTGACAAATTTAATTTTTTTGCATTATACGCCGAAAAGAAGCTCTGTATATGAAGGATAAGGCCAGAAATCTGCCGCAGTTTCGGTTTCCATTGAATCGCCGACTGCTCTGAGCTCCTGCATCTTAGCGAAGATGTTCTCACGGAAATAACGTGCTCTTTCAAGGGGATCTGACGAGGCGTCGCCGGCATTCATGACCGCGTCCTCAAGCTCCGAGGTCTTTTTTACAAAGCATACGAGCTTGTTGGACAGGCTCATGATCAGATCCTCCTCCACGGAAGTGGGAATCGCCGCG
>CADASG010000009.1 GCA_902790475.1 uncultured Ruminococcus sp. | reverse complement strand
TATTTTCACGATATTCTCTCCAATCAAGATATTTCTATCTCGATTGTTGAGGTGAATTTCATTTGTCAATTCGCAATTTGCACGAATATAATGTTTGATGTTTGTGAATAGTGCCGCTTATTCTTAAGTTGTTGACATTGCTCCCAAGAGAAGGCTTTGGTGCGATTACAAACGTTGTTTTCTTGTCCGCATGTATTGATAGATAGGAGCAGAACGTTTAGTTCAGCACCCCCGGGCGCACACACAGGTGCGCCCCTACGCAGTTGAGGAAACGGCGATTAAGAAAATGTCGTTTCCATTGCCCTCACAGCTTCCGATATTTCTATTCTGGCTCGCGCAAACGCCGACGTTACCGATGCGTCCGACGTTAAGTACGCGAGCCAAAAAACGCGTGGAGAAATCTCCTTGGAGGTGAACTGTAGTTCCCTGTCAGGGAGATTTCTCGACTAAATCACTTCGTGATTTTGCCCTTCGGGCACCGCTCGAAATGACATATGGAGGTAACGTGTTAAAGGCTCGAAATGACATATGGAGGAAACACGCTAATCTGTCTATCCGACCGAAACTCTCAACTCAATACCCCTATTTATCCAGCCGGGAACCGAACGTCTGAATCAAGCCGACCTGTCTCCCCGACCAAAACTTTCAACTTTCAACTTTCAACTAAAATTACTCTCCCAGCGACTGTTTTACCTGATGACCTTGTTCAAGCAGGGCGGTCAGGGCTTTTTTGTCGTTTGCGTTGACCGCGTCAATTATATTTTTTACATTGTTCGCCAAAATAATCAGTTCCTCAAGCAGCGGTTCGCGGTTTTCCAAAAACAGCTCGCTCCACAGCTTGGCGTTTATATTGGCGACACGCGACACGTCGCGGTAACTGCCTGCGGAAAAGCCCTTGTGATTCGGACAGCTCGGGCTTAACACATAAGCGCAGGCAAGTACATGCGGCAGCTGTGAGGTGAACGCTATCATTCGGTCGTGCTCCTCGGGCGTACTAAGCGTTATCTGTCCGAATCCGATGGACAGCGCCAGCTGAGAAAGCGTCTCCACCGCTTCACGGGGCGCGCCGCACGGGGTGATGATGAAGCTTGCACCCTCATACAGCCTCGCTTCGCTCGCCTCAAAGCCGTTCTTTTCCTTGCCTGCCATGGGGTGGCTTCCGACGAATGTAAAGCCGAATTCGCGGCTGAGCTCCTCGAGCTGCGGACAGATCGCGCGTTTGATACCCGATGAATCGGTGACGATCGCGCCCTTTTTTATGCTGCCGCCGTGCTCCTTGATAAAATCCACGCACGCCTGCGGATACATGCACAAAAAGATCACATCGGCTTTTTCAAGCGACTCTGCGCTGCCGATCTCGTCGATCGCTCCCTCCTCAAGAGCTTTTTTTGCCGTTTCGGGAGTTCGGTTGATACCGATGATATGATGGTCGGTGTGCAGCTTGAACGCCTTGCAAAAGCTGCCGCCGATGATGCCTAAACCAATGACTGCAATGTTCATGAATTTGCCTTTCTGTTTATAAAGAGATAGTGGTAATCGCCGTTATTTAACCGCGTTCATTATTTCGCAGGCGGTTTTGAGCGGCGAGTCCTTGCCGTGTATCGTAATATCCGCCGCCTTTCGGTAATAGGGCAGCCGCTTGTTGTACAGCTCCTCCATAGCCCGATCCTTGTCGGGACGTTGAAGCAGCGGCCGTTTTGTGTCGTTTTTCAGCCGTACCCTGATGACCTCCAGCGGTACGTCAAGCAGGATCACCGTGTCTTTTCCGCGGAATGCCTGTACGTTGCGCTCAAAGGTCAGCGCTCCGCCTCCGGAAGCGATGATCAAGCCGTTTTCTGCGGCTAATTCCACGCACGCCTCATGCTCGAGATCCCTGAAGCCCTGCTCGCCGTATTTTTCAAAAATCATCGCTACGGTCATGCCTGCCTTCTTTTCGATATACGCGTCCATATCGACAAATTTGCGCCCTGTCTTTTTTGCAAGACACTTTCCGACGGTGGACTTGCCGCAGCCCATGAAGCCGCAGATCACAATATTATCCATCTTTATCCTCCGTCAGCGCTCGGCAAGCGCTTTTGCAGCGTCAGCGCACAGGATGCGTATTTCTTCAGGATCATATTCCGAGCCGTCCCAGTGCTCGTGAGCAACTACAGCCTGCCAAACCAGCATACTCATGCCGCCCTCGGCTTTGCTGCCGTTTGCTTTGGCGCGTTTTACAAGAGCTGTCTCCAGCGGATTGTATACCGCGTCGAACACGCTTTTGCACCTTCCGATCGCGCAGTTATGGATGGGCTGTTCGTCCACGTTGGGATACATGCCGATGGGCGTTGCGTTGATAAGCACGTCCACGTTTCCGATGATCTGGTCTATCAGTCCGAAGCTCACCTTGGCATCGGGGATCTTTTTGGTTATGTCAAGACACAAAAGCCCTGCCGCGCCGACATCCTCTCTGCGCACGGCGAATTCAAATTCCAGTCCTTTGAGGGCGATCTCATACGCCATGGTGCGCGCAACTCCGCCGCAGCCTAAAATCATTATCCTGCCGCTGAGCTCGATGCCTGCCGCTTCCAGCGCCTTTAAAAAGCCGTCGGGGTCGGTGGTGTAGCCCTTGGCTTTGCCGCCGAAGTTGGCGACGGTGTTGACGCTGCCGTACATCTTCGCCTTGTCGTCGAGCGAATCAAGCAGCGGAAGCATAGCCTGCTTGTGCGGAATGGTCACGTTGTAGCCGTCGAGTTTGAGCAGTGTGTCGCGGTATTCCCGTTCCAGCTGTTCGGGAGCGATATCGAGCACTCCGTACTCCGCGTCGATCCCTTTAAGAGCGAAAAGCCTTTCGTGAATAAACGGCGACATGGTATGTCCTATCGGATGACCGATAACCGCGTATTTTTTTGTCTGCATTGTAAAAACCCCCTGATGTGGAATTGCCGTTTTCTCTTCAATATGAGCAAAACGGGCGGAAAAATTCACAATTCATTTATTGATTATTCGCATAAAACCAGTATTTTTTATGCAAAAAATAAAAAATTTAAAAAATTTTCGATTTACATATTGACAAAGCTGTAAAATAACAATAATATTGTAGAGTAACAAACAGCGTTTGTTTTCACCATTGTATCATAAAAAGAGTGCTTTTGTCTATATCTTTAGATGGGGTACAAATTATTTTTAGGGAGGAAATTATAATGGTATTAGAAAAAGTTAAGGCGATTCTTGCCGAGCAGTTTGATGTTGACGAGGACAAGATCACGGCAGACACAGATTTGCAGGAAGATCTCGGC
Organism: uncultured Ruminococcus sp.; assembly: GCA_902790475.1. Taxonomy (GTDB): domain Bacteria; phylum Bacillota; class Clostridia; order Oscillospirales; family Acutalibacteraceae; genus Ruminococcoides. The sequence continues at coordinate 61,182 of CADASG010000009.1, read as the reverse complement.
GCGGATTCTCTTGATGTTGTTGACCTTCTGATGTCCATCGAGGATGAGTTTGAGGTTGAGGTTCCCGACGAGGAAATCGAAAACATCAAAACCGTTGGCGCTCTCGTTTCCTATATCGAGGCTAATTCATAATAATCAGGATTTAAGGGAGCGCCGAGGCGCTCCTTTTTGTTTTTAAGGCAATACCGCATAATTCAGGTGTGCGGATTGCGCAGTAAGATTTTTCGTCAGATTGAGGTAAGGCTGTCGCCTTGCCGAGATTTTTTGGGCAAGCTGACGGAATAATATTCAAGCAAGCCGTGCGCCTTGAATTGTGCGGTGTTGCCTTAAAGCTTTTCGGCGGACGGTGATATAAGATGAAACTACTCGGGAAAAAGGGGATAATGCGCCGCTATGCGGACAATCAAAGGCTTGCCGAGGGATTTGACGGCTTCATATTCGGACAGTGCAAACAGCCTGTGGGAGACCTGCGCTACGGCAGCGCCGAAAAGCCAGTGGCTGACGTGGGCTGCGGAGTGGCTGCGGTCTACAATGTTATGCGGCTTTTGGGGAAGGATCAGCCCGTTGCCGACGTCGCGCGTGACTGCGAGCTGCTTAGGCTGGCGTTTTTCGGCGGCAGGTTCGGCACCGCGACAAAAAAGCTGGGCAGGTACTTTAGCTATCACGGCGTTTCATGCCGGGAGTTTCGGCGCTGCGGAGAATTCAAAGCCGCGCTGGACGGCTGCAAAGCGGCGATAGTCTGCACGTGGAACGACAGGATCACCGACGGGATCCACTTTTACTGCATTTATCCCGTCGTCGGCGGCTTTTCTTCGCTCAATTTTCACAGCACCGACCGCGCGCAGCCGTTTTCACTCTCGCAGCTGCGCGACGACCGGTTTATTATCGGTTATGTTTTTTGAACACAGCGTAACATTTCCTCCTGATCTCTTAATAACAGTACTTATATGGTCACCTGATCGAACTCGTAAAGCGCTTCGTTGACCTGCATGATGTCGTAGATCCCGTGGGTTATGCAGTATTCCACGATCACGTCAAACTTGCTGCTGTGAGAGAGGGCGAAGCCTGCCTTGCGCAGCAGCTCCTCGGTTTCGTCGTAATCGAGCTCCAGCGCAAGCGCAAAGGCTATGGCGGTGGGCTTGCCGGGCTTGTAGCCGGGATTGCTGCGTATCTTTGAGAACAGTTTGCGGTCGCGCCCTGCCTTTTTGTAGCACTGAGCGTCGGTCATGCCTTTTTCGTCGATCTTTCGGAACAGCATCTGAGCAAAGCTCTCGTCAAGCGTGTTCACGACCTCAACAGGAACGGCGGATCTGCACACACCGGGAGGTCTGCCGGCGCTTTTGAACGGCATACCATCGCCCATATACGGAGCGGAGTCAGCTGCCGAAGCCTCAAAGCAGGCAAGCTCCTCCTCGTGCGCGGGATTCATGACCTCGTCAATATATCTACGCAGATCGGTAAGCACCGCAGAGTCAATGTTCCTGCGTTTTTTGAAAATCATAACCCTTCCTCCTTGAAAAAATAATATCAAAACAACGCGGAGGGGATGCCTCCGCGTTTTAAATTTATCCTATTAATTCCTTGATTTTTGCTTCGGCTGCCATGGCGTCGGCTTTGCCGCGGCTGTTTTTCATTACATTGCCGACCAGAGCCTTGATCGCCTTTTCCTTGCCGTTTTTGAAATCCTCAACCGCCTTGGGGTTGCTGTCTACGGCGTTTTTGCACAGCTCCAGCAGCGCCGCGTCGTCAACGCCGCCCATGTCGCTCTCGCTGATAAAGTCGGTAGCGCCCTTGCCGCTGTCCAGCATTTTTTCAAGCGTGGACTTTGCGAGGTTGTTGCGGATCTTGCCGCTGTCGAGCAGCTTGACAAGCTCGTTGAGCTGAGCCGGAGTGGTGGGAACGGCGAACAGCTCCTTGTCGCTTTCGGTTTCGGTGCGGCGGAACATTTGACCTATGATGAAATTAGACACGGTCTTGGGCGACTTCACGCCGTCGATAGCCTCGTCAAAATACTCGCTGATCCGGCGGTACTTGGTGAGCAGCTGCGCGTCCTTTTCGGGGATCGAGTATTCCTCTATGTAGCGGCGGCACTTGTCGGCAGGCAGCTCGGGCATTTCGGCTCTGAGCGCCTCGACCTCGTCGCGCGGAACGTTGATTGTCACCAGATCGGGATCGCGGAAGTAGCGGTAGTCGTGCGCGTCCTCCTTGCTGCGCATTGAGGAGGTCGTGCCGGTCACGTCGTCAAAGCGGAGTGTTTCCTGAACCACCTTGCCGCCGCTTTCGATCAGGTCAACCTGACGGTCGTACTCGTACTCCATGGCGCGCGCGATGTTGGTGATGGAGTTCATATTCTTGATTTCGGTGCGCGTGCCGAAAGCCTCGGTGCCTTCGGGACGCACGGAGATGTTTACGTCGCACCGCATGGAGCCCTCCTGCATTTTGCAGTCGGACACGCCTACCCAGCGCATTACCTGCTGCAGGCGCTCAACATACTCCTTTGCTTCGTCAATGGAGCGGATGTCCGGCTCCGAGACGATCTCTATCAGCGGCACGCCGCCGCGGTTGTAGTCAACATAGGTGTCGCCGTGACGGTGGATAAGCTTGCCTGCGTCCTCTTCGATGTGGATGTGGTGCAGGCGTATTTTTCTGCCGTTGGACAGCTCAACATAGCCTCCGATGATCAGCGGCGCGTAAAGCTGGCTGATCTGGTACGCCTTGGATAGGTCGGGATAGCAGTAGTTTTTGCGGTCCATTTTGGCGATATCTGCGATCTTGCCGTGAACGGCGAGACCTGCCTTGATCGCGAAGCGCACTACCTCGCGGTTGAGCACGGGCAGAGTGCCGGGCAGACCGATGCACACGGGACAGCAGTGCGTGTTCGGATCACCGCCGAATTGGGTGGTGCAGCCGCAGAAGATCTTGGTTTTGGTTGACAATTCGATATGGGTTTCAAAACCCGAGACTAATTCGTATTTCACAGCTTCACACCCCACTTTGTTTCCTTGAATTTATCCGGAGCCGCCTGCTGGTAGTGATAGGCGGCGTTGAGGATAGTAGCCTCGTCAAAGCTTTTGCCGATAAGCTGCATTCCGATGGGCATTCCCTTTTGGTTGAAGCCGCAGGGGACCGAAACGCCCGGGAGACCCGCGATGTTCACGGGCACGGTGCAGATATCGGTGAGATATGTTTCTACCGGGTCGCTCGTAGCGTGACCCTTTTCAAATGCGGTCATGGGGACAGTGGGCGCCAAAATGACGTCGCACTGTTCAAACGCGTTGTTGAACGCCTTTATGATGGTGCCGCGCAGATCCTGAGCCTTTTTATAGTATGCGTCGTAGTAGCCTGCGCTGAGTACGTATGTACCTAAAAGGATCCTGCGCTTGACCTCTTCGCCGAAGCCCTCGCTTCTGGTGCGGCAGATCATGTCGTGCGTGCCCGTGTAGTGCTCGGTCTTGTAGCCGTAGCGGATGCCGTCGTAGCGGCCGAGGTTTGAGGAAGCCTCCGCACAGGCGATGATATAGTAAACGGGCAGGGCAAATTTGAGGATAGGCAGGTCAAAATAAACGATCTCCGCGCCCATTCCTTTGTAAAGCTCCGCGGCGGCAAGCACAGCTTCCTTAACGTCGTCGCGCACTCCGTCAAGATACTCGCGCGCGATACCGATTTTCATGCCCTTGATATCGCTGCCCAGCTTGTCAAAGGTCGGAGACGCGCTGCCCTTGCAGGTGGAGTCGCGCTTGTCGGGCTTTGAAATTGCGTCAAACACCAGCGCGGCATCCTCGACGCTCGAGGTAACAGGGCCGATCTGGTCAAGCGAGCTGGCGTAAGCGATCAGACCGTAGCGCGATACGGCGCCGTAGGTGGGCTTTAAGCCGACCACGCCACAGAATGACGCGGGCTGACGGATAGAGCCGCCTGTGTCGGAGCCTAAGCCGTACGCCGCGATATTGCCGCCCACCGCGCTTGCCGCGCCGCCGGAGCTGCCGCCTGCAACGTGGTTGGTGTCAACGGGGTTGGCTGCGCCGCCGAAATAGGAGTTCTCGCACGAGGAGCCCATCGCGAATTCGTCCATGTTGGTTTTGCCCAGCATGACGGCGTTCTGCTCCTTTAGAAGCTCCCAAACGGTCGCGTCAAATATCGGCTTGTAGCCTGTCAGTATCTTGGAGCAGCAGGTGGTGTCGATACCCTTGGTGCTCATGTTGTCCTTGAGCGCCATCGGAACGCCCTCGAGCAGTCCGATAGTTTCGCCTGCGGCGATTTTTTTGTCCACCGCCTCAGCGGTTTTCATCGCCTCGTCGCCCGTGACGCACACGTAGGCGTTGAGCTCGCCGTTGTCGCTTTCGATCGCCTTCAAATAACTTTTGGTAAGCTCAGCGCAGGAGCACTGCCCTGTGGTGAGCATTTCATGAATTTTAGCTATCTTACCCATACGCCGCCTCACTCTCTGTTTCTTACAAGGAAGTGATCCTCCGCCTGTTCGGGGGCATTTTTAAGGATCTCTTCACTGGGATAGGACTCAATGACCTCGTCCTCACGGAAAACGTTTGACAGGTTGTTGATATTGTCAAAGCCTTCGTCGCCTGCGGGCGCGTTGTTTATCGCGTCCGCAAAGTTGATAATCTCCTGCATTGACTCGGTCAGCCCGTCAAGCTCCTCCTCGGGAACAAAAAGCTTGGACAGCAGGGCAATGTTTTCTACATCTTCTCTGGTTACCATGGTGTCACCCTTTCGGTTGTTCTATAATCTCTTGAAACGATCGCGGGCGCACACGCAGGTGCGCCTCGCAATAGTTTTATCTCAATTTTACATGAACCTCGCGGAGCTGCTGTTCGGTCACCTCTCCGGGAGAGCCGAGCAGAACGTCCTGCGCGTTTGAATTCATCGGGAACGCGATGACCTCGCGGATATTCTCCTCGTCGGTGAGCAGCATTATCATGCGGTCAACGCCGGGAGCCATGCCCGCGTGAGGCGGAGCGCCGTATTGGAACGCCTTGTAGAGAGCGCTGAACTTCGCTTTGAGCTCGTCCTCGCTGTAGCCTGCGATCTCAAAGGCTTTTTTCATGATCTCGATATCGTGGTTGCGCACCGCGCCGGAGGACAGCTCTACGCCGTTGCACACGATGTCGTACTGATACGCCAAAATCTCCTCGGGGTCTTTGTTGAGAAGCGCGTCAAGACCGCCCTGAGGCATGGAGAACGGATTGTGGGTGAAGATCACCTTGCCGTCGTCGTCACGTTCATACATCGGGAAATCAACGATGAAGCACATCTCAAAGCGGCTTTTGTCGATCAGATCAAGGCGCTCCGCGACCTCGGAACGGATCTGACCTGCCAGCTTGGGCGCTTCGGCAGCGCTGTCGGCGATAAAGTAGATCACGTCGCCTGCCTTGGAGCCGTTGCGCTCGATCAGCTCCTCGCGGTCACCGGGCTTGAGGAACTTGTCAATGGGGCCGTCAAAGGTCAGATCGTCGTTGACCTTGACATAGCCGAGACCCTTCATGCCGATGGAAAGCGCGAATTCTTCCATGCGCTTGAACCACTTTTTGCTCTGAGCCGCCGCGCCGGGAACGTTGAGGGAGCGCACGCACTTTTTGCGGAAGGGCGCGAAGTCGGTTTCCTCAAACATGTCGCTGATTTCCTTGATCTCGAGCGGATTGCGCAGATCGGGCTTGTCTGTGCCGTATTTCAGCATAGCTTCGGCAAACGGGATACGCCTAAAGGGAGGCTTGCTGACTTCCTTGTCGCTGAACTTTGCGAAGGTTTCGTACAGCACCTCCTCGGCAACGTCGAACACATCCTCCTGAGTGGCGAACGCCATCTCATAATCGAGCTGATAGAATTCGCCGGGCGAACGGTCGGCGCGCGCGTCCTCGTCGCGGAAGCAGGGCGCGATCTGGAAGTATCTGTCAAAACCGCTGACCATCAAAAGCTGCTTGAAGATCTGCGGAGCCTGGGGCAGAGCGTAGAACTTGCCCTTGTGCTTGCGGCTGGGGATCAAATAGTCTCTCGCGCCCTCGGGAGAGGAGGTGGAGAGTATCGGAGTATTGATCTCGCGGAAGCCCATGCCCTCCATCTTGCTTCTGAGGAAGGAAACGATTTCGGAGCGCAGCAGGATATTGTTGTGTACCTTCGGATTTCTCAGGTCGAGGAAGCGGTATTTCAAACGAACGTCCTCGCCTGTGTTTGTTGAGGTGGCTACTTCAAAGGGCAAAACGTTTTTGCATTTGCCGAGCACCTTGATATCCTCGGTGTGGACCTCTACAAAACCCGTAGCGATTTTTTTATTGATGGTGTCCTCGTCGCGCTTGACGACCTCGCCGCCGAGGGTGACGGTACACTCCTTGTTGATGTTTTTCAGCAGCTCGTCATTGTGAACGACAACCTGGAGCACGCCGTATTCGTCGCGGATGTCCAAAAACATAACGCCGCCGTGGTCGCGGATATTTTCCACCCAGCCGGCTACGCGCACCTGCTGACCGATATTCTCTTCTCTTAACTCACCGCAGGTCACAGTGCGGTATTCATTCGCCTTTATCATAAAAACTGTCCTTTCACAGAAATTTTGCTTTTGCCTATTCTTTAAAATTATATCACAAATTTTCGCTGCAATCAATACTTTTATTTCAATCCGACACGTGAATCTGATTTTGTTTTACCGTTCTGATCGTCAAAGGCTGCCATATGTCATTTCAGTCGGTGCAGAGAGCGGAGAAATCCCCCCGTTTTCCGCTCTGTTCAGACCGCTCAGAAGCATTGTCCGTTTTATGAAACACCCGGCGGTTTATAATAAAGACAGTGAAATTACTCGGCAAGGCGACAGCCTTACCTCAATTTATTTGTACAACCTGACGAAAAATCTTACTGCGCAATCCGCACACCTGAATTATGCGGTATTGCCTTAACGAAGATCAACGGAGGGAAGGTATCATGATCAATTTCAGCTTGTTTGTTTTTATTATTTTTGCGGTTTGGGACTCGGCGGAGCAGATTTTGTTCGGCACGTCCGATAAACACGTGCGCAGAAAAAAACCGCGGAGAGCACAGTCGGCACGCGCAAGAAAACGGCGCACGGCTGCACGGCGCTGCTGCAACGACATTCCTCATAATGTTTCTATAAAGCGGAAAACGGAGCGAAGGGCTTTGCCCTCCGCTCCGTTTGTTTACGGGAAAATACGGTTTACTGACACACTATCGCCTGTGAGCCGAGCTCCTTGAAGCGCTGCTCGGCAAGCTTGCGTTCAAAATGCGAGACCTTGCCGGCAACCGAGTCAGCCATATAAAAGTCCTTTTGGTCGTAGCCTATAAGCACCATGCAGTGCTCGTTTTGCAGCCATGTAAAGGTGTCGCCCTTTTTGGTCTTTGCGTTTTCGTCCACGAAATCAACGACCCACGAGGCTTTTTCGTAGGGCTCCTGCATATAGGTGGTCGCCCACACCATCACGGGAATGTTGTTTTTGACATACTTCTGCGACAGCGATTCAAGCGTTTCTCCAACGATAGAGGTCGCCTTGAGCGGCGACTTCTTAGCCTCGAAAAACTTGTTGATCGACTTAGCCATTGCAGGGGAGTAGATACCGTAGCCGTTATCCACCGTGCCGGCGAACGCCGAATACATGTCGGGGCCGAATCGCGTTCCGTCCTCGCCGTAGGAGATCGGCGAACAGATCAGGTAATTATCCGCGAAGTCAAATTCATCGGTGTCAAAGCCGAGGGTTTTCAGCATCATAACGCAGGCGTAGGTCTCACAGCCTGCTTTCAGCTCGTTTTGCGAAACTATCGGCACATTTTTTATCTCATATGTCTTAGCTTCCGTGGGAGCCTCGGTTGCCGCGGCAGGCGCCGCCTCAACGGGCTTAGGCTTCGGCTTGGGCGCGATTGGCGCGACGTTGATGATCACCAGCAGAGTTGCGATGATCACCGCCGAAACCACCAGAAACTCAGCCATCGAGCGCGGATGTCCCTTTCTTTTTCGTCTGTTCCTGTTGTTACTCATCTTATTCCTCATCTAAGGGCAGTGTCATTTTAAATCAAAAAATCAAAGCGGCAGCAGAACCTTTGCCACGGCGAAATAAATCAGCAAAGACAGCGAGTCGCAGACCGTTGAGATCAGCGGATTTGCCATTACCGCAGGGTCAAAGCCGACCTTGCTTGCCAGCAGCGGCAGTCCCGAGCCGACGATTTTCGCCATGATGATGGTGCCGACCAGCGTTGCGGAAACCACCAGAGCGATTTGGACAGGGTCGCCCGTACCGGTGTAGCTGCGCAAATCGAAAAACAGCAGCTTAAAGAAGTTTGCCACAGCCAAAGTCAGACCGCACAGCACCGCTACGCGGATCTCCTTCCAGATAACGCCGAACATGTTTTTGAATTCGATCTCTCCAAGCGACAGCGCGCGTATGACCGATACCGACGCCTGTGAGCCTGCGTTACCGCCTGAGCCTGTGATCATGGGGATAAACGACGACAAAATGATTATCTGAGCCAAAATGCCGTCAAATGATGAAATGATGGTGCTGGTAAAGGTCGCCGACAGCATCAGTATCAGCAGCCACGGCACGCGCTTGCGGTATAGTCCGAACACGCCCGTGCGCATATACGGCTTGTCGGAGGGCAGTACCGCAGCCATTTTTTCGATATCCTCGGTCGCTTCTTCCTGGATAACGTCGATAGCGTCGTCGATCGTTACGATGCCGACCAAACGCTTTTCGTTGTCCACGACGGGAAGCGCCAAAAAGTTGTAGTTGGAAAACATCTGGGCAACCTGCTCCTGGTCGTCCAGCGTGTGTACGGAAATGACGTTTTCCTCCATCATATCGCGCACAACGTCCTCATCCTCCGCCAAAAGCAGATCCTTGACGGTGGAAATACCTATAAGCTTATTGTTATCGTCACATACATAACAGGTGTAAATAGTTTCCTTATCCACACCCGTTCGGCGGATACGCTTGATAGCCATTTCTGCCGTCATTTCGGGGCGCAGCACAATAAACTCGGTCGTCATAATAGAACCGGCGCTGTCCTCGGGATATTTCAGCAGCTCGTTGATCTGCTTGCGCATATCCTTATCCGCCTGGCGCAAAATGCGCTTTACGACGTTTGCAGGCATCTCCTCGATCAAATCGACCGCGTCATCCAAAAACAACTCGTCTACCACTTCCTTCAGCTCATTATCGCTGAAGCCGTGGATAAGAAACTCCTGCGTTTCGTCGTCCATCTCAACAAAAGTTTCCGCCGCAAGCTCCTTTGGCAGAATCCTGAATAAAATCGGGGTCTTTTCATCCTGTAATTCCTCAAAAACCGCTGCGATATCATAGGGCTTCATCGTCACCAGGATGTCCCGAAGGGTGCCGTACTTCTTTTCGTCAAGCAGCACCTTGATAGTTTCGGTTAGGGTCACGTTTACCTGAACCATACTCTCTCCTCCTTTTGCGTGTTACTGCATCGTGGAAAGAGACGTGTTCTGGGTGATACGTAGTACATCACCGTGCTATCAAACCGCATTGAGAACAGGGTGATATATTACGGGTTCATGAACGCGGCTGATGCGTTCATTCTACTTCGCCCGGGAACTCCGCCTAAATTTCCGTCCGCGTCCATTAACTTTTCACCTCGCATTTTTTGAGCTGTGCTCATATTCCTTTTTATTGTATTCCATTTTTAAGCTGTTGTCAATCTGATTTTTTAAAAAGCCCCGGCATTACTGTTTATAATGAAAACCGTTTGCTTTTTTTCAACATTTTCCACGCAAGAGCAAAATAGGGGTCGGGTTTGTGAAAGTTCAATAAATTTCGGTTTGCTTTTTTGGCAGGGAAGAAATTTTATTTTTCTAATAAAGAAAAATAGCAATAAATACATATCATATAATATATATTGTATAGTTAGAATTTTCACTATAAGGAGGAGTATCAATGGCACAGTTCAAAAAGATATTGGCTCTGGTATTGGCTGTGTGTGTTATCTGTACGGCAGGCGCTATTTCGGTTACCGCCGCCGTGGAAGATGACGCAGGCGAAGCCGTTGCCGCAGGAGGCATTACCGTCCATATCTACAACGAAGGCGGCACGCCAAATATTTACTATTGGAACAGTCTGCCGAACAACATCACCACGACCTATCCGGGTCCCAAAATGACTGCGGAGGGAGACAACACCTACAGGTACAGCTTTGCGAACGTCACCAAAATCAACTTTATGACGGTGACAAACGGCAAGCAGGGCGAGGAGCTTTCAAGAGAATCCGCCGGCGAATGGTGGTACAAAGACGGCCGTTGGTACGACCATCACTGGGACGATATCAATCAATGGAAACGCAGCGATCTGCGCGAGGATTCCATCTATTTTCTGATCACCACCCGTTTCTATGACGGAGACAAAAGCAACAACGTCCACTGCTGGGAGGATAAAAAGGCAAACAACCCCGATTCCGACACCCCCTGGCGCGGAGACTTCAAGGGCTTGATCGAAAGACTTGACTACATCAAGGCACTGGGCTTCACAGCGGTTTGGATCACTCCCGTTGTAGAGAACTGCTCGGGCTACGACTACCACGGCTACCATGCCTTTGACTTTGCCAAAGTCGATCCGCGTTACGAGAGCAAGGGCGTAACGTTCCAAGACGTTATTGACGCTGCCCACAAAAAGGGTCTGAAAATAATCCAGGACGTAGTGTGGAACCACACCGGTAACTTCGGCGAAAAAACTCTCTGCCCCATGTTCAACAGAAAATACAGCTCCGTTCAGGATTTGGGCAGTATCGATTCGCTGGAAATCAACCCCAACGGTCCTCTGGCAAAATACTATTCCAACTACAACAGCTTGAATCCAAGCGCACAGTACGGTGCAAGACTGGCGTGCATGAAAGAGGACAGCAAGGATCCCGCCAATAATTATCACCACGGCGCAGCCATGGACTGGGAGACCTTCACTGAGCAGACTGGTCAGATCGCGGACGACTGTGTTGACGTCAACACCGAGAACCCCACTGTAGCGAAGTATTTGACCGACAGTTACATGGATTATGCCAACATGGGCGTTGACGCTTTCCGTCTTGACACCGAAAAGCACATCAGCCGCTGGACTCTCAACCATGCGTTCTTCCCCGTATTTAACAAGATCGAGAACTTCTATATCTTCGGCGAGGTCTGCGCCCGTGTGCGCGACGTGTGGAACCACGGCATCATGGCAAGCTCCTGCCCGTTCTACGGCTGGAAGGAGACCGAGAGCAAGTGGACAAGCAACTGGTCAAAGACCGACCAGAAGTCAAACAACGAAAACGCCGTTAAGCACTATCAGGAGCACTCCAACAGCGCCGGCGCTCTCACCTCGAGCAACGCCACACTTAACGGCATGAACTATCATACTCCCGACTACAGCAAGTCGAACCGCACCGGCACCATCGACTTTACCATGCACTGGAGCTTCGGCAACGCCTACGACGCTTACAGCAAGGGTCTGGAAGAAGATAAGTATTTCAACGATTCCACATGGAACGTAATGTATGTTGACTCTCACGACTACGGTCCCGACGGTCAGCAGGATTACCGCTACAGAGGCGGCGCTCAGGCATGGGCTGAAAACATGAACCTGATGTTCACCTTCCGCGGAATCCCCTGTATTTTCTACGGAACCGAGACTGAGTTCAAGAAGGACTGCCCGATCGACGTCGGTCCCAACAAGCCGCTTGAACAAACAGGACGCGCTTACTTCGGAACAAATCTGGAGGGCAGCGTTACAGCCAGCGATTTCGGCAAATATAACGCGAGCGGCACAGTGAGCAGCACCCTGTCTGCTCCGCTTGCCAACCATATGCGCCAGCTCAACCTTATCAGACGCGCGGTACCTGCTCTGCAAAAGGGTCAGTACAAGTCAGTCGGCGGCGGCGGAATGTCCTTTGTACGCCGCTACACAGCAAACGGCGTCGACAGCCTCGCCTGCGTAGCCATCTCCGGCGGCGGAAGCTTCTCCGGTCTGCCCAACGGCAAGTATATCGACGCGGTTACCGGCGACGTTAAGACGGTTTCCGGCGGCACACTGAACGTCAGCGGAATCAGCAAGGGCAACATGCGCGTGTATGTATGCTGCGCTTCCGGCTTCAAAGGCATCAGCGGCAAAATCGGCACCAACGGCGCATATCTGAAATAATCCGATTTAATGTTAAGGCGTTGTGCACATACTTTGCATAACCCCGAATAAAACGAATAAAACAAAATAAAAGCAAAACCTCCCGCAATGGAAAAAAGAATCGCTGTGGGAGGTTTTTATTTGTTAGAGGTTCCCTTATTATGTCTATTGGAATCTGCGGCGAATGAGGGTATAATAAAAGAGCCTGTTCGGTACATTCGGCACTAAGCTGTTCAGGCTCTATAAATGATTGCGGAAAGGTAATGATTATGAACGCTGTTATAGTATACTATTCCATGAGCGGCAACTCAAAGTTAGTTGCCGAGGCTATCGCGAAGCGGATCGGAGCGGACACACTGGAGCTCGTTCCCGTTAAGCAATATCCCGACACCGGATTCAAAAAATATTTTTGGGGCGGTAAAAGCGCGATAATGGGCGCGAAGCCTGCGCTGCAGCCCTATTCGTTCAACGCGGACAAATATGACACGGTGATTATCGGCTCGCCCGTGTGGGCAAGCTCATTCGCACCGCCGCTGAGGACTTTTATTGAGGAACAACGAGAAGAGCTGCGCCGAATGCGCAAGGCGGCATTCGTCTGCTTCATGGGCAGCGGAGACCAAAAGGCGCTTGCCAAGCTGACAAAAGCACTTGACGCGGACAGCCTGGCTGCCGAGCTGGCACTTGTTGAGCCGAAGAACAAGAGCGGGGAGGCCGCGAAAAAGATCGATGACTTTTGCCGTCGGCTGACGGAGAACGAAGCATGATCAAGGCAGACTTGATCACCGGCTTTCTGGGCGCAGGAAAGACCACATTCTTAAAACTGTACGCGGCGTATCTGCTTCGCCAAGGATACCGCGTAGGTATACTCGAGAACGATTACGGCGCGGTCAACGCCGATATGCTCATGCTCAGTGAACTGGAGGGCGACAACTGCATTCTTGAAATGGTGGCAGGCGCGTGTGACGCGGACTGTCACCGCCGCCGCTTTAAAACCAAGCTGATCGCGCTTGCCATGAGCGGCTGCGACCGCGTGATTATCGAGCCGTCGGGGATTTTTGACGTGGACGAGTTTTTCGATTCGCTGCACGAAAGTCCGCTCGACCGCTGGTACGAGCCGGGCAGTGTGATAACCGTAGCTGACGCTAAAACAGACCGCGAGCTGAGCAGGGATTCTTCGTATCTGCTCGCTTCTCAGGCGGCGGTTGCAGGCAAGATCATGCTGAGCAAAACTCAGTACGCTTCACCTGAGGATATCCGAAATACCGTTGGGCGGCTCAATGAAGCGCTGAAAGAAGTCGGCTGCGACAGACGCATTTCGGCGGACGAGGTGCTGACAAAGCCGTGGAGCGAGCTTAACGACAGCGACTTTGAAGCGCTGACGCGCTGCGGTCACGCGGAACCTGATTTTGTGAAGCGGCTGACTGAACACGGCGGCTACGGCACCCTGTATTTTTTGAACAGAAGCTTTGACATAAACCGGCTGACTTCGTCGGTAAAGGCGATCATGAGCGACCCCTCCTGCGGAGAGGTGTTCCGCGCAAAGGGTTTTGTCAGCGACAACGGCGGCTGGCTGGAGCTGAATGCCACGCGCTCGCAGCTGAACGTGACCCCAACCTCCTCCGGTCAGGATATCGTGATAGTGATCGGCGAAAACCTCAGCGAAGAAGCTATAGAAAAGTATATGGGAACCACTAACAATTCCCTGTGATTTCGCCATGGTTCGCTTGCACTTCTGCACGATATTGAATTATCAGAGGCTCTCTTAATTAAGTCCGAAATTTATCAAACCTCGGCGTAGGGACGCGCAGTGCGTCTTTATATCGAGGTTTGATGATTTCCGGGAGATTGCGATAAAACTATAACCATGTTTTGCAATACTGACAACTTACCTCCCGATGTCATTTCGACCGGGTGCCCCGGTGGTCAGTACGCGTGGAGAAATCTCCTTGTTGGTGAACCGTGGTTCCCTGACAGGGAGATTTCTCGACTATTCGCTGCGCGAATTCGGCTTGCGCCGACCGCTCGAAATGACATATTGAGGTGAACCGTGGTTTCCTGTCAGGGAGATTTCTCGACTATTCGCTGCGCGAATTCGGCTTGCGCCGACCGCTCGAAATGACATGTTGAGGTGAAGCGTGGTTTCCTATCAGGGAGATTTCTCGGCTATTCGCTGCGCGAATTCAGCTTACGCCGACCGCTCGAAATGACATGTAGAGGAAACGCACAAACTGTGCGAACGTTGTTTCTCTTGTCCGAGTGTTGATAGAAATATAACGTTTAGCGCAGCAATCGCGGACGCGCAATGCGCGCCCCTACGCCGACAATGGATATTTTTCGAACATCAGCAAAGATTCTAACCCCTATTTATCCAACCGGGAACCGAACGTTGGAACTATGCCGACTTATCTACCCGACCGAAAACTCTCAACTCTCAATTCTCAACTCTCAACTGAAAAAAGCGGTCAGGGAGGAAACCTGACCGCCTAATATTTTTTTAATTATTAATCACTGACTAAAATCTCTTAACGCCTTATGCCCAGTTGAGGGTGTCGCTGTATACGTTGATATAGTCCTGTGCGGAGCGTTCCCAGCTGTTGTCGCTCATCATTGCGCGCCACATGAGCTGGTGCCAGCCTTCGTTGTCCTGGATACCCCACAGTGCGCGTCTTACGGCGTGCTGCATGTCTGCGGTGTAGTAGTTCTTGAAAGTGAAGCCGTTGCCGTAGTTGTCGGCGGAATCGAATACGGAGTCCTTCAAGCCGCCTACCTCGCGAACAACGGGGATAGTGCCGTAGCGCAGCGCGATCATCTGAGAAAGACCGCAGGGCTCCTGCGCTGAGGGCATCAGGAAGATATCGGCGCCCGAGTAGATCTTTCTGGCGAGCTCGGGTACAAAGCCGTGACAGAAGATCAGTCTGCCGGGATATTTGCCCTGCATATAGTTGAAGTAGTCCTCATATTCCTTGTCGCCAGAGCCGAGGATAACAAACTGCATGTTCTCGGTGTTCATCAGCTCTTCCAGACCCATGCGAACCAGATCCAGACCCTTGTGAGATACCAGACGGGTGACCATTGCGACCAGCGGGATGCTCCAGTTGACCTCGAGCGTGAGGCGCTCCTGAAGGCGGCGCTTACACTCGCCCTTGCCGCTCATGTCCTCCTTGGTGTAGTTGCAGTAGAGCTGATAGTCGGTAGCAGGGTCGTAGCTTGCCTGGTCGATGCCGTTCTTGATTCCGCAAAGCTTGTAGTGGCGCAGGTTCAGCTCGTCGTGCAGACCCCAGCTGTACCACGGATCTTTGATCTCTGCGGCGTAGCTCGGCGAAACGGTTGAAACACGCGTCGAGGTTTCGATAGCGCCCTTCATCATGTTCAGCTTGCCGTTCATCTCCAAAATGCCGCACTCGTTGGCAGGGATACCGACGCACTCGGTGTTGACCTCCCAGCCGTACTCGCCCTGATACTGGATGTTGTGGATGGTGAATAAGCTCTTGATATTATAATACCAGGGTCTGTGCGAGTAGAACAGATAGTAGTATACGGGAACCAGCGCGGTTTGCCAGTCGTTGCAGTGGATGATATCGGGATGGAAGTCGATATAGGGCAGCATCTCAAGGATAGCGCGTGAGAAGAAAGCGAATCTTTCCGCGTCGTCATAGTGACCGTAGAGCGTGCCGCGCTTGAAGTAGTATTCATTGTCAATGAAATAGTAGGTGCAGTCATTCCAGCGCGCCCAGAACAAGCCGCAGTACTGGTGACGCCATGCCACCGGAACGGTGAAGTTGGTGATGAAGTTCATCTGGTTTTTCAAGTCCTGGGGAATGGTGCCGTAAAGCGGTACCACGATGCGGCAGTCCTGACCCTTTCTGCAAAGGGTATGGGGAAGGCTGCCCGCAACGTCGGCAAGTCCGCCGCTGCCGCAGAACGGATTGGCTTCGGACGCACAGTATAATATTCTCATGGTATTTTCCTCCTAATAAAAGTTAAACTTCTGATTTTTTCGCGATATATATCGGATAAGAATCAAAGCCCATCAGCGAACGTCCGTCCTTAATGGCCACATCCTTATCAATAATTACATAGTTGAGGTTTGTGTCTTTGCCTATTTTGGTGTCCTGCATCACGATGCAGTTGGAGAGCTTTGCGCCCTCGTCAACGTAAACGCCCTTGGAGATCACGCAGTTTTCCACCTCGCCGTCAATTACGCAGCCCTGAGCGATAATGGAGTTCTTGACCTTGCTGTTAAGACCGTAGCGTGACGGAGCGTCGTCGCGCACCTTGGTATAGATCGGACGCTTTGGACTGAACAGCTCGTCGCGCACTTCCTTCTTCATCAGATCCATGTTGAAGTCAAAGTATGAGTTTATCGAGCTGATAAACGCGGTGTAGCCCTTGTTTTCATAAGCGTAAACGTTGTATTTTTCAGCCATTTGCTGCTGCAGCTTTTTGATATCGAGCTCGTTGACGCTGAGCGCGTTGCGGATCTCGGTCATCAGCAGATCCTTTTTTACCAGTACGGAGCCGTAAAAATGGTTATCGACTTCGCCGTTGTTCTCGGGCTTGACCAGCACCTTTGTGACCTTGTTGTTTTCGCCGATCTCCAGCGTAACGGGGCGGTCGTAGCCTGCCGGGATCACGCCTTTTTTATAGATCATCGTGATATCGGCATTGCGCCTTGAATGGAAATCAAACAGCGCGCCGTAGTCAAAATTAGTAACTACATTGCCGGTGGAGAACAGGATATACTCCTCTCTGCAATGCTCGATATAGCCGTGCATGTTGTATATCGTCTCAACGTAATTTGAGAACGCCTTGCCGTCGTAGGGAGTGAGCAGGGTCAGGTTGCTTCTTCTTTTGGAAAGGTCATAGGCGCTGCCGTTGCCCACGTGGTCGGTGAGAGACAAAAAGTTTTTCTTCGCCACGATGCCCACGTTGTTTACGCCCGAGTTCGACATATTGGAAAGCACAAAGTCAATGAGTCTGTACTTGCCGCCGACAGGTATGCTTGCGGTGGTTCGCGACGCGGCAAGCTCGGGGATCTTTTCGTCCAGTGTGCCGGCAAAAATAAAGCCTAATACATCATTACTTCTCACTTGCTGCCACCTCACTATCAATCATTTCTTTTGCCTTGATCACGGCGTTTTCGGGGATAACGGTGTTTTCGCCGATGACCGCGATGCCCCAAGTTCCCTTGTCATCGACCTCTTCGGGCTTCTGACCGACTCTTGCGCCCTTTTTGATCACGGTGTTTTCGGCGACTATTGCAAACTTGACTACCGCGCCCTCTTCGATCACTGCACCGGGCATGATGATCGAGGAATTGACGGTAGCGCCCTTGCCCACGGTGACGCCCGAGAACAGGATAGAGAATTCCAGATCGCCCTCGACGTTGCAGCCGTCTGCGATCAGTGAATTCTGAATATTCGCGTCGGCGGAAACATAGTGCGGAGGCATCATGGGATTGCGTGAATACACGTCCTTGAGGTCGAGTGTAACGTTGGGGTCGAGCAGATCCATATTGGCTTCCCAAAGGCTGTCGATCGTTCCGACGTCCTTCCAATAGCCCTCAAAGGGATAGGCGTACATTCTCTCGCCTGCGTTGAGCATGGCAGGGAGCACGTCCTTGCCGAAATCGTGGCTGGAATTTTCAAGCGCGTCGTCCTCGGTCAAATACTTTCTAAGCTCTTTCCAGCTGAAAATATAGATGCCCATGGACGCGTTGGTGCTCTTGGGGTGCTCGGGCTTTTCGTCAAATTCATATATCTCGCCGTCCTCATGGGTGTTGAGGATGCCGAAGCGCGACGCTTCTTCGATCGGAACGTCAATGACCGCAATGGTGCAGGCGGCGTTCTTTTCCTTGTGATACTCGAGCATTTTGTTGTAGTCCATCTTATAGATATGGTCGCCCGAGAGGATCACCACGTAATCGGGGTCGTAGCGCTCTATATAGTTGATGTTCTGGAAAATAGCGTTTGCAGTGCCGGAATACCAGTCGGCGCCCTGGATCGCCTGATACGGGCTCAGGCAATTCACGCCCGAGTGCATACCGTCTAAATCCCACGGCTGACCGTTGCCGATATACTCATTGAGGATCAGCGGCTGGTACTGTGTTAAAATTCCTACCGCCTCAATGCCGGAGTTGACGCAGTTAGAGAGCGGAAAGTCAATTATTCTGTACTTACCGCCGAAAGGTACGGCAGGTTTTGCCAGCTTTTTTGTAAGCACGCCAAGACGTGAGCCCTGACCGCCTGCCAACAGCATGGCGACAACCTCCTTTTTTGGGAACATTTGCATTCAAATACCTCCTATTTTTTGTTTCGCGTACTTTATTTCGCGTACTTTGTGTCGGATTATTAATATAGTGTCGGCGTTTCGCGGGAAAGGATGTGCCTTAAAAGGAAGCCTTCCTTTACTCAAGGAAACGTTTGATTATAATTTTGTTTTTTATGTATGATTAGTGTTTTAGCAGACGTTTCGCCGGAAGTCTGCTAAAAAGACCCTGTAGGGGCTTGCATTGCAAGCCCGTTGTGCTGCATTTTCCCAAACGTCTGTTTTTTTCTACCGGATTCCAACGTTAGGCTATATCGAATGACGCTGAACGTAAAGATAACCACCTGCCGTGTAAATCCTCCGTCGCGCCTTTAGGGCGCGCCACCTCCTTTAACAAAGGAGGCTTTGGTGCGGTGACAAAGGTTGTGTTCCTGTCCGTATGTTTTGACAGAAACAAAAGTTTAGCTCTGCACCCTCGGGCGGACGCGCAATGCGCGCCCCTACGCCGACAATGGATATTTTTCGGACATCAGCAAAGATTCTAACCCCTATTTATCCAACCGGGCACCGAACGTCGGAAACAAACCGACCTGTCTGCCCGACCGAAACTCTCAACTCTCAATTCTCAACTCAAACCCTCTGTTTATCCAACCGGGAATTAAACGTCGGAAACAAACCGACCTGTCTGCCCGACCGAAATTTTCAACTTTCAACTTTCAACTCTATCAAAGCTTCTCAATACATTTTAAATATATAACGCTCATGGGGGGGAGGGTGAGAGCGAGTCCTTGGTTGTAGCCGTGGAGACGTATCTGTTCTGTGATGATGCGGTGACCGTTGCTCACGCCCGTGCCGCCGAAGCGTTCGTCGTCAGAGTTAAAGATCTCGTCATATACGCCGTAAACAGGCACGCCTATCTTGTAGCGCTCGTGCTTAACGGGACGGAAGTTGCAAACGGCGATTATCTCGTTGCCCTCCTCGTCGCTGCGCTTGAAGGCTATGACGGAGTTGGTGAAGTCGTCGTGGTGGATCCAGTCAAAGCCCTTCCAGATGGTGTCCATCGTATAAAACGGCTTTGCTTCTATGTAAAGCTTGTTCAGCTCCTTGAAGAACACGTGGAGCTGTTCGCGCGCGATGTTGTCGGAAGTCTGCCAGTCGAGCACGGTTTCTTCGTTCCACTCCTGCGTCTGACCGGTTTCAATGCCCATAAACACCAGCTTCTTGCCGGGATGAGCGTACATATAGGTCAGGAAAGCCCTCAGGTCGTCAAAGCCCTTTTTGCTGCCGCCGGGCATTCGGCTGAGCAGGGAGCCCTTGCCGCCAGACGCTTCGTCGTGCGAAAGCGGAAGCAGAAAATGCTCGGAAAAAGCGTAGAAAAAGCTGTAGGTAAGATTATCGTGGTTGAACGGCCGCCACTGGGAATCCAGCGTCATATAATGGAGCATGTCGTTCATCCAGCCCATGTTCCACTTGTAGTCAAAGCCCAGTCCGCCCGATTCAACGCTGTAGGTCAGCTTCGGCCATGAGGTGACCTCCTCCACGCACATTATGATACCGGGGTGCAGGGCGTGTACGGTTTCGTTTAGTTTTTTAACAAAGGCGACAGCCTCAAGATTCTCCTTGCCTCCCAGAGCGTTTGGTATCCACTCTCCGCGCTGCTTGGCGTAGTCGAGGTAAAGCATTGACGACAGCGCTCCTAAGCGAATGCCGTCGGCGTGATACTTTTCCAGCCAGAAGTTCGCGTTCGAGATCAAAAAGCTGACTACCTCGGGTTTTGAGTAATCAAACAGACAGGTGTCCCACAGGGGACGTTCGCCCTTGAGCGGATTTTCGTCCTCATACAGTGCCGTTCCGTCAAACTTCGCCAGCGCGAAGCTGTCCTTGGGAAAGTTGGAGGGTACCCAGTCCAGGATTATGCCTATGTTTGCCTGATGGAGCCTGTCCACCAGATACATGAACTCCTTGGGCTCGCCGTAACGCGCGGTCGGGGCGAAGTAGCCCGTTGTCTGATACCCCCAGCTTCCGTCGAAGGGGTACTCCATTATCGGCATGAGCTGGACATGCGTATAGCGCATGTCCGTCATATACGGCACCAGCTCGTCGGCGATCTGCGTGTAGGTGTAAAAGCTTCCGTCGGGGTTGCGCTTCCACGTGCCTGCGTGAAGCTCATAGATATTCACGGGCTCGCGCGTCAGATCGGTCGCGGCGCGTTTTTCAAGCCACTCCCTGTCATGCCATTCATAGCCCTCGATATCGTACACGCGCGAAGCGTTGTCCGGCCGCACCTCCGCGTAATAGGCGTATGGGTCGGATTTCAGTATCTTCTCGAACCACGGAGTTTCAATGCAGTATTTATACAGTCCGAATTCCGGGATACCGGGTACAAACAGCTCCCATATCCCTTCATACGCACGTTTCATAAAGTGGGCGGTTTTGTTCCAGTCGTTGAAGTCACCGACCACCGAAACGCTCAGCGCGTTGGGAGCCCATACGCGGAACAGCACGCCGCTCTCTTCATCCCGGCTTGCAACACGCGCTCCGAGAAACTCATAAGCGCGGACGCTGTCGCCGTCGGTAAACAGCTTGAAAGCCTCACGCATATCGTTAAAGCCGTGCTCCATAAACTCAACTCCTGTCACAAACAGTTATGGTATTTTAGATTAATTTCCTAATATATATAATACCAAAAAATTATGTGGATTTCAAGCAAATTCAAAAATTCATAAAAGAAAATTTAGTGTATTTTTTATAATAGTTGAACAAAAATGATGAGATTTAGCCCAAAAAGCGCTCCCTAAGCGACGTTTTTTGCCCGTTTTCGTCAAAAAACAAAAGATTAGCCTGTGCTTCGGGAGGCACAAAAAAAGAGGCTGTCCATGCGGACAGCCCCGAAAAATTTTGTTTTACAGGCGGTTATCAGCCGAGCTCTGCGAAGTATTTGATGGTTCTTACCATCTGGCTGGTGTAGGAGTTCTCGTTGTCATACCAGGAAACGACCTGAACCTCATACAGATCGTCTGCAACCTTGGAAACCATGGTCTGGGTAGCGTCGAACAGAGAACCGTAACGCATACCGATAACGTCGGAGGAAACGATGGGATCCTCGTTGTAGCCGAAGCTTTCGGAAGCAGCAGCCTTCATAGCAGCGTTGATGCCCTCAACGGTAACGTCTGTGCCCTTAACAACAGCTGTGAGGATAGTGGTGGAGCCGGTGGGAACGGGAACACGCTGTGCGGAGCCGATGAGCTTGCCGTCGAGCTCGGGGATTACCAGACCGATAGCCTTAGCAGCACCGGTGGAGTTGGGAACGATGTTGGCAGCGCCTGCTCTTGCACGGCGAAGGTCGCCCTTTCTGTGGGGACCGTCAAGGATCATCTGATCGCCGGTGTAAGCGTGGATGGTGCTCATGATACCGCTCTGGATGGGAGCGTACTTGTTGAGAGTGTCAGCCATGGGAGCGAGGCAGTTGGTTGTGCAGGAAGCTGCGGAGATGATGGTGTCCTCAGCGGTGAGGATATCCTCGTTTACGCTGAATACAACAGTGGGCAGATCCTTGCCTGCGGGAGCGGAGATAACGACCTTCTTTGCGCCTGCGTCGATGTGAGCCTGGCTCTTAGCCTTGGAGCAGTAGAAGCCTGTGCACTCGAGAACAACGTCTACGCCGATCTCGCCCCAGGGAAGCTCTGCAGCGTTGGGCTTAGCATAAATTGTGATCTCCTTGCCGTCAACGATAATGGAGTTCTCGCCTGCCTCAACAGTGTGGAGCTCCTCGCCGATCGTACCGCAATAGCCCTTCTGAGCTGTATCGTACTTGAGCAGGTTAGCGAGCATCTTGGGATCGGTAAGATCGTTGATCGCTACTACTTCATAACCTTCAGCGCCGAACATCTGTCTGAAAGCCAGACGACCGATGCGGCCGAAGCCGTTAATTGCAACTTTTACTGACATAATAAAATATCCTCCTAAAAATAAGATAAGACTATTATATTACATTTTTTTAAATACTGCAAGAGTTTGTCAAAAATTTAACGGATATTTTTTAATTTATTTAACAAAAATTTTTAAAAATTCCCGTTTTGCCCGTCAATCTTCCGGAGATGACACATATTATTCTTTTATGTAATTATTTTTTTGTAAAAATGTCAGTATGCGTCTTGACAAGCTTTTGTTTTTATATTAGAATAGGATTTAGAATCCATAATTATGTGATTAAAGTGTAGGATAAAATCACATCATTTTGCGATTTTTTTAATCAGACTCTGTTCAGAGCCGTTATATATAGATATTTTTTATTTACACCCATGACATTCTGTCGTACGCCATATATAAAAAGTATTGTATTTTTGCGTGAAGTTTAAAACTGAATATCTGTTTAACGGCACCTTGCGGGGTTTGGTTGTTTAACGATTGAAACTAACAGCAAATCTTTTAAAGGAGGTGTCAGGGAAATGGAATTTTTGCCGATTTTGATTATCTGCATTGTGGCAGCGCTGGCAGCAGGCGTCGCCGCGGGAATCTTTTTGGGTATCAAAATACGTAAAAACACTGCCGAAAAGGAGATAGGCAGCGCCGAGGACGAGGCTAAGCGTATTGTTGAGGACGCCATCAAAACAGCCGAGGCTAAAAAGAAAGAGGTTGTGCTCGAGGGCAAGGAAGAGGTTCACAAGTTCCGCAGCGAGAGTGAAAAGGAGATAGCCGACCGCAGACGCGAGGTTCAGCGTCAGGAGCGCAGGATCCAGCAAAAGGAAGAAACGCTGGACCGCAAGCTTGATAATGTCGAGAAAAAAGAGGACAAGGTTCAAAAGAAGCTGCGGGATGCGGAAGCTAAGCTCGAGGAGGTAGAGACCCTCAAGAAGAGCGAGTTTGAAATGCTTGAAAAGATCTCGGGCTATACTGCTGAACAGGCAAAGAACCATTTGTTATCCCAGCTTGAAAGTGAGCTGACTCACGAAAAGACCGTGAAGATCCTGGAATATCAGGAGCAGCTTAAAGAAGAGGCGGACGAAAAAGCCAGAAACGTGATTTCGCTCGCCATACAGAGACTTGCCGCCGAGCAGGTCGCAGAGGCTACGATATCTGTTGTGCCTCTCCCCAATGACGAAATGAAGGGTCGTATCATCGGCCGTGAAGGACGTAATATCCGTGCGATCGAAACGCTTACGGGCGTCGATCTGATAATTGACGATACTCCCGAAGCCATCACTCTGTCGTGCTTTGAGCCCGTCAGACGCGAGGTCGCGCGTATCGCGCTTGAAAAACTGATCGCGGACGGACGTATCCATCCCGCGAGAATTGAAGAAACCATCGAAAAATCACGCCGTGAGGTTGACGCTACCATCAAGCGTACAGGCGAACGAGCGGTGCTTGATTTGGGCATCCATCATATCCATCCCGAACTGATAAAAATGCTGGGACGTCTGCGTTATCGTACCAGCTACGGTCAAAATGTGCTCAACCACAGCATAGAGGTCGCGCAGCTTGCAGGTCTTATGGCGAGCGAGCTGGGTCTTGATCCCACGCAGGCTAAGCGCGCAGGCTTGCTGCACGATATCGGTAAAGCCATTGACCACGAGGTTGAGGGAACGCATATCCAAATCGGCGTTGACCTTGCCCGTAAATATAAAGAAAGCGACGCGGTGATCCACGCTATCCACGCGCATCACGGCGACGTAGAAGCCAAAACTATCGTGGCGTGTCTTGTTCAGGCAGCCGACGCGCTGTCAGCCGCAAGACCCGGCGCGAGACGTGAAAATGTTGAAAATTACATCAAGCGTTTGCAGAAGCTCGAGGAGGTCGCCTCAAGCTTTAACGGCGTTGAGCGCAGCTTTGCCATTCAGGCAGGCCGCGAGGTGCGCGTTATGGTCAAGCCCGAGGTGGTCAAGGACGAGCGCATGATCCCGCTTGCCAGAGAGATCTGCAAAAAGATCGAGGAGGAGCTCGAATATCCCGGACAGATCAAGGTCAATATCATCAGGGAAAGCCGAGCCGCCGACTACGCGAAATAATAGTGATTTACATTGTATTGATCCAGGAGTGCCGATCGCCGGCGCTCCTGTTTTGTTGTCTGAAAATGCCGCGGAAATCAATTATTACACAGTTATTGGGAAAACACATGCAGCAGCGCTGCCGTTCATGTGCGGAAGCACCATTCATGACGCGGTTTATTCATGTTGCGAAGCAGCCATTCATTCCTGCGTCTGCGATTATCGGCGCTCCCACGTTTCATACTAAACTCAAATAAAAAATAGACAATCTTTTGTCGTCCTTGCAAGGCGACAGCCTTGCGGCGTCCTCCGCCTCGTCTTGCGAAAAATATCCTCGCAAATCTTTGTCCACTTTTTATCTGAGATTAGTATCAAACAACAACTTACGCCGGCAACAGGAATGAACAGACCGTTGGTCATGAATAGGCGTCGCCGTGAATAGCCGCCATGCGGCATGAATCGAGCGCTTTGGCGCTCATTATCACAAAATTGACTTCCGTGGGAAAAAGCTTGTTTTACATTGACTACGAGCGCCGCAAGTGTTATAATCTTGACAGACTTCGACATTTTTTGTGAGTTACAGGAGGTATTGGTTATGACAAAAACGACAGATTCAGTTAGGATACAGTATTTCAGCGGCTATATCCGCAACTACAAAAAGCTTTGCGCAGAGCTGGGCATTGACGATGGACTCAGCCGAGAGGCGCGCGAGCAGGCGATTTTAAAGGCGGCGTACCTAAAATGGGGCTTTGACGCTCCCAAGCACCTTTGCGGCATGTTCGCGGCTGTGCTGTGGGACGACGCGGAGAAAAAGCTGGTCGCCTTCCGCGATCAGGTGGGACAGAAGCAGCTGTTTTACGCCATGTGCGGCGATGACCTGATCTGCTCGGGCGACATTGACGCGATAGTTAAGGATCAGCGCTTTGAGAAGAAGCTCAACAAGCGTATGCTGCAGCAGTACCTGTTCTACGGCTACCCCATAGGAGAGGAAACGTTCTATGAAAACGTTTTCAAGCTGATGCCGGGTCACGTTTTGGAGTGGGACGGCAAAAATCTCAGCTTACAGCGCTATTTCTTCCCTGCGTTCGAGCCTGATAACAGCAAAACAGAGGACGAGTGGGCTGACGAGATCGAGAAGGTCGTAGAGGAGATACTCGGCGAGGAACGCGCCGACAGCGAATGCCCCTACAAGGAATCGTTTTTGTCGGGCGGAGTGGATTCCTCATACCTGTTCGCGGCAGGCGACGCACAGTGCGCCAACACCGTGGGCTATGCGGAGTCGGGCTTTGACGAGTCTGCGCTGGCACGGCAGACCGCCGAGGTGCTCGGAAAGGACTTCCGCGTCAAGATGATAGCTCCCGACGAATACTTTGCGCGTATCCCCGAGGTTGTCGCCAAGATGGGTCAGCCGCTGGGCGACGCTTCCGCCGTGGCGTTTTCGCTGGGCTGCGCCGCCGTTAAGGAGCACGCCGATGTAGTGTACTCCGGCGAGGGCATAGACGAGTTTTTCGGAGGCTACAACGCCCACAAGCGCGAGCTGCCCAAGGAGTGGAAGTACCTGACCTGCTCCCATATCATGTCAACGGACGTCGTTAAGTCGCTCATGCTCGACTACGACGAGAGCGTCAGCCCCGAAGACCCCGTCGATCAGCTGTGGCAGGAGGTGCAGGGACAGGATCCTCTGGCGCAGAAGCTGACTATCGACATTTCCCTGTGGCTCGAGGGCGACATATACCTGAACACCGATCGCACCTCAACAGCCTGCGGTATCGAGCTTCATACTCCGTTCAGCGACGTAAGGCTCTTTGACGTTGCGAGCCGTATCCCTGCACAGTTTAAGTTCGCGCACGATCAGAACAAGTATGTGTTCCGCAAGGCTGCTTCGCGCAAGCTGCCCGGGGAGGTAGCGTTCCGCAAAAAGGTCGGCTTTGCCGTACCCGTGCGCAAGTGGCTGAGCGACAGCCGCTTTAACAAGCCGATCGAGGACAAGCTGTTCGGAGAAGCTTCAAAGAAATTCTTCGACCAAAACGCTGTCAAAAAGCTGTGGGAGAGCTTTATCGGCGGCGAGGAGCTCCTCTGGAACCGCGTTTACGCGATCTACGCCTTCCTGATCTGGTATGATTTGAAGTTTTGATAAATAATCAATCCCCCCCGCAGTACTGTTTTCGCAGTGCTGCGGGGGATTGCCTTAATATAGGGGACCTCTTTCTTCTCCTGAAAAACCGCGGTTTTTGTGCGTCTTTTCAATAATGCATTGTGTTCCGGAAAATATTGTGGTATAATAGCGGTATGTGAATCACGAAGAAAATGAGGTCGAGGTTATGAAGCTTACTTCCCTGTTTCAAAAAAATAAAGCGGTGCTGTCCTTTGAGGTTTTTCCGCCGAAGAAGGAATCACCGATCGAGTCTGTCTACGGCAAGCTGGAGGAAATTTGCGCACTTGCTCCCGATTTTGTCAGCGTCACCTACGGCGCGGGCGGTTCGGGCGGCCACAGCCGCACCTGCGAGATAGCCTCGCGGATAAAAAATACCTATGGTGTTGAAAGCATGGCTCACCTGACCTGCGTGGGCAGCAACAAAAAACTGATAGATTTTATGCTGGGCGACTTTCAGGCGCACGGTATCGAGAATATTCTGGCGCTGCGCGGAGATCTCGCGCCCGGCGCAGCTCTCTCTGATGATTTTCACTACGCTTCCGACCTTGCCGCCTATATCAAGGAGAAGGGCGGCTTTGACATCTGCGGCGCGTGCTACCCCGAGGTCCATCAGGAGGCGACGGACGAGGTGGAGGACGTTCTCAATCTGCGCAAAAAGGTTGACGCCGGCGCGACCCACCTTATCTCTCAGCTGTTTTTTGACAACAGCGTTTTTTACAGCTTTTTACAGCGTGCGCGTATCGCAGGCGTAAACGTTCCGATAGAAGCCGGAATCATGCCCGTGACCAACAAAAAACAGATCGAGCGCATGGTTTCGATGTGCGGCGCAAGCCTGCCGTCAAAATTCGCCAAGGTCATGCAGCGCTACGAGAACAACCCTGAGGCACTGCGCGACGCCGGCATAGCCTACGCGACCGAGCAGATCGTCGATCTGCTGGCGAACGGCGCGGACGGCATCCATCTGTACACCATGAACAATCCGTATGTTGCGACGAAAATCACCGAGGCGGTGCGCAGCCTGCTATGATAACGCTTGACAGACTCAGCCGTGAGGAAGCGCTGCGCTACATGGGCGGCGCGCGAGCGGTTCCCGACGAAAGGCTGAACGCTCTGATCGACGACTGCGAGGCGCAGATCCTCGGCGGCGCCCGTCCCGCGTTTCTCTATAAAATCATCGATCTGCCCGACGAGCGGTTCACCGAGGGAAAGGATATCGCCGCCCATTTGGAGGGCTGTGACAGGGCTGTGCTGCTGTGCGCGACTTTAGGAGCGGAGATCGACAAGCTTATCCGCGTAGCTCAGGTGTCCGATATGGCGCGCGCAGTGGTGCTGGACAGCCTCGCTTCGGCGGCTGTTGAGCAGCTCTGCGACAAAGCGGAACGCGAGATCGCCGAACGCATATCAGGCGCATATCTCACCTTTCGGTTCAGCCCGGGCTACGGAGATTATCCGATAGCCCTTCAAAAGCGCTTTTTGACCGAGCTGGACGCGCCGCGCAAAATCGGACTGAGCGCCAACGAAAACCATATTTTGATCCCTTCGAAGTCTGTGACGGCTATCGCCGGGATCTCAGATCGTCCCGTGGAGCAAAAGAAGCGCGGCTGTGCCGTGTGCTCCATGCGCGAAACCTGCCGCTACAGAAAAGGGGGAACACACTGTGGATTTTAATACCCTGCTGAAAAATAAAGAAATGATACTGCTCGACGGAGCCATGGGCACCCTGCTCCAGAAGAGCGGAGCGCGTTATGACCACGCGCCCGAGACACTGAACATCACCCGTCCCGAGTTGATAGAGTCCTTTCACAAGGCTTATATCGACGCCGGTGCGGATATACTTTATACCAACACCTTCGGCGCGAACTCCTACAAGCTGGAGCAGAGCGGTTATTCGGTCAGCGAGATAATCTCCGCCGCCGTCGCTAACGCCAAAAGAGCCGCCGAGGGAACGGATGCGCTGACCGCGCTGGACATCGGTCCGGTCGGAATGCTCATAGAGCCTGCGGGTTCAATGAGTTTTGACAGCGCCTACGAATATTTCAAGGAACAGATCGAAGCCGGACAGGACGCCGATCTGATCGTCTTTGAAACCATGACCGATCTCTATGAGCTAAAGGCAGCGGTGCTTGCCGCAAAGGAAAACAGCCGCAAGCCGGTGATAGCAACAATGACCTTTGAGAAAAACGGGCGCACCTTTACGGGCGTTTCGCCTGCTGCGGCTGCGCTGACTTTGGAGGGGCTCGGAGTTGACGCGGTAGGAGTAAACTGCTCCCTCGGTCCCGACGAGCTGGAGCCTGTTATCGCCGAGATGACGCGCTATACCGACCTTCCGCTGATAGTCAAGGCAAACGCAGGACTTCCCGACCCCAACAGCAACGAATACAGCATTCTTCCCGAGCAGTTCGCTTCGTATGTGCAGCGGCTCCTGCCCTACGGCGTGAAATTTGTCGGCGGATGCTGCGGCACTACGCCCGAATATATCAAAGCGCTGAAAACCATGCTTTCGGACAGGAGCTTCGCTCCCTGCCCCAAAACCGCAGATACGGCGGCTTGCAGCGCCGTCAGCGTAGCGGAGATCGATCAGCCGCGCGTGATCGGCGAGCGTATCAACCCGACGGGCAAAAAGCTGTTCAAGCAGGCGCTTGTTGATAACAATATAGATTACATTCTTTCTCAGGCGTTAAGCCAGATCAGCGGCGGCGCCGAGATTTTGGACGTCAACGTGGGACACCCCGAGATCGACGAAAAGAAAATGATGGCGCGCGTGATAAAGGCTATCCAAAGCGTATGCGACGCGCCTTTGCAAATCGACTCCACCAAGCCCGACGTTTTGGAGGAGGGTCTGCGCAGCTACAACGGCAGACCGATAGTCAACTCGGTCAACGGCGAGGAAAAAAGTCTGAGCACGGTGCTGCCTGTCGTAAAGAAATACGGAGCTTCCGTGGTGGGACTGACCCTTGACGAAAACGGTATACCGCCCACCGCCGAGGGACGTTTCCAAATAGCGAAGCGTATCGTCGAACGCGCCGAGGCTGTCGGCATCGACCGGCGCGACGTGTATATCGACTGCCTTACGCTGACGGTTTCCGCCGAGCAGGACGCGTGCCGCGAGACCCTAAAGGCGCTTCACCGCGTAAAGACGGAGCTTGGCTGCAAGACCTGCTTAGGCGTGTCGAATATCTCGTTCGGCCTGCCGAACCGCGAGCTTGTCAACAGCACCTTTTTGACAATGGCGCTGGAGGAAGGGCTCGATTTGCCCATAATGAACCCCAACTCAGCCGGCATGATAGGCGCGGTCAGGGCGTTCCGCGTGCTCAAGGGCTTTGACCGCGGCGCAGCTGACTTTATCGCCTCGTGCGGCGACGCGCCTGCTGTTCCAAAGCCTGCGGCGCAGACGGAGCTGAGCGTTGCCGACGCGGTTTACAGCGGCTTGAAGGGTGAAGCGGCGGCGGCTACCGCGAAGATGCTGGAAAGCGCCGACCCAATGACCATCGTCAACGAGATGCTGATACCTGCGCTGGACAGGGTGGGCGAGGATTTTGAGAAGAACAAGATTTTTCTGCCACAGCTTATCCAGAGCGCCAACACCGCTCAGGAGTGCTTTGACGTTATCAAGGCGCGGCTGGCGCAGTCGGGCAGCCAAAGCGTGAGCAAGGGAAAGATCATTCTCGCCACGGTAAAGGGCGACATTCACGATATCGGTAAAAACATAGTCAAGGTGCTGCTTGACAACTACGGCTACACCGTGATCGATCTGGGACGCGACGTCGATCCGCAGCTTATCGTAGACACAGCGGTGGAGCAAAACATCAAAATGATAGGACTGTCCGCGCTTATGACGACCACGCTGGGCAGCATGGAGGAGACGATCCGCCTGATCCGTCAGACCCGGGCGCTGCAAAATCCCGACGGCACAAGCAGGTGCGTGGTGTTCGTTGGAGGCGCGGTACTGACCGAGGACTACGCCATGAAAATCGGCGCGGACTACTATTGCAGAGACGCTAAGGAAAGCGTCGATACCGCCAAGCTCGTGCTTGGATAACAGAGGCAAGACCGTACAATTCATGACACGCGGCTTGCTTGAATCTTGTTCCGGGAGAGAACCGCAATGAACCAACGCAAAGCAATAATATGTTTACTGCTGACGGCAGCGACCATGCTGCTCGGCGGCTGTCAGGCGAAGGAGCCGACCGCCTCCGCCGTAGCGCCTGCGCCCGATAAATCGGTCACCTTACCGTCGGATTTTGCCACCACCGATGAGGTGAGGGAAAAGGGCACGCTCAACGGCAGCGGCGACAACAGCGCCCTCGAGCTTTCGCTCTCGCTTTACGGCAAGACCTACAGTCTCGGCGAATCGACCGTCGGTGATTTTCTTGACAACGGTTGGATAAAAGATGAAAAGAGCTGGGAGAAGATCCCCGAAAATCAAAAGCTCTCAGCCCACAGCGTAAACGTGATCGCGAAAATGCTGAAATATGAGGAAACCGGCGACAAACTGTTTATAAGCTACCGAAACATAACGGACAAAAAGCTTCCTACAAAGGACTGTGCGCTGTCAAAAATCCAGCTCAACGGCAGATACGACACCATGTTCGCGGTCAATAAGCTGCGCTGCTTCGGCGGCAGGCTCGATTTGGCGAAGTGTACCGACCGCCAAAGCTTTGAAACCGAACTGAAAAAACTCGTCTCGACCGCGACGTACAACATTCAGGGCTATTACTACAGTACCTATAACAAGTACACCGTCAAGCTAAAAAACGGCACAGCCTATATAGTGGTTCGCACCGACAGCGCCACCGGACGTCTCAGAGACATAGACATCTCCCTGACCCTCTCGGAGTCCATCGGCAAAAAGTAGATTACACAAAGGGTAATGTCGTCAACATAAGGATCAGCTGTCATTTTGATCGGTCGCCGACAGGAAGATTTGCGACATCAAATAGTCGAAATATCCCCTTAGGCAATGCACACCGGTTACCTGTCATGGAGATTTTTAAGTTGATGACATTGCAAAATAAAACAGACTTGGATTTGCAAAGATATTATTCGCAAATCCAAGTCTGTTTTTTTGTTACTGATATCAGTACATTTGTGCCAGCAGCGCTACGTCGCGGGTATCTATTATGCCGTCGCTGTTGATGTCGGCTGCCGTGCTTTTCACTGTGTTTAGTGTTACGATATTCAGAATAGCTTTCATCACTTCGCGCAGGTCGGTGGAATTCACCTTGCCGTTGCAGCTGACGTCGCCCTTGACCGCTATCGGATAATCCCTGTTGTCGGCTCTGAGTGAATAGCCGGTTTTAATGATTCCGCTTGTGATATTTCTTCCGTTGCCGTCAAAAACGGCAGTGATCTGAGGATATTGTTTTTTGAGCTTTGTGACCGTTATACCTGCTTTTTCAATAAGCACGGTTTTGTTATGCAGCGGCAGCTTGGGATAGCTGCGAGTTTGAGTCCGCTGCGTCTGACCGCCGGATGTTTGGCTTTTTTGGGGAGCTTCGGAAACGGCGCTTTCAAGCGTTTGGTATGACAGCTGCCAGCTGTCGCTCAGCGTTGCAGAGGAAGCACCCGCTGCCGCGAACAGCTTTCCGGAGCCGCAGCGGAATATGTCCCTGTCGGTTTGCACGCAAAACGCGCCGCTTTCACGACGTGTGCTGCCGTTGAGCAAAGATATCAGCTCGCCGTCCTCGCTGTAGATCAGTCCGACGCCTGCATTGCTGAATTCCTTGTAGCGGCTCAGCTCGGCGCGTTTGATTCGTCCGCTGTCCGTCAGCTCAAAAATCTCACCGGAGTACGACTTGGCGTAGCTTTTGCCGCCGTTCACAAATACGCATTCCGCGCCGTCGGGCATGGAGTAACTTTGAAGCTGCTTGCCGCCGCGCGCGTAACGCACGACTTTGGAATAAGTTCCGCCGTTAATGATCAGAAAAGCGCTCTTTCCGTCCGCAGCGAAGGAGAAGTAAAGCACCTTGTCGCTGCGCGCGTCCAACGAGTCGTCAGTCAGCTTTCCGCTGCTCATGTTCAGAGAAGCGACACGGTATTTGCCGTTTGTTTCGTATAAAGCGTGAAGGCTGTGCTCGTCATGACAGACCGCGCGGATAACTCCGTCAACGGAAATGCTGCGGGAAACGCCGCCCGGAAGCACCTCGGCGCTGTAGGCGGCGCGGTTTTCAAATCCGTAGAAATAAGCATGAGAGGAACCGCTGTAGGAATACAGCTTGCGGCAGCTGCGCAGAGAAGAAAGGTCGGGCGCGGCGTTTGCAGTATGCAGAGCAGCCGGCACGGCAATCAGCACGATCAGCAAAACCGAAAAATATCTCTTTATCACTCTCACACTTCCTTTGCGTTTAATAATTTTAGTATAGCATAAAAAGCGACGTAATGAGGTGCTGTACACTCAGAATTAAGTGAAGAGTATTCACATGTTTTCCAAGTTGTGAAAAAACGCTGTGTCGGTGTTGCCTTAAGCTTAATCGAACACCGCTCAACAAAAAGATACTTCCTGCCAAATAAAATCAGTTTCGAGGATACCACAATATTTCATTGTTTTGGAACACAAAAAATAAAAATGTCAAGTTTTTCTTTTGCTCAGCCATTGACATTGGCGGGTTAATATAATAAAATAAAAGATGATATGTTTAATGATGATGTGTTGATACCGCCGGTAACAAAGGGGATAAACATGAAAAAATACCTATCCGTTATCCTTGCTTCCGCGTTATCTGTTTTATTCCTTGCTTCATGCACAGCAACGGTGAACGACGGCAAGAACTATGTTACCGCGCCGCCGAACCTTGTTGTATCCGACGACGCGAGCGCCGACGAGCTTTGGCTGAGCACTTACGACGAGATATACGAGGAAGTTCCTACCGAGACCAATTCTCCCGAGCTGCAAAAGTCGCTCGACGAGGCAAAGATCAATTCGCTTATCAGGGGCGACGAGGATCTGCAGAAGCAAATCGCAACGGCTAAGGATTCCTATAAGGATATATATAAGGATGTCAAGGCTTATGCGGAAGGCACCACTCTGATTTACGAGTATGATTTTGTCAAGACTCTAAGCGCAGAGGAATGCGCGAAAGTCAGGGGAAAGATGGAACAGGATCTAAGTTCGGAAAGCAATATAAAGAAGTATTCGGGTATAGCCTCAAAGCTGCGCGACATTTATGAGCTGAAGTCCCCGAAGGTCGCGCTGGTTTACAAGAACGGCGACGGCAGCGTTGTTTTAAGAAAAGAGTATGAGCCCGATACACCGGAAACCACTACGGAAGAGTTATTATGGAAAGAATAAGATTTTCAGCGGTACTGCTTACGGCAGTCGCCGCAGTTTCAATGACGATCGCCTGTAATTTCACAGGCTGTAAAAGTGAACCTTCAAAGCCCGTGACGACTGCGACCACCGCCGCAGCCGACATGAGTCCCGAGTACCGTATGCTTTACGGCAGCTCTCCTGCACAGCGAATTCAGGCGCTGACAGAGACAGAGGATTTCGCCGGCAAAACAGCCGCGCTTAAAAAGGCTGCCGAAAAAAGCGGATTCAACCTGACGGTATCCGCTGAGGAAACGGCGCTGACGTACACCTATACCGCGCTCAAGTCATTTGACAAGGCGGATCTGCAGGCGTTCCTTGAAAAAATCACGGCGTCGGAGAGCAGCTTTAAAGCGCTTGCCGCAAAAATGAGAAACGAGCTTCTCGTTCCCAACGCAACGGTAAAAGTCGCGGTCGTTCCCGTCAAATCGAAAACCGCCGCGTTTGAAAAAAACTTTATGCCCGACGACAAAGTATCGTCAGGATATTCAGGCAATAATACAACTACCGAGCCGACAACAGCTGCCGAGCCCACCACAGCGGTCAAGCCGACTAAAGCAGAGGAAACAACGGCTGAGCAGGCAACAACAGAGCAGGCGGCAACGGAAAACCCTGACGAGGAGATCTCGGCGGAGGAGATAGTCGGTGACGACAGTGACTTACCGATTCCGGAGTAGTAACCGCCAAGCTGCGATTGATAAGCCGGGACAGATCATTACAGTGAGGTGCGTAAAATGAAACATTCAATAAAAGCGGCGGCGCTGGTGATAGCGGCGCTGATTTGTGTGTCGTTCAGCGGCTGCTTTAATCCCCACGAGGGAAAGGTAAACGATTACATCAAGGAAAACTCCGCGTTTTCCACTCAGATCAGTCATCTGAAAGCGATCTACGGCGACACTGTGGACGTAAAAACCTTTGGCAGAGGCAGCGATCTGGTGATCGAGATCACCGTGAAAGCTTCGCTTCCAGACAACGGCGAGGGGGATTACTCGGCGGTTGAGGAGATGCTGAAGCCCTACCTGCCCGGACTGCGCCAAAAATCCGAGGACAATAACTCGAATATCGTCTACATAGTCAAGGATAAGGACGGAAAAGAGATCACAAATAAAACTATTTCATAGATTTGAGGTCGGAATAATGACGGGTCGGTTAAAAAGCTCAGTGCTTTTGTTAGGCGCAGCGCTCATTCTCAGTACTGCGCTTTGCGCGTGCGAAAGCAACCAAAACACACAAACCGGAAGTCAGACGGTTTCAGACAAAACTGCAACGAGAGATTCAGGTTCTTTATCAGATTTTGGATTCGTTTGGTTTAAAATGCCGCAGAACTTTCAGAAAACCGAAAGTAAGGATAAATATACGGTTTCGCTCGTTGATAAAGAAGATCCGAAACGAACGATCACGCTTATCAACAAGGACTCTTCCGGCGATCCCCGTATAGAGGATTGTGTGGAGCGGCTCATTGAAGACAACGAGGGCTACTCAAAGGGAAAAGAAATCTACAGTTATTTGTACCCCGTGACCGCTGTAAACTTTAAGTCCGACGGTTTGGACAGCCGTGTTTTTCTGATTGCGGGTGATGATGTAAATGATTATGAAATGACCTGCATCGGATTGACGGAGAATGACGAGCCGATAAAAACGATCTTCAAAAGTATGTATTTTGATCGGCAGAAAGCAAAAAATCAAATCAGCCGGTGAAGCTATAAAAGCTTTACCGGCTCTGTTTATTTTATTTGGAAAGAAACCGGATTATTTTACGGTTACTTTACAGGTGGCTGTTTTGCCGTTGAATAGGGTGATTTTTACGGTAGCTGTACCTTTGCTTACCGCTTTAACAGTGGCTTTGTTGCCGCTGCCCTTGGTTACGGTCGCAACCTTGGTGTTGGAACTTGTCCATTTCAAATTCGCCGCGTTTGCGTAGCTTCCGGCAGGGCTGCTTTCACTGATAGTGTAGCTTTGTCCTTTGTTCAGGGTCAGCGAGGTATTGCTGAGTTTTACGCTTAACGGCGCGGGACAAACAGTCAGTTTGCAGCTTGCCGTTTTACCATTATAGGTTTTGATATTGATTGTGACGGTTCCCGCCTTTTTCGCTGTGACAACAGCTTTGTTGGTGCCCGCGGTTTTCGTTACAGTCGCCACGCTTGTATCGCTGCTCGACCAGCGCAGATTCGCGGCGTTGGCGTAGGAGTTGCTGTTGGTGCTTTCGGAAACAGTGTAGGCTTCGCCGACGCCCAGCTTGAATGACGCGGGATTGATTTTTATGCTTGACGGCGCGGCTTTGACTGTCACCTTGCAGCTTGCTGTTTTGCCGTTTGAGGTTTTGACGGTCACAGTTGCCGTACCCGCTTTTTTGCCGACAACGTTTCCGCTGCTGCTGACGGTCGCCACGCTGCTGTTGCTGCTTGTCCAGCTTACGCTTTGGTTCGCGTTTGAGGGAGAAACAGTCTTAAGCAAGCCGTAGTTTTCGCCGACGCCCAAGCCGAGTGTGCTGCGGTTTAGCTTTACAGAGGTGGGAGAGGGTGTTTTCTTTGTGTATGAGAAGCCGTCATAGGCGCGCTCCAGTGCCTCGCGCTTTTGAGCTGTGGTGTAATTGTCCCAGTCGCGGCAGGAGATTCTTACCCGCTTCAAATCAACGTTAACAAGGTTTTTCTTATAGTTTTTAAGAATGGAGTCGTGCGTGGTTTTGGAAACTTTTTGATTGGAGCCGTTATAATAGGTATAAGTGGGATTTCCGGTATATTTGGGATCCTCGACGCTGTATGAGGAAATCATTTTGCTGCTGATGGATTTTCCGTTGAAATTCAATTCAAACTCGCCGCTCCAGCTGTAAGCTGCGCCGTTGCGTCTGTAAATAGTGCCGAGCATACGGTATTTGTTTGTCGAGGTATCGTAATACGCGGTCAGGAAATTTGTGAAGGTTCCCATTACGGCGGTCATGTTGTCGGTGGAGGTCGCTTTTTGCAGCGTTGAACCGCTGAGATAAAACGCGTCCGCGTCGCAGTTGCGCATGGTGCCTCCGGCGTACTGCATAATCAGCTCGGGTTTTCCGTCGAAGTTGAGGTCGGTGAACATAATTTCGCCGTCTACGCCCGTGTATCCGTACGAGGAGTAGTACCATTTGCTTCGGTTATTCATAAGAGTGTTGATAAAGGTTGTTTTGTAGTCAGCCGCGTCCGCTGAAAACGGAGCCGCGCAAAGCGCGCTTGCCGCCAGAATTACAGCCAGAATGACAGAGGTAAACTTGTTGTTTTTTTTCATAACGTATGCTCCTTGTGATTATTTTGCAGCTTCCAAAAAACGGAAGCTGTTCGATAACTCTATTGTACCGCAACAGCTCCCTCTTAGCAATGATTAATCTGTATAAATAAATAATTAAAAAATTGTGTATATTTTACAATTGGTTTTGGGAGTTAAGCTTTTTACTGAGCCGTGCCGCGTAGACAGAAGGAATCAGCGCGAGGGTGATCAGAATAACTGCCGCGCATATCAGTATCAGATAAGGCTGATCTATTCCCAAAGCGGCGTTCACAGCGCCCATCACTATCATCAGCAAGCCTGTTCCCACTCCGAGATAGCCTGCCAAACGGTGGGTTTTGCGCCAAACGGTTTCGTTTGACAGGGTAGAGGAGGTGCGCACGCCGAGCCAGCCGTTTTGGCTGACCTTTGGCAGAAGGTTTCCCATAAATACTATAAGCGCACCCAAAAGCAACAGCATTGCGGAGTTGACGATGCAGCCTATATTATTGGTGCGGCGCATACTCAACGGCAAGAACAGCCATGACAGCGCTGCGGCAAACAAAAACAAAGCTAAGAAAATCTTGCGCACATATTTTAGATTTTTCCCTTCTCCGCGTTTTGACATGACGATTTCGATCACAAACGCCGTGATACCGTAAAGAAGGGTTATTATCGGCATGATCATCATGGTCCACTTGGGCATAAAGCCGTCGGCAACGCCCTGATAGTTCCAGTGAGTCGGAACGATGTCCGCAGGCGAGCAGGCGATATACACCGCCGAAGCTGCCAGATTTATCAGTCCTGCTATCAGTAAAAAAGCCTTTTTCATAGTTTAGTCCTCCTGCTTGTCAGTCAGGCTCATCAGAAGCCTCATTATTTCCTCAAATACGCCTGTTTTCAGTGAATAAACAACATTTTGCCCTCGCTTTTCCGCGCTGACAAGATCCGCCTGCTTTAAAATATTCAGGTGATTGCTGACGGACGGCTTTGACATATCAAAGTTTTCCGCGATCTCTCCGGCGTTCATATCCCGCTTGCGCAGCAGCACCAGTATCTCCCGTCTGGACGGATCGGCAAGAGCCTTCCATACATCGCCCATATCGTTCCTCCTTTTTTAGATAATTAGAAAATTGTCTAACTGTCTAACGACAGTATATAACACTTTTTGCCGTTTGTCAAGGGGTTTCGTCAAAAAAACACCCACAGATTCTTTTTATGAAAAGTTAATAAAAATTTTATGTAAAAATTCACTTGCAATGTGCGAGATAGTGTGATATATTTATGTTATGGAAAAAAAGTCCTGAACGGGCATCGACCCGAAAAATATTAAGGAGGAGAAATTTATGAGTTCAACAAAAAAGTACATCGCTGAGTTTATCGGCACAATGGTTCTGGTCGTATTAGGCTGCGGAACCGCAATGCTGGTGGGCTGTGACGCCAAAAACGGCTGCGGCTATATCCTGACCGCTCTCGCATTTGGTCTGGTTATCGTCGGTATGGCGTACAGCATCGGCAACATCTCGGGTTGTCACATCAACCCTGCGGTTTCACTGGGCGTGCTGATTTCCGGCGGCATGAGCGTCACCGAATTCATCGGCTACATCGTTTCTCAGTGCCTGGGCGCTTTCGCAGGCGCAGGCATTCTGGCGGCTATCTTCGGTCTCGGCGGCGTTAAGGATCAGACAGGCGGCTTCGGTTCCAACGGTCTCGCAGGCGTAAACGAAAACGCTTTTGCAGGTCTGCTGGTTGAGTGCGTGCTGACCTTCGTGTTTGTACTGGCTATCCTGGGCGTTACCTCAAAGAAGGCAAAGCACGGTTCCTTCGGCGGTCTGGTTATCGGTCTGACCCTGACACTGGTACACATTCTCGGTATCGGTCTGACAGGCACCTCCGTAAACCCTGCCAGAAGCTTTGGTCCCGCTTTGGTTGCTGCTTTCACCGGCAACATGGCTCCTTTGGGCGCACTGTGGGTATTCATCGTAGGTCCTCTTGCAGGCGCAGCTATCGCGGCAGTTACCTACAAAGCTCTTGAGAAATAATCGGATCTATTAAATATTTAAGGGGTCGGCTCATTTTACTTTTGAGTCAGCCCCTTTATTTTTTTTCGCTTTTGTGCTATAATAGTGTCGGAGATGATAAAAATGAATCAGGAATTATATGATCAGGCAAACCGCGCGGCGCGTGAGCTGTGCGAAAAAGCGAAGCTCAAGCCGGGCGATATAATGGTCGTCGGCTGCTCTTCCAGCGAGATAACGGGCGGCGTGATCGGACACGCGTCCAGCCTGGAAGCAGCCCGGGCGGTGTTCGGAGGAATATATGACGCGCTGCGTGAAAACGGCGTATACCTCGCCGCGCAGTGCTGCGAGCACCTCAACCGCGCTGTCGTTACGGAAAAAGAAGCCGTGCCAGGTGCGGAAACCGTGTGCGTTATGCCGCAGCCTAAGGCAGGGGGCTCCTTTGCCACCACCGCCTACCAAACCTTTAAGGAACCGGTTATGCTCGAGGAGATCAAAGCGGACGCGGGTATGGATATCGGCGGAACGCTGATCGGTATGCACCTCAAGCATGTAGCCGTCCCTGTCAGGCTGAGTATCGACCATATAGGCAGCGCGATATTGATCTGTGCGCGCACACGCCCCAAATACATCGGCGGCGAACGCGCCGTTTACCCCGAGGGCATATAGTAACGGTTCTTGCGAGGAAGATTTATGCTGTATAATTTACACACTCACACCTACCGCTGCAATCACGCCAAAGGCGAGGACAGGGAATATGTGGAGGCTGCGATCGGAGCAGGGCTCGAGGTGCTCGGATTTTCCGACCACAGTCCGCAGTTTTTCAAGCCGCACGGATACTACAGTCACTTTCGTATGCGCCCCGGGCAGTTCGAGGATTATGTAACGAGTATTCGCGCACTGCAAAGGGAATACCGAGATGATATCCGGATATTGCTCGGACTCGAAACCGAATACTATCCAGAATGCTTTGACAGGCTGCACGAGTTTATCGCGCCGTTTGAGATCGACTACATGATTTTGGGTCAGCATTTTGTCGGCAACGAATACGACGAGGAGCTGTATCTGGACAACGGAAAATACGGCGAACGCTATCTGCGGCAGTATACAAAGCAGGTTTCGGAAGCGCTGCGCACGGGGGAGTTCACCTGTTTCGCTCACCCGGATATCGCCTATTTCGGCGGAAGCCGTGATGTTTATGAAGGCGAGATGTCAAAGCTCTGCGCCGTAGCCAAACAGCTTGATGTGCCGCTCGAGTTCAACATGCTGGGGTATCAAAACGGACG
This sequence comes from uncultured Ruminococcus sp., assembly GCA_902790475.1. Lineage (GTDB taxonomy): Bacteria > Bacillota > Clostridia > Oscillospirales > Acutalibacteraceae > Ruminococcoides. The sequence continues at coordinate 20,813 of CADASG010000009.1, read as the reverse complement.
AAGCTACCCCGACCCGGCTTTTTGGCGTGTCGCGGCTCGTACAGGCAATAAAACGGTGCTCGGATTTGACGCTCATTCCCCGAAAGCGCTGAGCAATACAGATGTTTATAACGAATGTCACGGCAAGCTTGCAAGGTTAGGGATAACTCCTGCAGCGTGGGACACCTTTGCCGTGGCAAAGCCGTAAGGGGTGAAGACCATGAGGATAATAACGATAGTGTCGGCGCTGTTGTGCCTGCTGTTCTGCGCCTGCGCACCGCAGGAGCAGGAGCAAAGCTCCGGGCAGGCTTATTATCAGGTGGTGACCGAAGCGCCGACCGAAACGGAAGACCCGACGCCCGACGGCATCGAAGCATATGTCAAGACAGCGAGGGAGGAGACCTTTGAAACAGGCGACGGCGATCCCGTCACCTACAGCATCCCGAGGCTGACTGCCGACAGCAGCGACGCAAAAGCCGTCAACTCGGCGATCGAAAAGGAATACGCGAAGGATTTTGAAACAGCCGCCAAGGAGAACGGACAGAACAAAGCTCTGAGCGTCAGCGAGCTCGGCTACGAGTGCTTTATAAACGACGAGGTTCTCAGCCTTGTCGTAACGCGGACTACCTCCGGGCACAACGTGAGCTACAGCGTCTACAACTATGACATTGAAAAAAACAAGCGGCTCGACAACAGCGGTATAGCCGCTTACATGGACAGGGACGAGAGCGCAGTTTACGCCGCCGTGGAAACAGCCCTGCAAAGCGACTATGTGTCAAAATTCAAATTTGACAACTTCAAGGACGACTATTACATCAATTATGAAAACACTCTCAGCGACGACAACATAAAAAACTGCTCGCTGTTTTTCGACGGCAGCGGCAGTCTTTGCGCCATCTGCAAGGAGTTTGCCAGCGTAGGCGCAGGTGAATTCAACGTAAAGATCAAGGTCGTCGTCGAGTGATAAGCTGCTCAAAGCGCTGCGACAAAATATTGCTTGCGTAATTTCGGCAAATGGTGTATAATAGTATTTAAGGCAACACCGCACGTTTGAATTATGCGGTATTGTCTTAACAGACAATCGGGCGCGCCGCGTCCGACATAACCGCCCGTGGCGCAGCTGGATAACGCAACGGATTCCGATTCCGGAGAACAGGGGTTCAAATCCCTTCGGGCGGGCCATTTTTCAGGGATACCCCAAAGGGGTATCCCTGAAAAATTGTCCGCACAAAAACCGAAGGGATTTGAAGGCGAGCGTAAAGAAAACGTGCCTGAGGCACGTTTTTAGCGAGAGCGCAGAAGAAACTTTTCCCACAGCAAGTGAACCCATAAGGCGAGAAGAACATAACCTCCAAGCCAAAGGTACTTCGGGCGAGCCAAAGCAAAAATCCTGTCACGAAAGTGACGGGATTTTTGCTTTGTATTATTCATTTTTAAGTTTTAAGTTTTCATTTTTCAGTTCGGTTCGACAGGATTTTTGTAATGAATAATGAAAACTGAAAACTGAAAAACCGTCAAATAGCCGGTTGGAAACGCTTTTTAAAAATTCGCAACGTGCTATTGCAATTTGCGTGTATTATTCATTTTTAAGTTTTAAGTTTTCATTTTTCAGTTCGGTTCGACAGGATTTTTGTAATGAATATTGAAAACTGAAAACTGAAAAACCGTCAAATAAGTGAGCGGAAACGCTTTTTTAATATTCGCAACAATTATGCGGTATTGCTTAAAGAATAAATGACATAGGGTGCTCCAAGGAGTACCCTGTTTTTGCTTCTGGGCTGTTTGGCAGGCGAATGTTTTGAGTTTGAGGAATTGACTAAAAATCGTGAAAAAACGCGTATAAATCCGTTATGCGAACATATTGACATTTTGTTTAATAATGAGTTATAATATGATATTAGCGATTATGGATAAGTATCTCTTTACGGAGGAAAATTGTGAAGTTAGGACTTGATATCGGCTCAACCACGATAAAGTGTGTTGTGCTCGACGATAACAACAAGCTGATTTACAGTATATATGAACGTCACTTCTCGCAGATCACGGACAAGATCGCGGAGATTTTAACCAAGGTCAGAGGCGAGATCGACGGAGTGGAGAACGCGGCGGTAGCGCTGTCGGGCTCCGCGGGAATGGGAGTGGCGCAGGACTGCGGCATTGAGTTCGTTCAGGAGGTCTACGCTACCCGTGTGGCGGCGAACACCTTTCTTCCCGGCACCGACGTGGTGATCGAGCTGGGCGGCGAGGACGCAAAGATCCTCTTTTTGACAAACGGCTTGGAGGTGCGCATGAACGGCACCTGCGCAGGAGGCACGGGCGCGTTCATCGACCAGATGGCTACTCTGCTCAACGTTGAGCTGGAGGATCTGGACGAGCTGGCAAAGCAGCATGAAAAGACCTACACCATCGCCTCACGCTGCGGAGTGTTCGCGAAAACCGACATCCAGCCGCTGCTCAATCAAGGGGCTCGAAAGGCGGATATTGCTGAGAGTATTTTCAACGCCGTTGTAAGCCAGACCGTTGCGGGACTGGCTCAGGGTCGTGAGATCGAAGGTCAGGTCGTTTATCTTGGCGGACCTCTCACCTTTATGAGCGAGCTGCGCAACTGCTTTGACCGCACCTTGGGCGTCAAGGGCATCTGTCCCGAGAACTCGCTCTACTACGTTGCGTGCGGCGCGGCGCTGTGCGCGGATCAGCCTATTGATTTTGACGAAACTATCGAAAAAGTTAAAAACTACCGCGGCTCGGGCAACTTTGCCTTCAATCAGCCGCTGTTCCGCAGTCAGGCGGAATACGACGCGTTCAAGGCGCGTCACGCCAAAGCGACCGTTAAGCAAAAGGAGCTCAAGGGCTACAAGGGCAAGGCGTATATCGGCATGGACGCAGGCTCCACCACCGTTAAGGGTGTGGTGATCGACGACGACGGCGAGCTGCTGTATTCAAAATATCTGCCCTCCAAGGGCAATCCCGTGGAGATCATCAAGGCGTTTTTAGAGGAGATCTACGAGCAGAACCCATCCCTCAACGTGGTTTCGTCCGCTGTGACCGGCTACGGCGAGGATATCATCAAAAACGCCTTTGACGCGGATTACGGCATAGTGGAGACCATTGCCCACTTTACCGCCGCCAAGCATTTTATGCCCGATGTGGAATTTATCATCGACATCGGCGGACAGGATATCAAGTGCTTTAAGATACACAACGGCGCAATCGACAATATCTTTCTAAACGAGGCTTGCTCTTCAGGCTGCGGAAGCTTTTTGCAGACCTTCGCCAACGCTCTCGGCTATGAGATCGAGGAGTTCTCCCGTCTCGGACTGTTTGCCGGACGTCCCGTTGATTTGGGCTCGCGCTGTACGGTGTTCATGAATTCCAGCGTCAAGCAGGCGCAGAAGGACGGCGCGACCATCGAGGACATCTCGGCAGGACTTTCGCTGAGCGTTGTCAAAAACGCTCTTTACAAGGTCATCCGCGCGTCAAGCCCCGACGAGCTGGGCAAGCGAATAGTCGTTCAGGGCGGAACCTTTTTGAACGACGCGGTGCTGCGCTCCTTTGAAATGGAAATGGGCACCGAGGTAGTTCGCCCCAACATAGCAGGACTGATGGGCGCATACGGCGCCGCGCTGTACGCCCGCAAAAAATCAAAGGGCAGCGGCAAGAGCCGGCTGGCTGACCGGGAGACCCTGCGCAATTTTGTTCACGAGATCAAGGTCACAAACTGCGGCATGTGCAGCAACAACTGCCGCCTTACCATAAATTCCTTCGGCGGCGGACGGCGGTTTATAGCCGGCAACCGCTGCGAGCGTCCCGTAACGCGAAAGGCGCCTGTCACGGGACTGAATATGTATGAATACAAGCTGGAGCTTCTCAACAGCTACAAGCCCGTTGAGGGACTGCGCGGCAAGCTGGGCATCCCCATGGGACTTAACATGTTTGAGCTGTATCCGTTCTGGTACCGCTTCTTCACCGAGCTGAAATTCGAGGTGTTCAAGTCTCCGTTCTCCAACCGAAAGCTTTATCAGCGCGGTCAGCAGACGATCCCCAGCGACACGATATGCTTCCCTGCGAAGCTTATGCACGGACACATCCAGACGCTGATTGACGAGGGCGCAAAAACTATCTTCTATCCCTGTCTTTCCTATAATTTTGACGAGCATTTGGGCGACAATCACTACAACTGCCCCGTTGTTGCGTACTATCCCGAGGTCATTAAGAACAACATGAAGGACATTAAAAAGGTCCACTTCATCAAGGAATACTTCGGTATCCACCGCCCCAAGGATTTCCCGGGCAAGGCGTATGAGCGGCTGTCGTTCTATTTCCCCGACCTCACGCTCAACGAGGTGCGCATAGCCGCAAAAAAGGCTTACGAGGAACAGGAGCAGTACCGCCGCAAGGTCATAGCCAAGGGCGACGAGATCATTGCCCGAGCCGAAAAAGAGGGCAAAAAAATCTTTGTGCTGGCAGGCAGACCCTACCACATCGACCCTGAGATCAACCACGGTATCGACAAGCTGATCTCGAGCTTTGACGTAGCGATAGTCAGCGAGGACGTTGTTTCTCCGCGTGTGGAGCGTTTTACCACCCACGTGCTCAATCAGTGGACATACCATTCAAGGCTTTACGCGGCGGCAAAGTACGTCACTACGCGAAAGGATATGGAGCTCGTCCAGCTTGTGTCCTTTGGCTGCGGCGTAGACGCTATAACCACCGACGAGGTGCGCGAGATACTTGAAGCCGAAAACAAGATATATACTCAAATTAAAATAGATGAAATCACAAACCTCGGCGCGGTGAAAATCCGTATCCGCAGTCTGCTTGCCGCGATCGACAACGACTGAGCCGTGGTCTGAAAGGAACTGCGCTATGGCAGAATTAAAATACGACAAGAAAAGCGACCGCCTGATTTTCACCAAGCAGATGAAAAAGGAATACACCATCCTGGCTCCCAACATGTCGCCGATACACTTCCGCATTTTGATAAATGTGTTCAAGCATTACGGCTACAAAATGGAGCTGCTGGAGACCGTGGGACCCGAGATCGCGCAGACGGGCTTGAAATACGTCCACAACGATACCTGTTATCCCGCGCTGCTGGTCATCGGTCAGTTTATCCACGCGCTGCAGAGCGGCAAATACGACGTTCACAAGACCGCGCTGATGCTCACCCAAACGGGAGGCGGCTGCCGTGCGTCCAACTATATTTTTCTGCTGCGCAAGGCGCTCAAAAAGGCGGGCTTTGAATTTGTGCCCGTTATCTCACTGTCGTTCGGCATGGAAAAGAATCCCGGCTTTTCACTGACGATCCCCCTTATCCGCCGCTTTGTGGGCGGTTTGGTATACGGCGACCAGCTCATGCTGCTGTCAAACCAGACCAAGCCCTATGAGGTGAACAAGGGCGAGACCATGAAGCTGGTGGAAACCTGGAGCGAGCGCATTTCCAACCTGCTTGTTGAGGGCAGGGGCTACACGCTCGAGGAGATCGACGAGAACCTGCACAAGCTCACCAAGGATTTTTCAAAAATCGAGCTGAACAAAACCCCGAAGGTAAAGGTGGGCATAGTCGGCGAGATCTATGTAAAGTACTCCAAAATGGCAAACAACGGCTTGGAGGATTTTTTGGCGGAGCAGGACTGCGAGGTTTGCGTGCCGGGCATCATGGGCTTTGCCGCGTTCAAGGTAGACAACCGCATAGAGGACTACAAAATGTTCGGCGGCAACAGGCTGAAATATGAGGTCTGCAAACGCCTTCTCGATTACGTTATCAAGCTTGAAACGCTGATGGTAGAGGCGGCTGAGCGGTTCAACTTTGTGCCGCCGCACCGCTACAACCACACCAAGGAGCTCGTCAAGGGCGTGATCGGCTACGGAAGCAAGATGGGCGAGGGCTGGCTGCTCACAGCCGAAATGCTCGAGCTTGCCGAAAACGGCTATGAAAACATCGTGTGTACACAGCCGTTCGGCTGTCTGCCGAATCATATCAACGGCAAGGGCGCTATCCGCAAAATCAAAGAGGTAATGCCCAACGCCAATATAGTGACCATCGACTACGACCCAGGCGCGCCGAAGGTAAACCAGGAAAACCGCATAAAGCTCATGCTCGCCGTAGGCAGGGAAGAGCTGGAAAAACGCATAAATCAAAACAACGAGAACCAATAAGCGTATTTATAAAACAGCTTTGCTCAGGCAAGGCTGTTTTTTCTGCATAAGGGAAAGACGGGCAGGAGGCATGGAGCCTTCTGCTCGTCTTTCTTATAGGAAAACAATGAAAAAATCAGTTCGCGTATGAAAGGAAGGAATCGAGCGCGATCCTTTCTTCGTTCATGTTGACCAGATACCATTTTCCCTTGACGCGCACGGTGTCGAAGTAGAAGGTATGGGTGCCTAAGGATTCCATTCCCTTTGCGGACATAACGACCGTCAGGATATTGCGCTCGGTGATATCCGCTTCACTTGCGACCGAGTCAACATTATCCGCGATCAGCTTTGCGTACCTGTCAAATTTCAAGTCGCCTTTTTTGGAGATCTCCTTGTTGGTCACCTTTGTTTCAAGCTTAACGTTGGAGGGAATAGTGCGTGTCAGCGCGGCGATGTCAAAGTTATCCTCTAAAATACCTGCGAATTCGGGGAAAACATCATCCTTGATCAAATTAATGTCGCGCTTATTGACAGCCTCGGTGAAGTGCGCTACTATCTTTTCGCTGCTTCCTCCGCCGGAGAAAACCAGAATGATACCGAACACAATGCCCGCGACCGCAAACAGCGCTATCGCCGAAATAATGACGATCGGCAGTACGTTGCTCTTTTTCTGAGCCTGCGGAAAGCCTAAGTCTTTTGCCTGATTGTAGGGATAGCCTTGATTGGCGTAGTTGGGGTTCTTAAACTGTTGGTTTGACTGCTGAAACTGTTGGAACTGCTGCGAGTACTGCGCGTTTGAATTGGGGTAGGGAGCCTGATTCCGATTCTGCTGAAATACATTCTGCTGATAAACAGGCTGCTCGGGCTGCGGCTGAGTATCAGGCTGCTCGGGCTGGGGCTGATACACGGGCTGCTCGGGCTGCGGCTGATACACAGGTTGCTCGGGCTGCGGCTCATAAACAGGCTGCTCGGGCTGCGGCTGATATACGGGCTGCTCGGGCTGCGGCTGATATACGGGCTGCTCGGGCTGAGGCTGATACACGGGCTGCTCGGGTTGAGGCTGATACACGGGCTGCTCGGGCTGCGGCTGATATACGGGCTGCTCGGGCTGGGGCTGATACACAGGCTGCTCGGGCTGCGGTTCATGCTCGGGCTGCTCGGGCTGAGGCTGATACACAGGCTGCTCGGGCTGAGGCTGATACACAGGCTGCTCGGGCTGAGGCTCATAAACAGGCTGCTCGGGCTGCGGCTCATAAACAGGCTGCTCAGGCTGCGGCTGAGTATCGGGCTGCTCGGGCTGGGGCTCATACTCGGGCTGCTCAGGCTGAGGCTGAGTATCAGGCTGTTCGGGCTGAGGCTCATGCTCGGGCTGCTCGTTTTGGATATCGTCAGCCGCAGGCGCGGACGATCCGTCAGGATCATCGCCTTTCAGCAGAGCGCCGCACATGGTACAAAACTTGAAGTCATCATCTATTTGCGAGTTGCATTTGGGACAAATCATTTTTCAACTCTCCTTTTTTACATTTTATGAACGCTGAGAAGGATACTGCGGATCTCGTAAAGGCGTTCCGAGATATCCACATAGTAGGAGTGGGGATTTTCAAAACGCTTCACCTCGTCCCAAAGCAGATCGACCTGCTCGCGGCAGTAGTCGGCGATCTCTTGGATGGAGGGAGACTGATAGACGCATACTCCGTTTTGGAATATCGGCTTCATCAGCTCCCGCGCGGTGAAATTGTACAGCTCCTTGGTTTTCCAGGTCGCGTTGGGGTCAAAGATAATGTGGTTTTTGCTGTCGTCCACCACCTCGTCAAAAACGCAGAGCTCGTCGGCAAGCGCCTTGCCGCTCTCGTTGTCGTAGTAGCGGTAAACCTTTTTGAAATGCGGAACGGGGATCTTCGCGGTGTTTTCGCTGACCTTGATCTTGGGCTCGATCTCGCCTGCGTCGTTTTCCACCGCCACAAGCTTATACACGCCGCCGAACACGGGGGAGCTTTGAGAGGTTATCAGCCGTTCGCCCACGCCGAAGGTGTCCACCTGCGCTCCCTGCATCATCAGGTCGCGGATAAGCTTTTCGTCCAGCGCGTTTGAAGCGGTGATCTTGCAGTCGGTCAGCCCCTCGTCGTCGAGCATTTTGCGTGCTTTTTTGGAAAGATAGGAGATATCGCCGGAATCGAGTCTGATGGCGCAGCGCGTCTTGCCCATTGGGAGCAGCACTTCTTTGAACACCTTTATAGCGTTTGGAACTCCGCTTTTCAGTGTGTTGTAGGTGTCTACCAGCAGCGTCGGATTGTCGGGATACAGCTCCACGAAGGTTTTGAACGCCTCGTATTCGTTATCAAACATCTGCACCCACGAATGAGCCATGGTGCCGCCGGCAGGTACTCCGTAGAGCTCGTCGGTCAGGGTGCAGGCTGTGCCGACGCAGCCGCCGATATACGCCGCACGCGCTCCGACTACGGCGCCGCTCGCGCCCTGAGCGCGTCGTGAGCCGAACTCGATCACCGCTCTGCCTTGAGCCGCGCGCACGATGCGGTTGGCTTTGGTGGCGATCAGGCTTTGATGGTTAAGGCAGAGCAGCACAAAGGTCTCGATAAGCTGCGCCTCGATCGCAGGCGCTTTGACCGTCAGCACAGGCTCGTTGGGGAACACGGGCGTACCCTCGGGGATCGCGTATACGTCGCCCGTAAAGCGGAAGTCGCGCAGATATGCCAGAAACTCCTCGTCAAATATTCCCTTTGAGCGCAGATATTCGATGTCCTCCTCATAAAAGCGCAGGTTTTTAAGATAGTCGATCACCTGCTCCAGTCCGGCGGTTATGGCAAAGCCGCCGTCGTCGGGGACTTTTCGGAAAAACACGTCAAAATAGACGTTCTTTTTATACATGCCGTTTTTGAAATAGCCGTTCGCCATGGTGAACTCATAGAAGTCGCACAGCATGGCAAGGTTCATTTTACTCATTATCATCTTCCTCACCGTATGAGTGTTTCGGTATTTCTATTGTAACAACAGAACGCCTCTTTGTCAATCGTTCACATAAAAAAGGGAGCTGAAATCGGTTCGGGGAATCTCTGAGATTTATCAAAAGAATGCGATAGATATTTATAAGTATTCACTAAAAAACCGATTGAATAATTGTAAAATCAGAACATTGTATATAGTTGTTATTTATGGTAAAATCAAATCAATTAAATAGCCGCGCGTAATGCGGCGGCGAAGGGACATTATTATGAAAACATTAAATGAATTTTTAGAGTATACCGCAGAACGATACGGCGATATTGAAGCCTACGTTTGGGGCGAGGGGGAAAAGCTTGTATCAAAAACATTTGCGGAGCTGCGCGGCGAAGCGGCGCGGACTGCCGCGTGGATAACCTCGCGTTTCGGTACGCGCCAAAAAATGGCGCTGATCGGCGATACCTCTTACTCGTGGATAAACGTGTATTACGGTATCATGTGCAGCTCCAATATTTCCGTGCCCACGGACGTTAAGCTGAGTATGGAACAAATCGCGGCTCAGCTGGATTTTGCCGATGTTTCCGTGGTGTTCCTTTCTCGCAAATACGAAGCGCTCAAGGATCATATCCTTGAAAACTGCAAGCAGGTCGAGGAAGTGCTGACTATGGAGGACTTCCCCGAAGCCGCACCCGAAACGGCTTTGGAGCTTAAGGATATGAAGGTAGACTGCGACGCGTTAGCTTCGCTGATGTTTACCTCGGGCACCTCGGGCGACGCGCTGAAGGCGGCAATGATCACCCACAGGGGAATAATCGCCGACGTTATCGGCCCCGTACCGCTTTGCGTTCCCGGAGACAGGCTGCTTTCGGTGCTGCCGATACATCACTGCTTCGAGATATTTGTCGGACAGATGAAGTATTTGTATCTGGGCGGCACGATCTGCATCAACGACAGCATGGCTAATCTGCTCCCGAACCTTACGCGCTTCGGCATCACGATCGTCGTCGCCGTTCCCGCTCTCGCGAATCTGGTGGCAAATATGATCGCTCAGGGCTTGAAGGCGGGTAAAACGATCGATGAAATGAAAATGCTTTTGGGCGGCAGACTGAGAAGGATAACGATAGGCGGAGCTTCTGCGAGCAGGGAGGTCATAGATATCCTCGCGAAAGCGGGTATCACCGTATTCGTGGGCTACGGTCTTACGGAATCCACGGGCGGATGTTTGGCAAACTGCGACGCGTCGATACGTCCGCTGGAAGCAGGCGCTCCCTATGTCAAGGGAATGGAGATGAAGCTTTCCGACGGAGAGCTTTGTCTGCGCGGCGATATGATAATGAAGGGCTACTACAAAATGCCCGTGCTTACGTCTAAGGTGATGGAGGGCGATTGGTTTCATACGGGAGATTTGGCTGAGATCACCGACGAGGGCTATGTCATTATTCTTGGCAGAAAGGACAATATGATAAAAACCGCCGACGGCGAGAAGATTTATCCCGAGGCGATAGAGGACAAGCTTCTGAACATTGACGGCGTGGCTTCGGCGATGGTGTGCTCGCTCAACAATCACCTGACCGCGGTTTTGTTCCTTAAGGATAACTCGGAGGAAAAACAGCGCGAGGTCAGCGCAGCGGTGGATAAGCTCAATGAAGCTATGCCGAATTACTCCAAGATCCCCGATGTGCGTTTCCGTTCAAAGCCGTTCCCGATGACGACCTCGCTGAAAATCCGTCGCGCGGAGGTAATGAAGGAGCTGACTGACGACGGCAGCGGCAAAAAGAATATCACGCTTCCTCAAAACGAGTCGCAGAGGCAAATCGCCGAGTCGGTCAAACAGCTTCTTCCCAACGCCGGTGAGATCGGAATCGACGAAAACCTGTTTGACTGCGGTCTTGACAGCCTGACAGCGATCCACCTTGCGATGCTTATGCGCTGCGATCCCTCCGTGGTGTACGAATGCAGAACCATTCGCAGGCTGTCTGAGTACAGCGCTCCTGACAGCGCGGAACGCTCCATAAGCGACGGCATAAAAAAGGCGGATATCAACCGCTTTATCTCTCAAAATAATGAGAAGCTCAAGCCGGGCGGCAATGTGCTGCTGACGGGCGCGGGCGGATTTTTGGGAATGCACCTGCTTAGCGAGCTTGCACAGCGCGGAAAAAATATCGTGTGCCTCGTAAGAAACGCGGAGAAGTTTGAGAAAGCGCGCGAGTATTACGGTATTCCCGAATATGATAACGTCAGTTTGGTGACAGGCGATATCACCAAGCCCGATTTGGGACTTTCAAAGGACGAATATGAGCGGCTTTGTAAAAAAACCGATACCGTGTTCCACGCAGCGGCTCTTGTAAGCCATGTCGGCAGCGGAGAGGCTTCGTATAAAGTAAACGTTGACGGCACGCGTGAGGTTATCCGTTTTTGCGCGAACGCGGACGCTCAGCTCTACCACATTTCCTCTTACGCGATTTCGGGCTTTAACTCAAACGGAACGCTGACCGAGGACGTGCTTGATATCGGTCAGGAGATCATTCAGAATCCGTATATCCAAACAAAATATCAGGGTGAGGAGCTGGTGCTCTCGGCGCGCGGAAAAGGGGTCGCTTCGACCATATTCCGCGTGGGCAATCTGACAGCCCGTGTTTCGGACAGCAAATTCCAGATCAACGCCGATGAAAACGGTCTTGCGTCGCAGCTCGCTGCCTTTAAGAAGCTGGGCGTATATCCCGAAAGCATGGCTGACGTTTTGTATGATTCCACCGCGGTTGACGAGGCTGCGGGAGCGATCGTGCTTCTCGCGGAAAACGGCGGCACAGGCTGTATTTGGCATATCATGAATCCGTTTGTACGCGGAATAGGACAGCTGACGGGTGCCGAAATGATTTCGGACGCTCAGTTCGCCGCAAAGCTTGCCGAAAACGGCGACGACAGAGACGCGGCGATCCTGTCGCTGTATTACCGCATGAAGCAGGACGGCTTTAACACCGCCTTCAATATGGAAAAAACCCTGCGCGAGCTTACGGATCTCGGCTTTAAATGGACGGACGAATCAAAATAATATCAAACGAAAAACGCAGAGGAAATCCATCTGCGTTTTTTGTCGCTGATTATAACAACATAAATATTTTCTAAGTGTTGGCATTGCTCCCGGTAGAGCACTTTGGCGTGCTCTGTGATCCGCGTCAGCTTTCGCCTGTGCGTTTGGTCAGCTCGTTCAGCGTTATCTCGTAGCCGGCGCGCTCGTGCTCCAAATAGGCGGTCTCGGGCTGTTTGCCCGTTACGCACTGCGCGATATAAGCCAAAAGGTGCGGATTCTTTATCAGCGCGGGTCCCGTCAGGTGGGTTCCGAACAGGTTTCGGTCGCGTATGCCCTCGGCTTTGGCGCCCTCAAAGTCGCCCAAGCCCATCTTTACGGTGAAAAGGCTGTCTTTTATACCTTGTATCTCGCTGCACTTGTTGACAAAACCCACGAGCGGCTTGTCAAGAAAATCCGACTCGTAAATCACGTCGCCCGTTACCCGTGTTTTGCTCTGCTCGGTGACGGTGAAATCGTACAGCCCCAAGCCCTCGTGTACCTTGCCTTCGCTGTCCGTAACGCTTTTTCCGAGCATTTCAAAGGCGTTGCCGGTAAGCAGCGCTGTTTTGCCGTCCTGAATATAAGCCTTTAGCGATTCGCGGTAACGCGCGAGATCCTTCATGACTAATTTTTGGTTTTCCTCGGTGCCGGAGCCGATGTACACAAAATCGTAGTCCGTCAGTTCAGCCTGACCGCCGAGACTTATCTTATCAACAGTTACGGTCTCTCCGCTGTTTTCCAGGATCCTGCGCAGCGCCGCAACATTGGCGTAGTCGCCGTACAGGTTCATGATGTCGTCGTATAAATGAAGCAGCTTCATGTCAGTCAACCTTTACCTTTCCCAAAAACTTGCCCTTGTCCGAGAAACAGGTTATCACATAGATATACTCCTTGCGGTCGGAGTTCAGATAGTCCGCCGCTTCGTCGATATCCTCAAAAAGCTTGATTTTGTCGTTTGGAATGTCCGTATAGGAAAAACGCACCGCCAAATCGTTTACATACTTACCCGCGAGCACGATCTGCCGCACGTTTGGACTGCGCAGCATTTCAAAGTCGATATCCCACAGCCACGACACGTCGCTTGTGAAATACTTGCGGCTGACCGCGTCAACTATGATCATAACGTCGCAGCCTTCCTTGTACGCGCAGGCTACGCGGAGGCTTTGGTCGTAGGAAATGCTGTTCTCATGCTTTGAGGTAAGCAGCGTTCCCCTGCGGTTTCCCAGCGTAAATGTGATCACCCTGCCGTTTTGCAGCACGTAGTTGTTCATATCGGCGGCGATCTTCTCTCCGCTGATACCTGCGATACGCGCCACGGTATACGCCGACAGGATATTGTAGATATTATACAGCGATTTCAGCGCGAGCGAAATGCGGTATTTGCCGTCGATCTCCATTACGCCCTTGTCCAGATCCACAGCCGTGATGGTGTATTCGGTATCCTGCCGCCTGTAGCCGCATTCGGTACATCTATAGTGACCGATATGGTTGTAGTGGTGGGTGGTATAGGTCATCGGAGCCTTGCACACGGGGCAGTAGGCGCCGTCGTTATACACGCTTTCAAGCGTTTCGGTATCGCTCGACAGCTTGTCCGCGCCAAACCAGACGACGTCCTTTCTGTCCGCGCCGAAGCGTGACACCAGCGGATCGTCGGCGTTCAAAATCAGCTGCGTTCCCTCGTGGATGCTGTCCTTCAGCGCATTGTAGACCCATTCGGGATGACCGTTTCGCGTGAGCTGGTCGCGGTACAGGTTAGTGATCACGTAGTGGGTGGGCTTGATATAGCGAAAGGTATATTTTGCGAAGCGCTCGTCGCTTTCGATCAGCAAAATATCGCTTTTCACTTTGCCGCCGAGTGTGGCGCTGTTCAGCACCAGCGTGGTGACTCCCTCTATCTGGTTGGAGCCTTCCTTGTTCCACGCTACCTTTTTTCCGTTGCTTGTCAGGATATGCGCGATCATTTCCACGGTCGAGGTTTTGCCGTTGCTGCCCGTGACCGCGATAATATATGACGGCAGCTTGACCCTGCTCAAAATATCGGGGCAGAGCTTTAACGCGACCTGACCGGGCAGGCTGCTGCCCTTGCCGACCGCCTTGCCTATTATGCGCAGCAGCTTGCACACCAGTATGGTAAAAATCATTCTCATAGCAATCTCCGTTCCTGCCGCTAATTCTGCTTTTGGACTATCTTGTATTCGTCGTAAAGCTGAAAATAGTGGCAGCTTTTAACGCTCTGCGTCAAAAAGCGTTCCATTTCGTCCTCGTCTAAGTTCACGCTGCAATAGTCGCCGAATTCCTCGTCGGTGACATAATGCGCGCACTGTTCACAGTAATCCGCCATGATCCGCCTCACTCGTATTTTTTGTAAGTAAAGGGAACGTAGTCTGCGAGCTGACTGAGCACCTCGCTGATGCTCCCTGCAACGGAATACAGGTTATTGACCATTGGCGACATAAACCGCATTTCCACCGAGCTGTGTATGAGATCCAGCAGCTGATCGTAAAAACCGTTGTCATTATAGATTATGATGGGCTTTTCATGGCACTGCAGCTGCTTGAGCGTGATAACCTCAAAGAATTCCTCAAAGGTTCCTATTCCTCCGGCGCAGATCACAAAAGCGTCCGATCTGTCCTCCATGACCGCCTTGCGCTCGCGCATGGTTTCGGTCAAAATAAGCTCGGTGCAGCCGTCGTCAAGCACGTTCAGCTCGGTAAAGAACTCGGGGCTGACGCCGATCAGCTCGCCGTTCTGCGCCTTTACACCCCTTGCGACCGCGCCCATAACGCCGTATTTGCCTGCGCCGAAAACCACGCTGTAGCCGTTTTGGATCAGCATACTGCCGAGCTCTTCGGCGTGGCGCAGATATTGCTCGTCAATGCTTTCGCTTGACGAGCCGAATACACATATATTTTTCATTGTTTTATCTCCGCAAAAAGTATCATTCATAGTTACGCACAAGTGATATCACCCTGCCCAGCAGCACGACCTCGCCAACGATTATGGGTTCAAAATCGTCGTTCTCGGGCTGCAGGCGATAGTGACCGTCCTCTCTGTAAAAACGCTTGACGGTAGCGGAATCCTCCACCAGCGCCACAACGATCTCTCCGTTTTCCGCTACGGGCGTGCGGTGGACTATCACGATATCGTTATCGAAGATCCCGGCGTTTATCATACTTTCGCCCTGGACACGCAGCGCGAACAGCTCTCTTCCTCGTTTAAGCTGCTCGGGTACGGGAACATAGCACTCAATGTCCTCTTCCGCGACTATGGGATTGCCTGCGGCGACTCTGCCCAGCACCGCAACTCCGACGCTTCTGGTTTCGCCCGTTATCTGGATGCAGCGGTTCACGCCGTGCTCGCGCGAGATCAGTCCCTTATCCTCCAGCGCCAACAAATGGTGGTGTACGGTTGAGGTCGATCTAAGTCCTACGTAGTCGCAGATCTCACGAACGCTGGGAACCCTGCCGTCGCAGGAGCACTGCTTCAAATAGTCCAGGATCTTCTGTTGACTTTTGCTTAAAGCTTTCATATCATTATCCCCCGAAAACTTAGTATACTGCTTATCAATTATATTATAACATATCTCTTTTGATTTAGCAAACATTTGTTTTAAATAAATCAAAAAATTTATTTCAAAAATTTCAATATAAATTCAAGCATATTTCACACAGTTTTCATAAAAATAGTGTTTAATAACAATGTACTCAAAAGACGGAACCGCAACCGTCGAGTATGATTGTTCTACCCTCCTCAAGGCGGGTCGATTCAGAGACCCGCGATTGTACCCCTCATTTTTTACAGACGGAAAAGTCCTGCCCACTCCGGCAGGGCTTTTTCTGTTTATTTTAGCTCGCGTACTTAACGTCGGGTTTATCGGTTACGTCGGCGTTTCGCGGGATAGAATTGTGCTACGGGAAGCTGTGAGGGCAATGGAAACGGCGTTTTCTTAATCATCGTTTTCCTCAACTTCGTAGGGGCGCGCATTGCGCGTCCGAGGGCGGCGTACCGCCGCTGTCAGCTCGCGGACCATGGTGCGGCACGATAAGTAACATCGCCATTACGCGAGAAAACGTCGCCGTTTTCCTTTTCTACGTAGGGGCGCACCTGCGTGTGCGCCCGAGGGTGCTGCGCAAAACATTCTGCTTATATCGACATGCGGACAAGAAAATAACGTCGGCACATTTCCTCCATATGTCATTTCGAGCGGTCGGCGTAAGCCGAATTCGCGCAGCGAATAGTCGAGAAATCTCCCTGAAAGGAAGCCACGGTTCACCTCCAAGGAGATTTCTCCACGCGTTCCGCTTCGCTCCACTTGGTCGAAATGACATCGTGAGGTAAACTGTCGGTATTGCGAAAACGGTTTTATTTTTATCGCAATTGAATGAAAAATATCCATTGTCGGCGTAGGGGCGCGCATTGCGCGTCCGAGTTTGTTGCATTAAACTTTTTGCTCCTATCAACATGCGGACAGGAAAACAACGTCTGTCGCCGCACCAAAGCCTTCTCTTGGGAGAAGGCTTTTTGTTCATTGCCGGACGTAAGGATATTTTCTATCAACACCCGGACAAAAAACCGCCGACAGAAAAATCCGCTCCGTATCGCAATCTTACTGCAGCCACACGAGGTCGGTGTCGGTGGCGAGGTTATCTATTCCGTAGAGCACCAGCAGCTGTTCGGGTTTTTCGCGCTGAACCAGAGCAGATACGTTTTCCATCTTATAATAACGAAGATCCACCAGCACGACCTTTTTATAATTCTCAGCCAAAAACGGAGCCATGCAGTGGCTGAAGCTGTCCTTTATGACCACGAGCGTACCGCGCTCGGCGTTGGTGTTTGTGATCTCCGTAAGCGCATGGTTGCCGTCGATGAACACGGGATACTTATCGTCCTCCTTCAAATGATCCGGGAAGAACATGGAGCCGTATTCCTGCGAACCGCTGCCCTCGGTGATTTTCACATGTATATTTTTGTCGGTATTTCTTGTGTTGTTCCACACCTCGAGCGTATCCGGCTCAGTCAGCCAAAAGCCGCTTGAGGAATACGTGGTGCCGTAGAAGCCCTCTGTGGGTTCCTTGACAAACAGGCTTTCCTCCGCCGCTTTCAGCCCCAGCGTCTGACACAGCTGACGGTATGCGGTATATGCGCCGCGTGTGTTCCAGTGGTGATCGGTCTTATAATAAAGCTGACTGCCGTTTTTGTAAGCGCTCTTGAACGTCTCGCGCAGATCGGTGAATCCTATTCCGTTTTGCGCGAGGGATTTTTTTACGCTCTCAAAGTATTCGTCGTCGTTGTACTTATCGTGTATCGCAGGCAGCACGTCCTCGCATACATAGCCGGTGGAAGGAGCGAGCATGACCGTAGCCGGAACATTTTTCACCGCGTCAAGGCTGTGGAATTCTTCGATAGCTCCTATATTTTTCATGATCCCGTTGTCCTTTGACACGGGCTTGTTTATCAGGTAGCCGTCCTTGCATTTATACACGCCGTTTGCGCCGTTGTTACCCTCAGCCAAGATTGAGTAAGCGTTCACGCCGACCCACATGTTTCTTGCCGGGAACTGGTCGGCGAAAAAGGTTTCAAACTCCTTGCCGAAGGTGCCGTCCTTAACGTGTTCAAAGGACGCGTCGGGGAACTTTTGCAGATAGCGCTTTTCCGAGGCGCTGTAGCTGAGCTTGGGACCCGCGATAAACCAGATCGCCATGGCGAAAATAAAGCCGACAAACAAAAACGCTGGCAAATACTGCGGCGCCTTGGAAGGCTCGCCCCGGCGTTCGGACTCGGCATAGTGCCTGCCCTTTGCGTTGTGCGTCATTTTTTTCACCCCCATCAGAATCTAAAGTACAGAAACGGATTATAGCTCTGGTTTACCAGACTTGCCGTGCTCAAAAACAGCACCGCCGCCACAAACAGCGACTCCGCCGCCCACATGAACCGCGCGTGCCTGAAGCGCTCGTAGAGCTTCGCCGCCAGCGGAGTGCTTGCGACAGCCGCGACGATCATCACGGGCAGTCTGCTGAGCAGCAGGTTCAGCGTGGTGTCGCTTATGATACCGTTGCCGAAGTTGAACATGTCGCCCAGCGCTGCAAACAGGCGGTTGACGTCGGTAAAATAGAACAGCGTCCAGCCGATAAGCACAATGAACATAGTGTAAACGTGCTGCAGCGCGGAGGGCAGCTTGTCCAGAAACTTTTTAAGTACAAACTTTTCCAAAATCAGAAGCAGACCGTAGTACAGTCCCCAGAAAATGAAGTTGTACGCAGCGCCGTGCCACAAGCCTGTCAGACCCCAGACGATTAGCAGGTTGATGATCTGGCGCTTCACCCCCTTGCGGTTGCCGCCCAGAGGAATATACACATACTCCTTGAACCAGGTCGAAAGCGAAATATGCCAGCGCCGCCAAAATTCGGTTATTGATTTGGAGATATACGGGTAATTGAAGTTTTTGAGGAACTCAAAGCCGAGCATGTTGCCCAAGCCGCACGCCATGTCGGAGTAGCCCGAAAAGTCAAAATAGATCTGGAAGGTATACGCCGCTATACCGAACCAGGTGCCGAGCACTCCGTGAGGCTGAGCGCCCGTCGTTTCAAACAGCGCTTTGGTGATAAGTCCCATCTGGTTAGCGATCAAAACCTTTTTTCCGAGACCGATACAGAAGATCTTAACGCCCTTTGTAAACTGCGCGAGAGTTTCGCGGCGGTGGATCATCTGGTCGGCAACGTCGCGGTAGCGAACGATGGGACCCGCGATAAGCTGCGGAAACAGCGCCAAATATGTTCCGAAGTTGATAAAGCTCTTGCTGACGGGTGCGTCGTCGCGGTACACGTCGATAACATAGCTCATCGTCTGGAAGGTGTAGAAGCTGATTCCGATAGGCAGGCTGATGTTCAGATCGGGAATATTCAGCCACGGCAGCATATTGAGCGTGTCGGTCACCATGCCGGTGTACTTGAACACCGCAAGAATGCCGATATCCAGTATACAGGTCAGCACCAAAAACAGCTTTTTCTTTTTGGCGTCCTGACGGTACTTGTCCACCAGCCAACCGCCTATGTAGTTGAAAAGCACGTTGAACAGCATCAGGAAAACCAGCATCGGTTCTCCCCAGCCGTAAAATACCAGGTTGATAAAGAACAGGAACAGATTGCGTCCCTTTCTCGGCACAATGTAGTAAATCAGCAAGGTTATCGGAAGATACGCAAACAAAAACACTAAGCTTGAAAATACCACATGATCACCCCTCTGTCATTATTTGCACATACAAAACCATTGTACCGCACTTTTGAATTTTAGTCAATAAAAAAACACGCGATTTCGCGTGAATCTGATTCGGAAGTTTAACCGGAGAAGGGGAAAGAGGAAAGTTGAAAGCTTCCGATATTTCTATTCTATCCCGCGAAACGCCGAAGTTACCAAACCGCCCGACGATAAGTACGCGAGCTGAAAAAAACGTCGTTTCCTTTGCCCTCATAACTTCCGATATTTCTATTCTATCCCGCGAAACGCCGAGGTTACCTTTTTAATACGACGTCAAGTACGCGAGCCAAAAAACGCGTGGAGAAATCTCCTTCAGCGACGCAGCATTGTTCTCTATCAGGGAGATTTCTCGACTAAATCACTTCGTGATTTTGCCCTTCGGGCACCGCTCGAAATGACATATATAGGAAACGTGTTAAGGGCTCGAAATGACATATATAGGAAACGTTGTTTCCATAGCACAATTCTATCCCGCGAAATGCCGAAGTTACCAATACGCCCGACATTAAGTACGCGAGCTGAAATAAACGGTCAGGGAGCAAACCTGACCGCTTTATAAACTATAAATTATGGCTCTTCCCTATCCACCCCTTGCTTACGAATACTCGTTTATTCTCAATAATTCATAGAAATGCGAAATTTTCAAAAACACGGATTCGGTGTAATAAGAAAATGTGCTTGTCTCATTTCCGTTATGATGCGCAAAAGTGCATGTTTTGACCGCAGTTTATTAAGCCCACAGGTATGTGAACTGAAAATTTTGTTATGTAAGCAGCTCCCTGAATTAACCCTATCATGTCCATCAGAGTCGTTATGAAAACGCTCAAACATTCCTTCATCCGATTTAAGGGAGCAAGTGAGGCGCTGTCACTAGAACACAAGGTTATACCTTAATGGGTGGCCCAAAGCCTTCCTCACCTGCTATTTGTATCCTATGTCCGGAACGGACAATTAGGCGGCATTAACTATTTGAGAAATACGGTATTCTCCCAGAGCTTTTTGAGGATCATATAGCTCTCTGTGCTTTACGACATGGAATAAAATGCGCATTAGCTTTAGCCCGACTGCAAGAACAGCTTGATCATGCTTTAGCTGATTGTTTGGTCGATGACGCAGATACTGGTAAAACTCCATCATTTCAGTGCTTACTAACATTCCTTTATCGCCTATGATATATATGATTCTGCGCAAATCAGGGCGCCCTCTCTTACTGATTGTAGTCTTTCCTTTATGCTGCCCTGAACTTTGTTCAACCAAATTCAATCCGGCTAATTTGCGTACCTGTTTCCAATCGCTGAAGCGATTGAAATCTCCCGTCTCTGCAATAAAGCTGGCGGCAATTACTTTGCCGACACCCGGTACACTTGTCAAATACTGTTCAATATCCAAACGTGATATGATCTGACTCATCATC